>NZ_CP058235.1:1560000-1659117 GCF_013388295.1 Bartonella alsatica | reverse complement strand
AAACACGTTCCTAACATCAAAAAAATAAAGTCATGGAACGATAACACAGCGAACCATGCAGACCAAACATTTTAAACCATTCTTACTTAAAAATGGAGCAAATAAATATTTATTTTATTTCCTTTGCCATTAAACACAAACTCTTCCCCCAGAAAAATAGTGTCAAGTGAGTATTAAACTTCTTTTCACGCATTTTTATTTGTTGCATTTTTTACAAGAAAAACAATCCATAATCTTAAGAAATTCAACAATTTAAGTTGGTAATAATTTAAAATAATTTATAATTGCGACAACCGAAATATGGCATAAAAAAATTAATTCAAGGCAAATAGAATGGCAACAAAAGTTTTTATTGATGGTGAATATGGAACAACCGGATTACAAATACAAAAACGACTAGCAGAGCGTTCGGATTTTAAATTACTCTCTCTTTCTCATACAGATCGACATAATATTGATATTCGGCGAGACTTTCTTAATCAAACCGACATTGCTATTTTGTGTCTTCCAGATGATGCTGCGCGAGAAACGGTTAACTGGCTTAAAAATAATAAAAAAATTAGAATTATTGATAGTTCAACAGCTCACCGTATTGCACCAGATTGGGTCTACGGTTTTCCTGAAATGACTGCGGGACAAAAAAAACGTATCCAAGCGGCACACTACGTGACTAATCCCGGGTGTTACTCTACCGGTGCAATTAGCTTGATTCGACCACTCCGTGAAGCAGGCCTGCTAGATGCAGACTATCCGATATCAATTAATGCAATATCCGGTTATACCGGTGGAGGAAAACAATTGATTGCACAAATGGAAAACCGATCTCGACAAAATGAAATTCGAGAAAATTATTTTATCTATGGTCTTAATCTTAAACACAAACATGTTCCAGAAATTAAACTCTATGGACAAATCAGCCAAACTCCCATTTTTATACCAAGTGTTGGTCGTTTTTCCCAAGGAATGATTGTAAATATTCCACTACATCGCCATTTACTTACAAAATCAGCAAACTGTTCTGATCTGCGTGAAATTTTTGAAAACCATTACAATGGACAAAATATCATAACAATTGCATCACAAGAAGAAACTGATGCTCTTACTAAACTTAACCCAGAATGCTTAGCTCATAAAGATGGAATGAAATTGTTCGTGTTTGGCAATGAACGCGAAGGAATTTTCAATCTCTGTGCTATATTCGATAATTTAGGTAAAGGCGCATCCTCAGCAGCTATTCAAAATCTCGATTTAATGCTTTCAGAAAGCTAAATTTCTCTAGAAAAAAACCTTTATTCAATAGTACGATACGCTCCTTTTGTTGCTCGCCAATGTACGACTGAAAAACACAAAATCACTAATGCAACGCTTTGGTGAAGAAGCCCCAAACTTATGGGAACTTCGTATAACAACGTGAGAATACCCAAAAATGCTTGAATTATGACCATAATACACACAAAAAACGCACGACGAGAATGGGTTGAGTTTGGAACATTTTTTTGTAGATATAAAGCATGAATAATTGCTGCGACTAACAAAAAATAAGCAAAAAAACGGTGAACAAATTGAACCGTTAAAGGATTTTCGAATAAATTAAGCCAAATAGGCTCATGCTGTAATAATCCATCAGGAATAATCTGACCATCCATAAGTGGCCATGTATTATAAATTTTTCCAGCATGAAGTCCTGCAACCAAAGCACCTAAATAAATCTCAATCAAAATGAGAACAACAAAGCATCCAGCAAAGTATTGAATTCTTTGATTAGCTGGTTTTTCTGAATATTCCGCAAAACCTCGCGATAAATAAGTAACAAAAATAATAACAAAACATGCTGTTATAAGATGGAATGCCAAACGATATTGGCTCACGCTTGTTAAATCACTTTGGCCAATACCTGAAGCCACCATCCACCAGCCAATCACTCCTTGAAATACGATAAGAATTGGCACAATGCTAAGCTGAAGCAAGATATTTTTTTCAATACGTTTGGTCGCCCAAAACCAAATTAAACCTAACAAAGCCACAAAACCAACAAGACGACCTAAAATGCGATGCACCCATTCCCACCAAAAAATTACTTTAAACGCGCTTAACGTCATATCGCGATTAAGCAACTTATATTGCGCTATCTGTTGATATTTTAAAAACTCTTCCTGCCATTGCTCCACACCAATTGGTGGAATGACTCCATGAATTGGTTTCCACTCAGTTATCGATAACCCTGATCCCGTCAAGCGGGTAGCACCTCCCACTAAAACAATCGCCAAACAAAGGAATAAAATAAAATAAAGCCATATACGAATTTGTTTTCGATTTTTTTTCTGCAATGGTGTCAAAATGCTATCATTCAAACTCTTTACTGTCATCTCTGATTCCCCACGCCTTTCTCCAACCATAACTCATTTCAAAACTTAAATATATAAATATTAGTTATTCTTAATATGTACTACAATTTAACACAAGACAAAGTATCACTATAACACACGATTAATACTCTGTGATGTTTATGATGCAACCACACGGAAAACAGTTTTCGGAAACCTACTCACCATTTGCAGAATCCAATCTTGTTCATTAAGAGCAATACTACAAATATAATAATCTGTTAGCTCTGCAAATTGCTCAAATCCATATTTTGGTTCACTCTCCATTTCTAAAATTATGAAATCATAATCTTTTTTAAATTCTTGCAATAAATTAGGGAGATTAGCTGAAAAATCTTGTGCAGAAATAGTGTTCGTTAACCCCTGGGGAAGAATATCAACCCCCGTATCATAATCACGATAAATAACATCCTGCAACTGGGCATTCCCTGTTAAAATATCGCTCAATCCTCGATGTGGACCAATGACTTTCTCTATTTGTTGACCAGAAATATCTACCAACAAAATTGTTTTACGCTCTTTTATGAGATGAAGAGAGAACTTTGCTGCCGTTCGGGCAGATTCTGGCCCAATGATTGAAACAATCATTGAAGCGCGACATTTTAAAAAATCAGATAATCTTTCTAATGTAATAAAAGACTCAAGTTTTTTTATTCCTTCAAATACTAAGGCACTCTTCTCATCACCTTTTAAACCATCTTCTCTTGGCTTGTTTTTTTTTGCAGCATAGTATAGACAAAACAATATTCCCCCTCCTAAAAGAATGACTAAGCCTGTAAAAGCACTAATAATAACATTTTTTTCGTAAAGAGTCATAAAAGAAATTGCTTTTATCGTTGTTGGTACAACTACATGAATCTTTATATTTTTTAGAAGAGAAGAATCCTCATTAAGCTCTTCGTTTTGCACGTCTACTATTGTTCTTATTTTATTTTCGAGCTCGTTAAACATTTGATCCAAAGCTTGGAATTGATCTTTTACAAAAAAGCTAACCCTTTTTTTTAGTTGTTTTTCAAATTCCATTGCAATAACCTCATCAGCATGAAGTTGGTGAACAATCTGCAAAATTTTATTTTCTAATTGATGAGAAACTGCTTCTAATTCAGCAGTCATTGCCTTAATCTGAGGATGTGTCCAACCTAATTGTGTGATCATATGTGCTCTTTGCGTCTCCAAAAGATCACGCCTAGATTCTAGTGTAGAAATCATTGGATTTCTTGCAATAAATGATAAAGACAGTAAAGACTGTCCACTTTCACGCATCATATTAACAGTAGAGTTTAAAACCGTTAAATGAATACGCTTTAAAGTTGTTTCCGTTAATTGCACAGAAAGATCATTAAGCTCTGCTTGTTTTATATTGTGGTAAATGAAAGAATCAACTGATGAACGAAACTCCTGAACTATATTGAATATCGCAGTTTTATCATATTGTTGAGTAATTTGCCGTTCCCCTAACAATAATTTTTGTTTTTGTTTTCTGATTATTTTTGAAAATGCTGAAAACCAGGTTTCTAATCCGTATTGAGCAGCTCCAAATGTTTTTGCTTCAAAAATAAGATCGATAAAATCACCATTGCGAGATAAACGAATATTTTCATGAAAATCTTTCTTTAAGTGCCTCTCAAAAGAAAGATTACGTAAGATTAAATCGTTAAAAAATATAGGCTGTGATAATAGAAGAGCAATAACATTATTTTGTTTATCAATTGGCAAAGGTTTTCCAACAGTATCAGATAAAGAAAACGTTAAGGTTGCTCGATAACCCCGTGGCTGAATAAAACAATACAAAGAAATCAAAAATGCACATAACACTGCTAATAGCAAAACAACAAAAATATTTTGTAATACTGTGCGTACCAACGGTTTTCTATCGCATTTAAAAATCATCTTTATTTCAACCAGAAAAATACTTCATATTTTTTATTTAAGAGAAAGTAGTAACTATCCTCTTAACTTGAAGTCATATTATTTTGAGATAAAGAAAAATATAAATCGTAAGCAAAAATCTCATTAATATCTAATAAAAACTTTAATTCATATTTTTTTTGAGGTGATCTAAATGTTTTTTTGCTTCAGAAGTAAGTATTGCTCTAATAGTAACGGAACCATCATCATGTCCTTCCTGCACTATTTCACTAGAGTTTTTATAAAACCAATGAATAAGCAGCATTTCATGAGGTCTTAAAAGACATTCAACCTTTTGCATTTCTCCAAAAATTCGCTTTTCAATCGTTGTTAATAATTGATCTAGCCCATTACTCATAAGTGCTGATACCATTATCGCAGGATTTAATCGTGTTTTTGCGCTTGTTTTCAAAACATTCAATGTCTGCTCGTCCAAGAGATCAATTTTATTCCAAACTTCTATGATATGCTCTGTATCATTAATATTAATACCAAGACCTGAAAGCACTTCTAAAACATCTTTGGCATGCGCATAATGATCAGAATCTGACATATCTCTCACATGAAGAATAAGATCAGCTTCAACTACTTCTTCGAGAGTCGCTCTAAATGCTGCAATCAAATGTGTTGGTAAATTAGAAATAAAACCCACAGTATCAGACAAAAGAATAGTTTTTCCATGAGGAAGAATAACTTTGCGCAAAGTTGGATCTAGAGTTGCAAACAACATATCCTTTGCTAATACATCCGCACCACTTAAACGGTTAAAAAGAGTTGATTTTCCTGTATTGGTATATCCAACTAAAGCAACCACAGGATGAGATGTTTTCTTTCTTTTAGCTCTATGAAGAGCACGTGTTTTAATAACTGTTTCTAATTCGCGACGGATACAAATAATTTTCTCTTGCAAAAGCCGCCTGTCTGCTTCAATTTGAGTTTCACCAGGTCCCCCTAAAAAACCACGACCACCACGTTGCCTTTCCAAATGCGTCCAACTACGTACAAGCCTACTTTTTTGATAAGATAAATGCGCTAATTGAACTTGCAAAATCCCTTCTTTTGTTCGTGCGCGCGCTCCAAAAATTTCAAGAATCAAAGCCGTTCTATCGATAACTTTACAATTCCATAATTTTTCTAAATTACGCTGCTGCACTGGCGTTAAAAAATAATCTACAATCACAAGTTCAATATTATACTCACTTATATAGTGAGCAAGTGCTTCTGCTTTACCCTTTCCAAACAAAGTTGCAGGACGGAGCGTAACAATCTTAACTGTTTCATAATGAACAATTTTCAAATTTATAGCACGCGCTAGTCCCAATGCCTCCTTAACTCGAGAAGATACAGAACACCCACGTAAAGTACTATTATTTTTGCTTTCCTGATAAATCGGTACCAAAACAATAGCACGTACCTGTTTTAAAACCTGTGAAGGAAATTCCCCAAATCTCTCATTTTCATTTATCATGGCAATCTAAGCCCTTTAAAAATGGGATAAGAGGTCTAAAGTAAAGTTACTTGTTTATTCAGGATTTTCGCCTTCAAACATCTGCACAGATTGACCGGGCATAATTGTAGAAATAGCATGCTTATAAACCAATTGCGCATGTCCGTCACGACGTAGAAGGACACAAAAATTATCAAACGAAGTTACAATACCCGTCAGTTTAACGCCATTTACAAGAAAAATTGTAAGAGAAATTTTTTGCTTGCGCACCGTATTTAAAAATACATCTTGCAGGTGTTGTGATCGTTCTGCCATTGTTCTTACACCTTTATCTCGAATTGCATAAAATATTCGTGCATGCATATCGACTGAAAAATATCCAATTGTCAATGTAGGAGATTCAAAAATTAGCAAAAGACAACTTAATATTGAGAAAAAACGACGTTTTAAAGCAAAGAGCCCAAGAACCTATAAAACCTCATCACAAAATACGCAATTTCTCCCACACGTTTACTTTTTATAAATACTGTAAAAGCTGAACTTTGTATTTTGTACCTCAAAAACATTATATATGTCATACACTTTAAATCACACACCTTTTAAAGAAGCATAATAGCTAGTTTCTCTCGATAGAGATTACCTAGCAACAGTTTGATTCGTTAATTTGTCATCGATAAAAAATGATAGACGCATATCTACAAATGCATCTGCTCACCGCAGTTTCTTTAACACTGCCGAACTGTCATTAAATTGTCCTTACTCAAAGATAACAGGCTCGTAACTTTATCTATAAGCACAAGTTGTAAACAGTATTTTTATTTTTAACATAATAAAATAATACTTTGTTTTTATTGTACTTTATACTATTTTTGAACAAGTTAAAAAAAGCGCGTTAACTTTATCTTGATAAGTTTTCAAAATTTTACCTTAGACATATTCCTTTCTAAATAATTAAAAGCTAGTATATCGGAATATTTTGGAGAAGGACGTATCCCTTTTCCGTTTGTAAGAGTATGAGGCGAGTATGGCACGCAGAACCAAGTTACAAACATTTGAAGCCGAAGTTGAAGAAGCTCTCTCAAAAGCTATGAACTTTGATTTTGATGACACGGCGACTGAAACAGTATCATTCCATAATCCTGAAAATGTCATTAATGTAGATGAGTTAATTCAAACAATTGCAATGGCAGAAGAGGAAGTTTTTGCTGAAAATAGTACTTCAACTCTTGTCTCAAATATTCATGATAGTGCCGTTATTGATGAAACCGTTGTTGAACAGCTTTTTATCCCAAAATCTGGATCTGAACTTTCAGGAGGAACTGTTCATAATCGATTGTTGTCTACTCAACTTCTTCCTGCTAATGATGATATAACAACTCCTTCAGATTTTGAATTATTAAAACAACGTTCTAACTCTCGAATCTATTGGTGTACAACAGCGCTCAGTGCTTTATGGGTAACAGGAGGTGCTGTTATTGCTCATAAGTTAGCTCCTGCTGGACTCGGTTCTTTATCGAATATAATCACCTTTGTTACATCCCCAACAGGACTAGCTATAGCAGCGGGAACGGTAATTCCTATCCTTATATCTTGGGGGTTTGCCCAATTAACAAAGCGTTCAAATGAATTGCATAATATTGCTCTTCTTATGACAAATGCTGCACAACGTCTTAATGAACCACAACATATACCTGAAAAACAAGCTATCGCTATAGGACGGACCATCCGTGAAGAAGTAACAGCCATGAATGAAGGGATTGAACGTACTCTTGGGCGTGCTGTCGAACTTGAAGCGATTATACAAGGAGAAGTTCATAATCTAGAACAAGCTTATGCTGAAAATGAATCCCGCATTCATACATTAATTAAAGAATTGAGTAATGAACGCATAGCCATCTTAAATCATGCTGACCGCGTACAATCTACAATTAAAGGAACACAGGAACAACTGAGTGATGAATTTGGCTTGGTTACCTCCAAAATTGTAACCAATGTTGAGAAGCTCGCGCAAACTCTTTCGCAGACTTTACAGAAACAGGGAGAAGCTCTTATTGAGAAACTTTGTTATGCCGGTGATGGCATAACGAATCAGCTCGTTGAAAAATTTAATGAAACCACAACGCAAATGCAGCAAAAAAACTCAAAGTTTTTTCACGAATTAGGAAAGAATTTTGATGGTTTCTCAGAACGTTTTGATAACAATGAAAAACAAATAGAGAGAACCTTTAATGAAGTAGCTTCTAAAGCTGAAGCGCATATGGCTAAAATTGCTACACATATACAAGAAGCGACAGATCATACTCTACACAGTATTGATGAAAAATTCAAAACGTTAGATGAAGCTATTATTGATCGCAATAATCAATCTTTACAAAATTTTGATGAGAAAATCATGCAACTCGATGAGCAAGCATATAAACTCTCCTCTAAATTTGATAACGTAACTTCGGAAGCAATTGAAGCCTTTGAAAACCGTTTAGCGACTGTCGACTTTTCTCTAAAAAAACAAGGTGATTCTATAATCGAGTCTTTCATTGCTCGCACTCAAACTCTAGAAAATAATGCTGAAAAGCTTGGCAATTTTTTAGAATCCCATACCTTACAAATTAATGAAAGCCTCAAAGAAAGAACAGCTGATATTACCAACGCTTTTACAATTGGACACGACAATATTCTTTCTGCAATCGACAAAAGCAAAGAAATGCTAAGAGAAGAGATTAAAAATGTTGATAATGCAATTGTTGATATCATACAAGAACGCTCACAAGATTTTAAACAGCAACTTTCTGATCAACGAGATATGATGGCAGATGTGCTCGACAGCGAAAAGAATAAAATCGCCGCAACATTAAAAAATCAGATTGATGTCTTAGCCCACAATGCTTCAAATATTGAAAAAGTTCTGATTGATAATGTTCAAATCATTGACCAGCATACTGAAACCCATATGGCAAATATAGCTCAGTGCACAGAGAAGCTACAAGAGGTTATCACGCAAAGCTGCAATACAACTAAAGATGCTTTAGAAACACAAGCTAGAAATATTGATATACGAGCTGAAGCTTTACGTGATTCTTTGGCTATTAATAGTTTTTCTCTCAATGAAGTTCTTGCAGATCAGGCACGCACACTTGAACAACGGATGGAAACACTCCATAATCTTATCACAAAAAGCGATATACGCGTTGATATCGCGTTAAAGCAACAAATAGATTTAGTCGAGAATGCAATTGTTGCCAATAACAAGAACATTACTGAAACTGTTCAAGGCCATATAAAAAACCTTGAAGGTCATGCCGAAATTCTAAAGGATACTCTTTCTCAATCCAACGGTAAATTTTTTGAAGCTCTTGAAACACACATAGAATCATTCGATACAAATCTAGAAGTTCGTGCACGTAAAATTTTTGAATGTGCTACCACATTAGAAGAAACATTATCCGAAAAAATTAGCCAAGTATGCGAAACTATCGAAACACAAACATCTGCTTTTGGAGAACGCTCTGATATATTACAAACATCTATCATCTGTAATAACGAACAAAATCAAGCAATCCAACAAGCGCTAGAAACAAGTGTCGATAATATACGAATCACATTAGAGAATTCTGTTAATACAGTTACCGACAACCTACATGATAAAATTATAAAAGCTTCTGATGTTCTCTTTTCTACGGGTGAACAAATAGTTTCGTCTGTTGCTAATGTTACTGGAAAAGCAGAAAATATTCTCTCGGAGTCTAGTAATCGTATTGTATCAAACGTCAAACAAACAATTTATGATACCAGTGAACAAGTTCTTTCTGTTCTGTCTGAGCAAACAGCTCGTACTGCTGAAGCTTTCACAATGGCAAGTCATAATGCACAAACATTGTTGAATGAAACAATTCATACTTCAGCAACAGCGCTTGAAGAAGTACTCAGTGAACGTTGCAATGTTCTTCATCACTCTATGCAGAATCTTAAAAATAATCTAGGGAATCAACTTTATGACGTAAGCACTCGTTTAGAAGAAGCAAGAAGTCAGACAGAGACTCAAATCTCAGGACATGTTGGAAAACTTACGGAATTAACAAATTATTTAAATCAAGCTGCGCAAAATACAACCGAGTCAATTGATTATTTAACACAGCATATTAGTGAACAGCTCTCTCTCTCAACCCAAGATGCTGAACAGAGAATTCTTGCACAAAATGAAATTTTAGTAAATAGTTTGACACAAACTAACTCTGAAACTATTCAAACCGTAACTGCTATAAAGGAAGATCTTGTCGAGAATATTTCATCCATCATTGAGCAATTGAATACATCAATTTACACTCTCCACGAAAACAGTAATGTTTTATTATCAGCAATTCAAAATATTGATGGACAGTTTAATGAGAGTGCAAATAATTTTTTCCGCAACACTCATCAAGTGACAGAGCATTTATCAGCCTCAAATCAAGTGCTTAATAATAATGTTGAGGTTCTACAAGGACTTTCACAAAACATATTTGAAAAAATTAGCCATATAACAAACAATTTCAGTGAACATGCTAAAACACTTTCTAAAACCATCCACGTTCTCGAACAATCTGAAAATTCACTTAGTACCACACTTGAAGAAAAACATAACACGCTTTCTGCGTTAAGTAATGCTCTTGTCTCAAAATCAAATGAAATTAATAAGTTAATTGAACATTATGAAAATATTATTAGTTTAGCATTTGAACGTACTGATGAAAATACACGTAATTCGACGCATTCACTCCAACAATCACTTAATCAACTTATTAATGAAGCCTCCACACGTTTTTCAGGAGCAGCAGAAAATATACGTCGCTCGGCTGAAGAAATTCGTTTAGAACTTTCGAAAATTAATAACGATATTAATGAGAATGTTCAAAAGTTGCCAGAAAAGACAAAAGAAACAACGCAAACAATTCGTTCTGCTTTAAATGAACAAATTACAGCATTAAAAGATTTGGTAAGCGTTATACAAAAAGGCGATCAAAGTAGCACAAAAGAAAAATTAATACCAGCAACTCCTACATTATCGCCGCTTAACAAAAGTAATAACATCTCTCCTGAAATCATCAAAAAAATAGTACCGCCTAAACCTATTCGACAACAGGATCAAAGTAAAAAAAGGCAAAATAAATGGGTGTCAAGTCTTTTGGAAAGAGCTTCGCGCGAAGAAAACTTGTGTGATGAAACACCTAACGAAGCTGTTTTTGTACCAGTACAAACAAAACCACGTTCTGTAAATGGATCACTTAATTCATTAGCAGCGGGTATAGTACAAGCCATTAACCACAATGCTGTCGTTGAGCTATGGAATAATTACCAGCGTGGACAAAAAAACATTGTGACGGAACGCCTTTATACCTTAAATGGAAAAGCAATATTTGAAACGGTCAGAAAAAAGTATATGAGCGATATTAATTTTAAAAATTCCGTTAATCAATATATTGCAGATTTTGAAAAATTATTACGCGATGTTTCTCGCAGTTCTGGTTCTTCTAACTCAGCTCGAAAATATCTGATATCGGATACTGGAAAAGTATACACTCTTCTCGCTCATGCTAGTAACCGTATCCAATAGACAATAATAAAAGTGGAGAAAACGTTTTTTCCCACTTTTTCCTCTTCCTGGTGTATAAAAGAGTGAATAGATGATTAGCATTGAATTTTCTATGATATCCTAAGCAATAATTTCATTTGAAATACGTATAATCAATTACCAGAGAGCATAATACAATAAGATATCCCTTCGTTATTTCCCTTGTATACTCTCTTCAATAATACAAATAATAATGATCTATAATTCTATATCCATTTATAAAAACGTGAATAAAGCATATGCTTATGACAATTATGATCAATGAACAAATAATTTTCTTTTATTCTTTCCTTTCTCACCAGCATTGCAAAAAAAATAACTGCTTGGTATATAATTTCTAAGTAATATTTTACTCGTTTTTTTAACTGCTTAACTTCTGCGAATTTTTTCTAAGGAGAAAAGATTAATTGTGCTGATATCAATGAAATTATTAATAAGCGCAAATACAAAGAAACATCAAACTGATTTAATGATCCAAGAAAATTTTCTTATGCTTACACATTTTTATATTCAGAAAAATTAGGATTTAACAGTAGAAAAAACTTACCGTAATAGGAATATCTTACATAAACATCACTAACCTGGATACCGCAAATAATGTCTATAGAACGAAATAGTAACTTCAGTTTACAAAAAGCTGAACTTGATAGTGCCGCACTTTTTTATCACCAACATCCCAAACCCGGAAAATTGGAAATACAAGCGACAACACCTCTTGACAATCAGCGTGATCTAGCTCTTGCTTATTCTCCAGGTGTTGCAGCTCCATGTCTTGCAATTCATAAAGATCCCAATCTTGCTGCTCAATACACTTCCCGTTCTAATTTAGTTGCCGTTATATCAAATGGAACTGCTGTTCTTGGATTGGGAAATATTGGTCCTCTCGCCTCTAAGCCTGTTATGGAAGGAAAAGCTGTTTTATTTAAAAAATTTGCGAATATTGATGTTTTTGATATTGAAATCGATGCTTCCAATATCGAAAAAATGGTAGAGACTGTATCTGCTTTAGAACCCACTTTTGGTGGTATTAATCTTGAAGATATAAAAGCTCCTGAATGTTTTGAAATCGAAGAAAAGCTTCGTTCTAAAATGAATATTCCGGTTTTTCATGATGACCAACATGGAACTGCCATTATTGTCTCTGCGGCTGTATTAAATGCATTAAATCTTTCAGGAAAAAAAATTGAAAATGCAAAAATAGTTGTTTCAGGTGCAGGTGCCGCAGCTCTAGCTTGTATTAACCTTTTGGTCCGTCTTGGAGCAAAAGTTAAAAATATTTGGCTCAGCGATTTAGAAGGAGTAGTTTATGAAGGACGCACGACTCTTATGGATCGTTGGAAGATCAAGTATGCACAAAAAACGAATGCACGGACATTATCCGAGATTATTGACAATGCAGATATTTTTCTAGGCGTTTCAGCGGGAGGTGTTTTAAAATCTGAATATCTAAAAAAAATGGCTCCGAATCCATTAATTTTAGCGCTTGCTAATCCAATACCAGAAATTATGCCAGAAAAAGCACATGCTGTAAGGCCAGATGCAATGATCTGCACAGGACGTTCTGACTATCCCAATCAAGTCAATAATGTTCTTTGTTTTCCTTATATCTTTCGTGGTGCATTAGATGTCGGTGCTACTGCAATTAATGAAGAAATGAAAATGGCCGCAGTTCATGCGATTGCAGCTCTCGCTCGTGAAGAAACTTCAGATGTCGCAGCACGTGCATACTCAAAGCCCCCCCCTAGTTTCGGACCAGACTATCTCATTCCCTCCCCTTTTGATCCGCGCTTAATACTACGTATTGCTCCTGCTGTTGCTAAAGCAGCAATGGAAACTGGTGTAGCGATTCGACCAATTGAAAATATGGAAGCCTATTATGATATCCTCAATAGATTCGTATTTCGTTCTGGATTAACAATGAAGCCTGTTTTTGCAGCAGCAAAAACAGCAAAACGTAAACGCGTAATTTATGCTAATGGTGAAGATGAACGGGTGCTTCGCGCAGCACAAATTGTTCTTGAAGAACAAACTGCAATTCCTCTCCTTATCGGCCGCCCACATGTCGTAGAGGCAAGATTAAAGCGCTTCGGTTTAAGAATTCGCCCTGGTATAGATTTTGAACTTACAAATCCAGAAAGTGATCCGCGTTTTCGTGAGTATGTTAATTTATTTCTCCGCTATACAGGAAGACGTGGTGTTTCACCCGAAGTTGCAAAAACAATTGTCAGAACATCTGCAACAGCGATTGCAGCCCTCGCCGTAATGCGCGAAGAAGCTGATGCAATGATTTGCGGTTTAGAAGGACGTTTTGAACGTCATCTTGAATTAATTGAACAAGTTATTGGACTTAATTCAAATGTTCGTCATTTTTCAGCTGTGAGTTTACTTATTTCTCCACATCGTACTCTTTTTTTAACAGATACTTATGTCAATGAAAATCCTTCTGCAGAAGAAATAGCAGAAATGACAGTATTGGCAGCGCAAGAAATTGAAGCATTTGGTATAACACCAAAGGCAGCATTATTATCACATTCAAACTTTGGTTCAAAAAATACAGAAAGTGCACGTAAAATGCGCCGTGCAACCGAAATTCTTGCCAAATTACATCCCAATTTAGAAGCCGATGGAGAAATGCACGGTGATGCTGCGCTTTCTACAGTTTTTCGTGACAGTGTTTTTCCTGATTCACGTCTCAAAGGGGAAGCTAATTTACTTGTCTTTCCAACACTTGATGCAGCTAATATAACACTCAATCTCGTAAAAAATCTAACTAATGCACTTCATGTAGGCCCTATTTTGATCGGAGCCTCACGTCCTGCACATATTCTGACACCTTCAGTAACTTCACGCGGAGTGGTTAATATGACAGCTCTTGCAGTTCTTGCTGCAAACAGAAACAGCTCTAAAATAAGTGAAAATAAGTAAAATGACAATAAAATTCAAAGTTTTTCAAAATCCTGAAGCCTAGCATTTCATACACTACAAACACGTTTTCCTTATGATAAAAACGACTTATTCTAGATTACGTCTTTTTTTTAAGGGAAAAAAAGGCTAGAAGAATAGCATTAAGTATATTTTAAATTTACCAACTCTATAATAAGGAACCGTACATTGCCCTCTACTTTTGATAAAGTTGCTGATATCATCGCAGAAATCAGTGAAATTGATCGCAGTATAATCATACCTGAAAGCCATATCATTGATGATTTGGGAACCGATAGCCTAGATTTTCTAGATATTGTTTTTGCTATTGATAAAGCTTTTGGAATTAAAATCCCATTAGAACAATGGACTCAGGAAGTCAACGAAGGTGCAGTCGCAACAGAAGAATATTTTGTTCTTAAAAATCTTTGTGCAAAAATCGATGAACTCGTTGCTTTAAAACAGGCAGAATAATTTTTTTACTATGCATAATCAAGCTGTATTTATCACTGGTATAGGACTTATAAGCTCTTTAGGTGAAGGAGTTGATCGTCATTGGGAATACTTGAATAATCCTACAGCTACACCAAATCTTGATTGTACAACTTTTTCACCCTACACTGTCCATAAATTACCTAAAGTTGATTGGAATTTACAAATTCCCCAAAAAAGTGATCAACGGCAAATGGGGATGTGGCAACGTCTTGGTACCTATGCAGCTGGCCTCGCTCTTGATGATGCAGGCATAAAAAATAATAAACAATTAACTTCGACAATGGATATGATCGTTGCAGCAAGTGGAGGAGAACGTGATATTGTCGTTGATACACAAATTCTTTCTAAAGCACGTACAACAGCTAATTATACTTCCATGTTAAATTCAGTTCTTTCGACTGAACTTCGTCCAACTTTATTTTTGGCACAACTCTCAAATCTTTTAGCTGGAAATATTTCAATTGTTCATAAAGTAACAGGGTCTTCTCGCACGTTTATGGGAGAAGAAGGTAGTGGGCTTTCTGCATTTCAAATTGCTGTAGCTCGTATTCGATCAGGTCAAAGTACCCATGCACTGGTAGGAAGCTCTTATAACACACAAAGTTATGATATGTTATTGGCCCATGAACTTGGAGGTCTCTTAACTAGAGGTGGATGGACACCGGTATGGGACCGTAAAAATTATCCTGGTGGTGGTGTTATAACGGGTTCTGGAGGTATCTTTCTAGTCCTTGAAAATGGGGAACACGCAAGAAAACGTAATGCACGTGTTTATGCTGAAATTAGCCAGATTATCACGGATCAAACAGACAGAACAAAAGTCCCACTTGAAAAATCAATTGTATCTATGTTGAAAACAATGGAAGCTAAATCTACTTTAGCCATTTCAGCTGCTTCAGGATTTCATGAAGTAACCAAAGCAGAACAAAACGCTCTTGAAGCTACTGATATGTATTACCGTGGTATTACAACATTGTTTGGTTATATGCGCGAAGCGCAATTTCCTTTAGCACTTGCACTTGCTGCTATCACTGTTAACAAAAAACGCAGTTTTTCAGCATTAAGTGTTCATGAAAAACCTTTTTCTAAAGAAGTACATGAAGCGTTTGTGACAACCATTGGCATAAAAAGAGCTGAAGGTATAGTCCGCCTAACTAATGCTTAAGGAGAATTTCTATAGTGAAATATAACGATCATTTTGAGCGTCCACTTGTTGCAATAACCGGTGCAGGAATTGTAACATCACTAGGACAAGGAAAACACGAAAATTGGCAAAAATTAACAAGTGGTACTAGTGGCATCCATAAAATAACACGTTTTCCTATTGAGGGACTAAATACATGTATTGCTGGAACAGTTGATTTTCTTAAAGAAAGTTCGCTTGGTGCTTCAGCTCTTTCTGAAAAACTCGCTGATCTTGCTGCCGAAGAAGCTTTAGAACAAGCAGCTCTTGATAAAACAAATTTCAATGGACCATTATTTTTAGCAGCTCCCCCTGTTGAGCTTGAATGGACAGCGCGCTTTACTCTTGATCAAAAGGAGACATGCATTGGTGAGCCTTCCTATGCACATCTTCTTGAAGTTTGCCGTCATAATCTTCACGAGACATTCTTTGAAACCACACAATTTGGTGCAATTGCAGAAAAACTTCAAAAAAAATTTGGAACTAAGGGACTTCCTATTACACTTTCCACTGCTTGTGCATCTGGAGCAACAGCGATTCAATTAGGTGTTGAAGCTATTCGGCGGGGAGAGACAAATCGTGCACTCACAATTGCTACAGATGGTTCAGTTTCAGCAGAATCCCTTATCCGCTTTTCATTATTATCTGCTCTTTCAACTCAGAACGATCCTGCAGAAAAAGCAGCAAAACCCTTTAGTCGTGATCGAGATGGTTTTGTTATGGCAGAAGGATCAGGTGCTCTTGTTCTTGAATCTCTCCAAAGCGCACTAAATCGTAATGCAACAGTTTTAGGAATTTTGGCTGGTTGTGGAGAAACAGCAGATGATTTTCACCGGACGCGTTCAAAACCCAATGCATCTCCAGCAATTGAAGCCGTTCGCAAGGCCTTAGATGATGCAAAAATAACCATTAATGAAATAGACTATATTAATGCACATGGAACCTCAACACCCGAAAATGAAAAGATGGAGTATCTTGCATTATCAACAGTCTTTGGTGATATCTTAGAACATATTCCAGTTTCTTCTAATAAATCAATGATTGGCCATACGTTAACTGCTGCCGGTGCTATAGAGGCTATTTTTTCGCTTTTAACTATTCAAACCGGAATACTTCCCCCTACAATCAATTATGATAATCCTGATTCTGCTATCCCTTTAGATGTTGTTCCTAACCATAGCCGTAAAGCCTATGTCAATACTGTTTTGTCAAACTCATTTGGATTCGGGGGTCAAAATACCAGTCTTGTTATCACAGCCTATAAAGGATAATCCTCTCAATACTCATCAAACTTGGTTATACTTCACATAATAGCTATATATACTCAAGGGGGATAATAATGCGTGCACTACAACTATTAAATGAACGTCAACTTGAAATCACTGATATTGCCCCGCCACCTCCACCTCTCCCCGATGAAGTAACAATACGTATTAAAGCTGTTGCTCTTAATCATATCGATGTTTGGGGTTGGCGGGGTATGGCTTTTGCTAAAAGAAAAATGCCACTCATAATTGGTGCAGAATCTTCTGGTAAAGTTATTCAACTAGGAAGTAATGTTAAAAATTTACAACTTGGACAAATCGTCTCAATCTATGGTGCTCAAACATGTGGAATATGCCAAGCTTGTTGTGAAGGACGTGATAATCTTTGCAATCATGTAAAAGGTGTCTACGGTTTTCATCTTGATGGATTTGCCTGTGAATTTGTTAATTTACCAGCACATCTATTGGTCCCAGCTCCTCCCAAATGTGATGAACTGCAAGCAGCTGTCGCTCCAATTACTTTTGGCACTGTAGAACATATGCTTTTCGATAATGCTAAACTAGAAGCAGGTGAAACAATTCTGATACAAGCGGGTGGTTCTGGTATCGGTTCAGCAGCCATTCAACTTGCAAAACAGAAAGGATGTACAGTTATCACAACTGTAGGTTCAGATGAAAAAATTGCAAAAGCACAATCTCTTGGTGCAGATCACGTTATTAATTACCGTAAAGATCGTTTTGAAGGCATTGTACGTAAATTAACTCACAAACAAGGTGTTGATGTTGTTTTTGAGCACGTAGGAGCCGATACATGGGGAGGTTCTCTGTTATGTATGAAACGAGGAGCACGCTTAGTAACGTGTGGTTCTACCTCTGGAGTTACAGCACCATTAAATCTTATGCATCTATTCCAGCAACAACTGAAAATATTTGGTTCATTTGGTTGTCGCATAGAAAATATGCAAAATGCTATGCAGAAAATGGCACAAGGCTTTGTACATCCTGTCATCGATACAATTGTTGGATTTGATGAAATTGATACAGCTTTAAAACGAATGGAAAACCGTGATATTTTTGGTAAAATTATTCTTAAAATCGATTAAGTTATGATGAAGTTTTATATTAAAAATTTTATTTATCATATTAAAGTTATACCAAAAAAATTATTTTACTTTTTTTGGGGATATCTACTCATTGGTTCTTTATCTATTTTAAAATATTTTCCTATCAATATAGGATTTTCTTTCTTTTCGTGGTTGGCAAAAACATTTGGTCCCCTTTTGCATCGCCATAAAATTGCTCTTGCAAACCTTAGAGCCGCTTATCCAGAAAAAAACGAAGAGGAACTCCAAGCAATTGCAATAGAAATGTGGGAGAATATAGGACAGTTTTTGGCTGAATATACTTTTCTTGATAAAATTTTTGATTTTGATCCTTGTGCAGATAAGCCAGGTTTTATTGAAGTTAAAGGTGCTGAAATATTTCAGCGATTAAAAGATGAAAAAAAACCGCATATTTTTTTCACAGCTCATACTGGAAATTTTGAGCTTCTCCCTATATGCGCTCAAAGTTTTGGTCTTAATATTACAGTATTATTTAGACCTCCCAATAATCCATATATTGCAAAACAAGTCCATAAAACTCGGCAAACTTCCATGGGGCATCTCGTCCCATCTAAAGCCGGTGCAGCTTGGGCATTAGCAACCAAATTAGCAGAGGGTAAAAATATTGGCATGCTCGTTGATCAAAAATTTCGCCGAGGTGTTTTAGGAACATTTTTTAATAGACCACTTAAAACTAATCCCTTAATTATAAAACTTGCACGACAATATGATTGTGATATTTACCCAGCACGTTGTATCCGTCTAGCTGGAGGACGTCATCGTTTAGAGTTATATGAACGTGTAGAGCTTCCACTTAATGAAAAAAAAGAAATCGATATAACCGCTTCTATGCAAAAATTAAATGACATTGTTGAAAGTTGGGTACGTGAATATCCAGGACAATGGACGTGGTTACATAAACGTTGGGATGACTGACATATCTATAAATACTTATAGACATAAATGATCGCCTCAAAAAATATTAATGATCTTATCGCAATTGTGGCAGCATTACGAAATCGTGATAGCGGATGTGTCTGGAATACAAAACAAATATTTGAATCGCTGATACCCTATATGATTGAAGAAGTTTACGAAGTTATCAATGCTATTAAACGGGAAAACCGTATAAATCTTTGCAACAAACTCGATCATCTTCTTTTACAAGTCATCTATCATGCTACAATTGCACAAGAAGAAAGTGGCTTAATCTTGCGTACCACTTGAATATTGACTCATAAAAAGCATTAAAAGAAACGAATATAAAATTTCGAAATCGCTTTACCTATATTGAAGAAAATCTATCTATGCAATCTAAAATACTGGCTGACGTGTTTTTAAATGAAATGGAAGATCTTTGGAATAAAGCTGAACGTAGGAAATAAGAAAAATTCCATATTACATCAACCTAAAAAATCAATAATCCCTCAAAAAAACTTCATGAAGCTCAATTGGCTTTATATGTTTCATTTAACTGTTTTTGCGAGACAGGACGAAGTTCTACCGATTCACCGCACCCACATGCTGAAACTTGATTAGGATTTTTAAATACAAAACCAGAACGAAGTGTTGTCACTTCATAATCCACCTGTGTTCCTAATAAAAATAATACTGCATCATGTGCAATAAAAACACGAGCGCCGTTTACTTCAACAACATCTGCATCCAAAACCTCTTTCTTTACAAGGGTAATGGTGTATTCCATCCCAGCACATCCACCTTTTTTGATACCAATAAGAATACCAAGCGCATCTTTTTCTCCCATAATCGTTTTAACACGATTTACTGCAGCTTCCGTCAAATTTATTACCGAAAAACGGCTCATCATTTACTCTTTTCTTGCTCAATAACATTTTGAAAGTGTTTCATCTTCGACACTTTTATTTATCTGGTATATCAAAAAAAACAACAAGCTATAAATTGAAATGTTTTGATCTTTTTTCATCGGAATAAAAACTCATATCCAACAATTTGGATTTGTGATCACGCAAACAGAAACTCTTAAAAGTATCATTTTTCTCCACATCTATTAAGTGCTAGAAAAAATAAATACGTTTAGAAGAACAAAAAATTTATCTTATGTCTTCACAATCCGCATAAAATAATAAATGAATATGTATACATATACAGTTATAAAATCAACGAAACTAAGAACTGAACGGTTTAATTATTTAGTTAATGAACAAAGAAATATTTAAAGGTAAAATTTCTTTTTGCGAGTATAAACTCTCTTTAAAAGTGCAAGAGTATTTTAAATTTTACTCTATTTATTTTTTCCCTTGCCTTTACAGAAACAGTCGTTTAGTCGTTTTACACAGTTCGGAGCGTAGCGCAGCCTGGTAGCGCACTTGACTGGGGGTCAAGGGGGCGTGGGTTCAAATCCCGCCGCTCCGACCACTTTTTTCAGTTGTAGGATAGCTTGCTACTATTGTAGTGTAACTCTGTAGCTTATCATTAGATTTTGTACTAATTTATTTTTTTACAGAATTTTAAAGGGGAGTCTTAAAGGATCTTCAAAAACCTTTTACCTTTTTTGCTATCAAATTCTGATTCTTGCAATTTTTTGCTCTTTTCTCGATTGTGATATATCAAAATCCATTTCGATAAATAAGCACTTACTGATAAAAAATAGACATAAAAACAATGAATTATCACGTATTCCTACCTAATCCCACCTCTTTCCCACTTAGTATAAAATCTTATCCAAACTACAATTAAATTATTTTTCCATTATGCAGATATGAAGTTTCAAAAATCTACTCCATTGCCTTAACTTACAGTAATATATGATAGCATAATTATTTAAATAAAAATAGAAGAACAATTTTTATTAAAAAAGGCTTTCTTTTGATAAAAGATACAAAGCAACGCGAAACCTTTATCGCGCGTTGCTTCGTTATCAACAATAATTCATCTTTCTTAGCCTATAAATTTGCGTTACGGCTATTATGAACTGGTATCATTTTTCATAGCAGATGATGATGTCTGCACAATTATTTTTTTAGGTTTTAGCTCCGCAGGCATTTCCCTTTTAAGTTGAATATGAAGAAGGCCATCAGCAAGTTCTGCACCAATAACCTTAACATGATCAGCCAAATGAAAACGCCGCTCAAAAACGCGCGAAGCAATACCTCGATAAAGAAATTCCCGTTCTTCCTCATCGTTTTCAGGCTTTCTTTCACCCTTAATGATCAGTTGATTACAATGCGTTTCGATATCGATTTCATTTTGAGAAAAACCAGCAACAGCCATAGAAATTCTATAAGAATCTTCTGTTAAACGTTCAATATTATATGGTGGATAAGAAGAGACATCATCGGGTTGTGTCCTGGAATCAAACCAGTTAAAAAGATGATCAAAACCTACTGTGGAACGATAAAATGGTGAAAAATCTACTTGACGCATAAACATTGCCCTCCTTTAGAGCGACTATAAATTTATAATTGACTCACAAAATTTCCAAATGGCAAATTTTCCCGTGAATCCACAGTCCCATTATAGCGACTGCACTATTTATCTGGTAATCGTTCTATCTTATTTCAACTCTTTCATGCTTGAATTCATACAAATACGTAAAAAGCGATATAACTGTTTCTTAACTCTTCTTTACCATTACATAAACATTAGACTTCTCGTTATCTCACCTTGCACTAAGTTGCAAAATACACTGCAAAGGATGTCAATTGGAAAAAACTCTTTATCCACAAAATTGGGATTCTACTCCTACCAATATCCGTAATAGCTACCTTAAAATAGCCATGGATCGCGAAATTCGTTTTGCGATAACATCTCCCGAAATAGAAAAATCCAAGGGAACAATCATTATTCTAGAAAGCTATGCAAACACCTTAGAAGAATATTTTTTACCAATGAATGAACTTTCTAAACGGGGTTTTCATACAGCAATATTTGACTGGTTTGGTCGAGAAAAAGTACCATTCAATGCAAAAAAAAAGATTCGAAATAATTATTTCAATATTAATGATCATATTAATGACCTAGATGAATTTCTTAAAAAAATAGTTTATCCTGTTTGTCCACCACCTTACTATATGTTAGCTTATGGAATAGGTGGATTGATAGCACTTAGCGGATTGGATCTCCTTAACCGTCGGTTCAATAAAATGCTCTGCGTTTCTCCTCTTTTCGCTCCTTTTGGTAATAAAACAAATGGCTTTCAACATAAATTAACACAACTTCTTTCTGATATAGGCCTTGGCTTCTTACCAACTAAAGGTAGGAAAAAGCTCAAACAAATGAAACAAAACAGTACGCAATTGAGGCGCACTAATAAAGCAGCTTTTTCCTCTATCAAGCCACCAACATGCCAATGGCTAGCATCGGTACTTAATGCCATAGATTTTATGAAAGAAAATATACGCCAGGGGCATTTAAAAATTCCAACACTGTTTATCTTAGCCAATCAAAACAATATTGCAAACAACATTGAGGTACGACAATTATGCCAACATACATGTTTGACAGACAGTATCACCATTACAGGTGCTGAACTTGATACAATCATGCATGAAGAAGGTTACAATAAACAGTTCTGGGCTGCATTTGATGCATTTATTTCCTCTGACATATCTATAAGGTAATATTTCTCAATAAAACCATAATTTAATGTCACAATGCAAAATGTGCTGATTTTAAAAGTAGAAATACGAGCACTTTGTCCATGAAATTTTTTATAAGATTTCGTTTGCGCGGTTAAGAACTCCAAAAGGTCTTACTGCAGAGCTGGAAACAAAATGGTTATTTGAAATATTGTTCTGTAAAATAACATCAATTTACAAATAATGAAAGTAATCCATAGGACAAACCTTAAAATGATACGATATAATATTCTTAATAAAACCTCAAACTGTATTTCTTATTATTAAATTCTTTTTTACATTATTTTAAAGAAATAAGAACGGTTTTTATTGAGTTACTGAAACTTGTAAATAAGTGCATGCGATTTTTTGCAAATGCAATATATCCATCAAACTATGCGGAAAGGAAATAAAAACTTTACTTTGTTCTATCTTCTCAAAATAAAAAACAGATAATCAACACAAGTTTTCTCTAATTTTTCAATATAGGCAGTCTCTAAAATCATATTCCCCTCCCTTTTTCATAAGGAACTTTGACCAACAAAAGATTTAAAAGAAGCAGAAACCGTAATTGATCGCACTTAAATTCAGACACGGCTCTCTCCTTTACATATCACATACATTTCGAATTTAACTAACTCACAACTAATATGCTGTATTCTTGATAAAAATGTAAGAATTAACCATTTTGCCATTCATTCCAATTATGAGCATTTTATCATCTTTCATATAAATACTCTATATTGTATAACTGATGTGGCAAAAAACTCTGACGATGGAGCCATTGGAACATAATCATGAAACGAATCCTGCTTGCAGAAGATGATAACGATATGCGCCGCTTTTTAGCAAAAGCCTTAGAACGTGCTGGCTATGAAGTCGCCGATTTCGATAATGGAGCTAGCGCATATGAACGTTTACAAGAAGAACCATTTTCCCTTCTTCTTACTGATATTGTAATGCCAGAAATGGATGGAATTGAACTAGCACGACGTGCTACTGAAATTGATCCTGATTTACGCGTAATGTTTATTACAGGATTTGCAGCAGTTGCACTTAATCCAAATAGCGATGCCCCTCCTGATGCAAAAGTACTTTCTAAACCGTTTCATTTGCGTGAGCTTGTGAATGAGGTTGAAAAAATACTTATAGCTGCTTAAAGGATATTGTTCCAAGTTATTCCTGTCTGATTAAATAAAAAATTAAATTAGGCATTGACGTTTGTAATTCTATGTGGTGTATGCAACGTCATTAAATGGGCGTGTAGCTCAGCGGGAGAGCACTACGTTGACATCGTAGGGGTCACAGGTTCAATCCCTGTCACGCCCACCAGGTGCCTTGTATATAAATATAACATACTGATTTTATATATGTTTTTTTAAGGTGCGGGATTTGAAAATAAAGGTTAGGGAATATTTCTAATATTACTCTGTAAAGCATGCTTTGCACAATGTTTCTAATTTTTTTTGAAATCTGCTAAAGCATCTTGGTGTAGTCCATTTAAAAGTCTCATAAACGCAATAACAGTTTCGTGTTGCAACTGAGTAGAAGGTTTGATTGTGAAACTCTTACGACACATATTGGCTGCTTTCTTTAAGAGAGAAGCCAATAGCTTTATCTAAGCCATAAAACTCTATGATTTTTTCTTCCTTTCCTACTGGAACGGATTTCTTACTAATTTCTACAGAAGATAAAAACGCTATAGATACGCCTAATTTCTTAGCTATATCTAATAAACGTTCTGTCCGATCAATAGGAGTTTTCGTAAGGCTTTGTCAAATGATGTAAGCATTCGATTAAAGCTCCTATTAATGCAATCTGTAATCAAGCTGCTTTGAGAAGTGAACCTATATTTTTTCTGAAAATTGAGGTATTTTGATTTTAGGTGAAAAAAACATCAGTTCGGTAGCTTGCCTTTAGAGTATATTGTAAGCTAAATTCTATTGAAGGATCTTGCCTATAAAAGATTTAATTTCTCCAACGTTGTCATAAGTAATTAGCCAAGGTGCCGTCACATGTTGGGAGATGACATTCTCTAAATTGTAGTGATCATTAGCTTTGTAAAACCAAGTGTAAAGTCCTTTTCCTTTTTTAAAATAAGGAAGGTCCATATAAAAGAAGATGTTTTCATCCTTATCTGTCCCATAGTGTAGCAAAAACTCTCGTGCATCTAACCGTGTTCAATTTATCCTATCTTTTTCTAAACTTATGCGAAGAATGCGTTCAATTATATTCTCTTTATTAAATCAGTAATCTATTTTATAATTATTGTCTTGTCCTTTTTCTCCAATTGGACCAGCATTTTTAATAATTCCAGAACTATTCGTACGATTCAAAAAGAGTGTAGCAAATCCTACGCTAAGCACATTTGCGTCTTCAGAAGAATTGTTTATACCATTCTTCTAAGCTAACGGTCGTTGTATTAATTTTTTCTATTAATTCTTCGATTTTGTGCAAGATACAATACCAAAAGCTCCAAATAAATGGATCAATATCGTTAATGTGAATATCTTTAACATTATTCTTTAAAAGAAGCTTTAGAGCAAGCTCACATCCATCAGCAAAAGGCTCCCTATAAGAATATCCATTTAATGCATTTTTTTCAAATATCTCTTTGACTTTTTCATAGAGTATAGCTTTACCACCTGGATATCTCAATGGTGAGCAGACATGAGTCATTGTTACACGCCTTTTCAATGATTTTTTGATGTTTTGTTTATTTCATTTATGAGGGACTCATAATACAGAATACTTTTAGGAACATTACCACCGTAAACCCACGCTTTTACTTAGGCTTTTGCACTAAAATCTGCCTTTTCTGGTATGGTGTAATATCGATCGCCATCAAACTTTTCACACTCTCTCCTACTATCTTCGTATTCGTCAGAGATTGTAAAAATATTCGGCTTCTCCATCTCCCCGAAGGACATAACAAACAGCTGTTGCAACAAACTTTTTTGTATTAGCTGTTTACGGTTTTTTAAGAACAGATCTTTTAATATTCTCATGCTTTTAGTCCATAATTTTACCAACTGGTTTATTTGCCTCAAATTTGACCGTACAGGGTAGTTTGTATTTCAAATAGTTTTATCGTAAAATCTTTAAATCGCTCTGTACGGTGCCTTTTTGTCGATTTAAATGCATATCCAATCATAAAATGATCAGCACTTCTCACTATTTTGCTGTTTTCCTTCAATGTCCTTTAAAACTTCTTAAAGACCTCTTTGAAGCTTTTCCAAGCGGACTGATGTTAACGGTGCCTCTTGTGCTTTTTCCGTTCTTTCAGGCTTTTCAAGGTTCTTTAGAAGACGATCTGCACGAAAGCGAATATCGCTTTCAAGCTTTTCGCAATAACGATAAAAATCTGCTGTTGACGGCATAAATGTTGGATTTAATCCCTCTTCTTTTCGTTTCAAAGCGTTCTTTGTTGCTGTATGCAATACCCAGCTACTCACACCTTCAAGAGTGTAAAGATACGCAAGCGCTGTAGACTTTGTGTCTGCTTCCAATTGGCTTTTGAGACCACTTGAAAGGAAAAGCTTATGACAGAGCATTTAACAGGAAAAATAAGCCCATCTAATACAACGCCTGCTATGCAATGGGGCATTGAACACGAAGAGAATGCACTGAAAGAATATGAATTCATTTATGACACTGAAGTCATAAAATGTGGTTTCATCCGACATCCTACAATCCAAATGTCTGGTGCAAGTCTTGATAGATTCATTGGAGAGGATGGTTTAGTTGAAGTCAAATGTCCACAATCAACAGCTCATCTACGTTTCTTTATGGATAATGAAATCAAGCCTGAATATCACGCACAAATGCAATTCCAAATGGCATGTACTGGACGCAAATGGTGTCATTTCATTAGATATATTCCAAACTTTGTAGCAAATCTACTAGTTTGAGAATGAAAATTAAACGCGTCAACCGCGACGAAAAACAAATTGAACAAATCAATCAAGCAGTCGAAATCTTTGTAGGGGAGATAGAAACAAGAGAGGCAAAAAATTTTGACAAAAGCCGCTTGACGTTATAGGGATGCTTTCTCCTCCCAGCACCCCCACTCTTTCCTAATAACTTTTAATAAATGCGTAATTCACGTCATAGGTGAATTGCATGCAAATATAAGGGGAATAGGCATGGCATACTACCTTCCTACCATAACACTACCTGCTATTGCACGTGCTTTAAGAGAAGCAAAAACAAGGACGCGAATTAATAGAAATTAAGCCTACAGGGAACTTATTCATTCATCTCAATAAATATAGTATCAACAACAAGTAATGTTTATAGCGTCAATGATTTTTTTCACTTGAAAATGAACAAGAAGAATATAGTACAAACCCGTCCTGCCCTCCTGTTGATGACATAAAATTTTAGCCATGCCAAAACGTCGTCCACCACATCTTGTTCGTAAGCGCACACGCCATGGTAAAATTATATGGTATGTACGTATTGTTCATGATCCACGGTTTCGGATTGAAGGAACTTATGGAACGCAAGGGTTTATTGACAATTATACGCTGGTTATTAAACAAGCGCAAATGGCTCTTCGAAGACTATAAAACGTACCAAGCTTACAGAAGGATCTTTCGATTGGTTATTGGCATCAGTATTTACAAAGCATGCAATGGCATAATCAATTAGAATCAACATAAAAAGTTAAGTATAAAATTCTGAACCATATTTCTAAATATATTGGTGATTGCGCTTATAAAAGTATAGAAAAAAACATATACTTGATACCGTAGAAAGAAGACGTGCAACACCCACAGTAGCAAGACACTTCTTAACGGCTTTAAATGATCTTTTCAATTGGGCGGTTGATAATGCCCTTTTAAATAGAAATCCTACTTTTAATATAAAAGCACCAAAATCCTTTAATGCAGAAGGCTTTATACCTTGGTCAGAATAAAATATCGACCACTACTACCATTGCTGGCAGCTAGACACGCACGAGTGTGTTTGGATTAATGTCCTTCTGTATACTGGCTTGCGTCGTGGTGATGCCGTTCGCACTGGTTGGAAAGACGTCAAAGATAACGTCATTCATCTCAAAGCAGAAAAAAGTCTATTTAAAACTGATGTTTTTCTTCTTATTTTACCGGAACTAGCCACAACACTTGAAATTTGTCCCATTGGTGATGAAACATTCATTTGTGGTAAAAGCAGAAATAAGCTTGTTAAAGAAAGCTTTGGTACCATATTTCGCGAATCATGTAATACAGCTAAAATAAAAAACCAGCACATAAATTGCGAAAGTTAGCAGCAACACGTGCAGCAAACGCAGGAGCTACAGTATCACAACTTAAAGCACTTTTCGGTTGGATAGAAGACAGCATGGCATCACTTTATATTAAAACAGCCGATAGAAAACGTTTAGCAATAGAATCAATGAAAAACTTCAAAAAGGTTCAAGACATACAGAAAATAACCTAACAAAATCAAAGAAACAAAAATTCTAAAACTTTTGTATAAGCCATTGATTTTATTTAAATATGGTGAGCGCGCAGGGATTCGAACCCTGGACCTACTGATTAAAAGTCAGTTGCTCTACCAGCTGAGCTACGCGCTCCCACACAAGCCATTTCTCTTGTAGAAAGTGAGTGGAACATACGGTTGACTTTTCATTTGGTCAACACCTTTCGAAAAAAATATTATTATTCGGTTTAGTTATCAATACTTTTCTCTCTTTTCTCATCACTGTAGATACAGGCTTTTCTGTATTTTGAGTTTGAATGAAAGAAAGAATTTCAACATAAAATGCATCATAACTTCGAAAACATGAAAGAACACATATTTCAAAATTATAAAAAGAGCAGGAAATACATAAAAACGGTAACATGGGATTAATATATAATCGCAGAAAATAACAAACAAACCAGTAGATGCTCCGTTGTTGAGTTCAGTCAATAAAAAAATACATTTATTGGAAATTAGGTATTATATCAATTTCCTAAAAATATAGTTGCCCATTTTTATATCTTTAAATATTTTTTCTCACTTTTCAATATGAGTGCGACTTTAATAATGTACAATAGTCTTACAAAGTATAAATATTATTATTTATAAATAAATATTAATTACAGTAAAATTTAAATGGTTAATTTATATCATAAATAATTATTAATAAAAAATTATTTACTACATTATTTAATATATTATATATATAAAAATATCTTAATACATAACTAAAATTAAAATTTATATTATAACATGTAATTATTTATTAATGCAAATAAATAATTGTTACTTTATAATAATTATAACTCAATAATAATAAAGTAAATATTTTTATTTTATATCAAAAAAAATTTATAATATTTATAAAATAATTATATTTTATTTAATACTTTTTCTTATTTTTGATTCTTGTGATTGGAATATTGAATGCTAACATGTAAACAATATGAGCTACTCTTGTTCATCCATAATCATATGAAAGAAACTGGTGTTCCTCCTTCCTTTGATGAAATGAAAACTGCATTGGAACTTTCTTCAAAGTCTGGCATTCATAAGCTAATGATAGCCTTAGAACAACGAGGTTTTATACGCCGCTTGCCGAATCGTGCTCGCGCAGTGGAGATAATTCGACTTCCAGATAAAATAACATTTAATCTTTCTTTAGCTCGTAAAATTTCTCCTAATATGATAGAGAAAAATAAAAGAAAAATATCAAAAAACTTTGGTGATCTTGGTAACTTTAAGGTAGAAAAGAAAGAGAATGTCATTATTCCTATTATGGGCCGCATTGGTGCAAGTATACCTATCTCCTCTATAATACAACAAACAGATACGCTTTCTTTACCACAAGATATGATTAATTCGGGTGAACACTATGCTTTAGAAGTCAGAGATGATTCTATGATTGAAGCTGGTATTCTTGATAAAGATATTATAATTGTTAAACGCCAGAGCACAGCAATAACAGGTGAAATTATTGTTGCATTTATTGATAAAAAGGAAGCAACTTTAAAACGTTATCGACGCAAAGGAGCCTCTATTGCATTAGAAGCAGCAAATCCTCACTACGAAACACGTATATATGGATCCGAGCGTGTAAAAATAGAAGGTAAACTTATTGGACTCATTCGTAAATATTAGAATGCCTAGAATATTCATAGATTTAGTAAAAAATTATTTGGTATTTTTGTCGTGTTATGCCACATTCAGTAATAATGACATATGTAGTCATAAAGTGTTTTAGCTAAAAACAGATAACTTTGTAAAAAATTTTATTGCATATGTATCAAAAATAAAGAGCACTTTCATTCTTAATGAATTTAAAATAGCAAATAAAATTTAATCGTTATTAAAGTTGCAGGTTTTATCATGGTAGCACCTCGTATTAGTTTTGTCTCACTTGGATGTCCAAAAGCACTGGTAGATTCTGAGCGAATTATTACAAGACTCCGGTCTGAAGGTTATGAAATCTCACATAATCATCGAGGTGCTGATGTCGTTATTGTAAACACCTGTGGTTTTCTTGATTCTGCTAGACGTGAATCATTAGCTAATATTAATAAAGCCCTCAAAGAAAATGGAAAAGTTATTGTAACCGGCTGTCTTGGTTCTGATCCTGATGTTATACGTCAAGCACATCCTAGTGTATTAGCCATTACAGGACCACAAGCCTATGAAAGTGTTATACAAGCTGTTCATACAGCAATTCCCCCACGTCATGATCCCTTTGTCGATTTAGTTCCCCCGCAAGGCATTCGTTTAACACCTCGTCATTATGCCTACTTAAAAATCTCTGAAGGATGTTCTAATCGATGTAGTTTTTGTATTATTCCTACTTTACGTGGTAATCTTACTTCGCGTCCTATTAATGATGTTCTTCGCGAAGCTGAAAAACTTGTACAGGCCGGTGTAAAAGAGCTTTTAGTTATCTCACAAGATACGAGTGCTTATGGCATTGATATTAAATATCTCGAAAGCTCTTGGAAAGAGCGTACAATAAAAACAAAATTTTTTGATCTTTGTCGTGAACTAGGCAATATGGGTATTTGGATACGCATACATTATGTTTATCCTTATCCTCATGTTGACGAAGTTATTGAACTTATGGCTGCAAAAAAAATTCTTCCTTATCTAGATATTCCTTTTCAGCATGCTTCACCAACTGTTTTACGCAATATGAAACGTCCTGCTCTTATGGAAAAAATAAATCGTAGAATTGAAAAGTGGAGAAAAATTTGTCCGGATCTCTCCTTACGATCAACATTTATTGTCGGCTTTCCAGGCGAAACAAATGAAGATTTTAATATACTCCTTGAATGGCTAGAAGAAGCAAAAATTGAACGAGCTGGATGCTTTAAATATGAAGAAGTAAAAGGTGCTGTTGCAAATGATTTGGGATTAGGAAACATTTCTGAAGAAGTAAAAGAAAACCGCTGGCATCGCTTTATGGCAAAACAACAACAAATTTCTACTCATCTTTTAAAGAAAAAAATCGGAAAAAGACTCCAAGTTCTCATTGATGAAAGTCAAGGAAAAATTGCTAAAGGTCGTAGTCAATATGATGCTCCGGAAATAGATGGTGTTGTACATATATCATCACGACGACCGCTACGTGTCGGCGAATTTGTTACCGTAAAAATCGAAAAATCAGATGCTTATGATCTTTATGGAATAGCAGTTTGAAAATATAAGGCTAAACTTCCTGTACTTAAATAACTCAGCTTTATAATAAGCTTCCAAAATCAAAAATTTTTTTATCGAGCAAATGGCTTGGGCGGACATTTGTTAAGGCGCGAATCATAGTATCTTTACGTCCTGGCATTCTTTTTTCGATATCCTTTAGCATTTCTTTCATTGCATAGCGTTGTAAACCATCCTGGCTACCACAAAGATTACAAGGAATGATAGGAAACCGCATTGCTTGTGAAAATTTTTCCATATCTTCTTCAGCAGCGTAAACAAGAGGACGCAAAACAAAAAGATCTCCTTCGTCGTTTATAAGCTTTCCAGGCATGGCTGCTAATCGTCCACCATGAAACAAATTCATAAAAAATGTTTCTAAAACATCATCACGATGATGTCCAAGAACTAATGCAGAACATCCCTCTTCACGTGCAATACGATATAAGTTACCACGTCTCAATCGCGAACAAAGTGAACAATATGTTTGCGTATGTGCCAATTTATCTGTAACAATGGAATAAGTATCCTGATACTCAATACGATATGGGATATTATAAGAATCTAAAAAGTCTGGAAGAACATATTTTGGAAAGCCTGGTTGCCCTTGATCAAGATTACAAGCTAGAATTTCAACAGGCAAAAGACCGCGCCATTTTAAATCTAAAAGAAGCGCTAAGAGGCCATAAGAATCCTTTCCACCTGATAAAGCAATAAGCCATTTTTTTCCTGAAGAAAGCATGGAAAAATCATCTAATGCTTGCCGTATATGACGTAAAAGCCGTTTACGCAGTTTATGAAACTCCACAGTTGAAGGAGCAACTCGAAATATCGGATGACAATTATCAGTTTCTTTCACAAAAGAATCAGTTTTCTCTATATTCTCTCCCATTGCTTGATATCCGAGTGAAATATTATCCATAATTCTGCACAATAAATAGCTTGTTCTGCAAAAATGACAAAGATAACAACAGACGTCACACAGCTTAAACGAGATATTCCATTGATCCACAGAGAAAAGAAACAGACCTATACAAGCCATATTGTTATAAAATATAACAATAAACTTGATATAATGCCATTCACAAAAACTACTTGTTAGCTTTAAACACTATAAAGCAAAACAACACTTCTGGCGTATAATAAAACGACAGAGAGTAAAACTCCCCTATAAAGAATTTAACGAGAATAAAATTCAACAACCAAATTGGGTTCCATTTGCACAGCATAAGGAACATCTGCAAAAGCAGGAACACGCGTAAACGTCGCTTTCATCTGATTATGATCTGCATCAATATACTCAGGCACATCACGCTCTGCTAACTGCACAGATTCTAGTACCAAAACAAGCTGTTTTGACTTTTCACGAACTTCGATAACATCACCTGGTTTACAACGATACGATTGAATATTCGTGCGCCGACCATTTACATTGACATGACCATGATTGATAAATTGACGAGAAGCGAAGATCGTAGGCACAAATTTCGCACGGTAGACGACAGAATCTAAACGTGATTCCAAAAGCCCGATAAGATTTTCACCAGTATCACCACGTCGACGAGCAGCTTCTTCATAAGTTTTACGGAATTGTTTTTCTGAGATATCACCGTAAAATCCTTTTAATTTCTGCTTAGCACGCAATTGCACACCATAGTCAGAAAGCTTTCCTTTACGGCGTTGTCCATGCTGACCCGGACCATAATCACGACGGTTCACAGGAGATTTCGGTCGCCCCCAAATATTTTCTCCCATACGGCGATCAATTTTATACTTCGTTGTTTCGCGTTTGCTCATCGCATTTCCTTTAAAAACAGAAATAAGATCCTACAGTAAGATCTCAAGGAAACGCGCCCTCCTTTGCCTTCAAATCAAAAGACTGACAGGACTCTTTAACATATAACATGCAAAATTATCCACGGGACACGTCAATTAATGCCATTTTCTCGAAAGAGAAAGCTGGAGAGGATTTTATTGATCTTGCACTGCAAAGTCAACTCCTTTCACAATATTTAAGCTAAATCCTTTTAATAAACGCTCTGTTGAAGGGGTTACATTTTGCGATGTAAATAAAGCAAAATCTTTATGCTTCTTTATGTTTTGGCGATTCTCTCTTTTCGGTAATAATGTTCTTGTGTGTTTGGCTACAGCTTTTGCTGGATTAATCCATTCAACTGGCCATAAAGCTTGTTTACGAAAAAATTTCATCAAAAAAGGGTAATGTGTACAAGCTAAAACAATAATATCAGTATATTTGCCATTTTTCTCAACAAAGCACGGAAGTATTTCGTGACGTAATTCTTCCAAATCTATAGGCTTTCCACGTAAATAATCTTCAGCAAATCCAGCAAGTTTTTCACTTCCAACTAGCTGAACATGACATTGAGCAGCAAAAGTATTGATTAATTCATAAGTATAAGCACGCTTCACTGTTCCAGGAGTGGCTAATACTGAAATAAAACCAGATTTTGTTTGTTCAGCTGCTGATTTAATTGCGGGAACTGTTCCTACAAAAAGAATATGAGGAAATTTCTCTCGTAAATCAGTCATCATTAGTGTAGAAACCGTATTGCAAGCAATTACACATAAGGCGGGATTATAGAGTGTTAAAAGATTTGTGAAAATCTTTAAAATTCTTTTTTTCAGAACATTTTCTTTCCAATTCCCATAAGGAAATCCCGCATCATCAGCAACATAAATAAATTGCATTTCAGGAACAAGAACGCGCACTTCCCTCAATACTGTTAAACCACCAATGCCACTATCAAAAAAAAGAACAGGCCGTTTATTCATTGGATTTCACACTTGTTTTTAATTTTTTACGTTCACGATCTACGGGTGCACCGCTTCCCCGCGGTAATTGAGGAGAAAAATGATCCAATGAAGAGACAATCCCTCGTAGCAAGTGAACCTCAGATTCACTAAAATTAGCACGTGTAAAAACAGAACGTAGATTTGCAAGCATCACTTCTTTGCGTTCTCGGGGCCTAAAATATCCACGAATATCCAAAGCTTCTTCTAATTGAGATAAAAAACCATGAAACGTTGCTTTATTTGCCGGCTCCATCTCTACAGTACGAAAAGCCGTATCGCTCACATTTTCTAAACCTGATTTCATCCATTCGTAAGATATAAGCAAAACCGCTTGCGCAATATTGAGTGATGCAAAAGCAGGATTAACTGGAAAAGTGATGATTTCATCAACAAGACTGATTTCATCATTTTCTAATCCACACCTTTCTCTTCCAAATAAAATACCCGTTTGATGCCCAATCCTCTCACGCTGACGTAGCATACTCGCTGCTTCAACAGCACTTTTGACGGTCTTAAAACCACATCTTTCACGTGCCGTTGTAGCAAAAATATAATGCAAATCCGCAATCGCATCACGTAATGTATCAAAAACTATTGCCTCATTAATGACATGATCTGCTTTGCTTGCTGCAGCCCTGGCTTTTTCATTTGGAAATATTTCTCGAGGTTTGACTAACCGAAGCTTAGAAAGCCCAAAATTCGCCATAGCTCTTGCTACCATACCAATATTCTCAGGCAACTGCGGTTCGACTAAAATAATAATTGGACCATCTGTTAAATTTTTACGATTCTTATTGGTTCCGGCCATTAATTCTACCTAATTCTATATATTATGCTCCTATCGTTGTTTTTTTTTAAACGCAATCTTTTAAAGAGAATATTCCAAGAAATAACCTTTTTAATAACAAATTATAGTCAATATTATATTCTCATTCAAAATTCATGATGAAAAATATTAACAATAAATTATGAAAGCAAAAACAAAATTTAGTTTTTAAATCTTAGAGCGACTATGTAGATCACTTTAATGTTAACCATGGATTATTTAACATATAATATTTTACAAAACACAATCTGAGTTGAATTATAAAACTATGCGTTTTAAGAGAGGAATATGCTCTTTATTCCAAAACTTTTTCCTGCAAAGCTTATCCGTCGTTATAAACGTTTTCTTGCTGACGTTAAATGGGATAACCAACACATGTTTACCGTGTCAGTCCCTAATACAGGATCGATGCTTGGATTAATAACTCCAAACACCAATATTTGGCTTTCATATAATAACAACTCCAAACGAAAATACGCATATCGATTAGAAATTATTGAAGTAAATAATACTTTAGTTGGCATCAACACGGCTTTACCAAACAGACTTGCATTAGAAGCAATTCAAAATGGATTATTACCCGAATTAAGTAAATACAAAACCACTTTGAAAGAACAACGTTATGGAACACAATCACGGATCGACTTTCTTCTGTGTGATGGCATCGTTCCTGACTGTTATCTAGAAGTCAAAAATGTCCATTTTATGCGCCAAAAAGGGTTAGCAGAGTTTCCTGATACTGTAACAAAACGTGGCACACGTCATCTTGAAGAGCTCATAAAAGTTGTGCAACAAGGAAAACGAGCCGCTATGCTTTATATAATTCAACGAGAGGATTGTTCAGCTTTTACAATCTGCGATGACCTTGATCCAATCTATAGACGTACATTTGATTTAGCATTAAAATCAGGAGTAGAATTTTACGCTATAAAATGTCACGTAAGTGCAGAAGGCATTTTTCCGATTCATAGAGTGAAAATAGAAATATAGAAAAAGCAATGACTGATTATATTGAATATAATAAAATACCCTTAAAATTTAACGGACAGATCCGTATTTTTGACGAAGATGCTTTTGCTAAAATGCGTAAAGTCGGTCGCATTGCTGCGGAATGTCTTGATGCACTTACGGATATTATTAAGCCTGGTGTAACTACGCAAGAAATTGATGATTTTGTATTTATTTTTGGTGCTAAACAAGGTGCTCTTCCTGCTGACCTGAATTACCATGGATACAGTCATTCATGCTGTACATCCATCAATCATGTTGTTTGCCATGGAATCCCCAATAGCAGACCCTTGCAAGAAGGTGATATTGTTAATATTGATGTGACCTTTATTCACGATGGTTGGCACGGAGATTCAAGCCGCATGTACCCTGTTGGAAAAATCAGACGTGCTGCAGAACGTCTTCTAAGAATAACATATGAAAGTCTTATGAGAGGAATTTCTGTAGTCAAACCGGGTGCAACTACGGGTGATATTGGTGCAGCCATTCAAAATTATGCAGAATCTGAACGATGTTCAATTGTAAGAGATTTTTGCGGACATGGAATCGGACAGCTTTTTCATGATGCACCCAATATACTTCATTATGGAAATCCTGGGGAAGGAATAGAACTAAAACAAGGTATGATATTTACAATTGAGCCGATGATCAACCTTGGGAAACCACAGGTTAAAATTTTATCTGACGGTTGGACTGCCGTTACACGTGATCGATCTCTTACCGCACAGTATGAACATACAATTGGCGTAACAAATGAAGGATGCGAAATTTTTACACAATCTCCTAAAAATATTTTTTATATTTCAAGCTTAAATGCTTAAATAAATGTAGAAATGCTATGGCTAAAAAAATAAATAAAAAGGGAGATATCCAAAGTAATCACTTTGCATTGACACCAAATCTCTCACTTAGTCCAATACCGGAAATAAAAAGTGAAAAGCTTCAGAAAAATTCACAAACACATAAGCATTACCAAGGACATCGTGAACGTCTCCGTAAACGCTATTTAAAGTCAAAAGGAAATGCAATTGAAGATTATGAATACCTTGAATTATTACTTTTTCGCACTATCCCTCGAGCGAATACAAAACCAATAGCCAAAAACTTGATAGCGCGTTTTGGCTCCCTAGCAGAAGTATTGGGTGCTGATATTCACCGACTTCAAGAGATTCAAGGATGCGGTCCGGCAACTGCAATTGACTTAAAAATTATTTCAGATGTTGCTGGACGTCTTGCTCGTGCAGAATTGTTTAAACGTGATATTTTTTCTTCATGGGATAAAGTATTAGCTTATTGTAAAGCCGTTATGGCTCATGAAACACGTGAACAATTTCGTATCTTATTTCTTGATAAAAAAAATGGTTTACTCGCTGATGAAGTGCAACAAACTGGAACCATTGATCACACTCCTGTCTATCCGCGTGAAGTCATTTCTCGAGCTTTAGAATTATCCGCAGCAGGACTCATCTTAGTACACAATCATCCTTCTGGTGATGCAAAACCTTCTAAAGCAGATATAACAATGACACATATATTAAAAGATGCAGCAAATGCGTTAGGTATTACTATTCATGACCACCTTATTATTGCACGAAATGATCATACGAGCTTTAAGGCATTAAAACTCATATGAAACTTAATTCAATTGCAAAAATATTTTATCCAACTATTCACAACGAATTAGTTTCCTAAATCAATATCTAATATAGCCATTGAGAAATTGTAGGATAGTTCGTCCTCATCTTCATCTCGATAAATAATACCTAAAAACTCATTCCCGATATAAAGCTCACAAGAATCATCCTTTTTAGGCCGTGCTCTTACTTGCAATGCTGAATTTTGGAATATGTTTTTAAAATAACTATCAAGTTTTCTTATTTCATCAGCATTCACCATGCTCTCCTGTCTTTTGAGACTCTTAATTTAAATCCTGGAGGGTAAATAAGGCAGTCCTAAGATATAGTAAATTTTAATTTCAATTTTTACTTATATTACCTATACACAAAATAACACTATCTTAACACATTTATTAAAGTACCTTTATAAAAATGGTCTACCATTACTAAATATAATCGTATAGATTCAAAAGTAAAAAAATAGTTAGAAAAATGTAAGTTCTAAATAATTTTCATCTTATCCCCAATTTCAACATCGCATATACAAGCATATTCTGATAAAATATTGACAAATCACTTATATTTTTTGTCTATTAAAAATATGGTTTTATAAAACAAAAGCATTCTTCTCTTGTAAAACTACTTTGTTTATTGAACAATTCTATTGCCAATAATTTTTAAATAATCCTCTCTAACTATCTCTAAAGTATACTCGGTTAACCTATAAAAGGAAAGTTCACCCATATACAAAACGTAAGCTACGCTAATAAACTTTATTGTTATTTTTCATATCTTTTCATAAAAATTCACACCATAATAGCCAAACCTCTGAATAAGCTTTTCATTTTATCCAAGATAAAAAACATTGGATATTTCTGTGAATTTTAAAATTTATGAATAGTTTCCAACAATAGGATAACGAGAAAGAAAATCGATAACGCCTTTTTTATAAACCTTATCTCCTACAGCAAGCATATGGTCTCGCCCAGGAATTGATAATGCTTCGCCAAAGGGCAATAAAGCTGCTAACGGTTCTGCTTCACCGCTAATTTCATCTAATGAACCAACAGCAACAAGCGCAGGTTGTTTTATTTTGTAAACCTCAGATGCTGTTAAGTCTTGTTTTGATGTTACCACACAAGCAGCCAGAGCACGCCTATCGCTTTTAGTTTGATCTGCAAATTTCCGAAACATCATACCACGCGGATTGGTAATAGTAGAAATATCTTCTGCTAAAAGAGCCTCAGCAACAGGTTCCCAATCCCCTGCTCCCGTCACCATACCAATACCTAAGCCACCAAAAATGACGCTGTGTACATATGTCGGATACAAAAGAGCCATAAATGCGCTAATTCGAGCTCCCATAGAATATCCCATAACATGTGCTCTAGATAATTCCAAATGTTGCAACAATCTAACCGCATCGCTAGCCATAGCTTGAGGTGTATAAAAGCAAGGATCATAACTTTTAGTTGAATCTCCGTGTCCGCGATTATCAAGAGCAATAACACGATATCCTGCTTCAGTAAGGGTGCGAAACCAACCAGTTGCATACCAATTCACACGTGCAGAAGACCCAAAACCATGAATCAACAAAATAGGCGCCCCCTGTCCTTCTTCTCGATAAGCAAATCGCAAACCATCATATTCAAAAAAACGAATATCTTCTGCTGTCATTTTGCATCACCTTCACATTTTCCACAAATAGCGGGATGAAAAACTCTCTGTCCCTTTTCTATTTGTTTTTCAGAAATCTCACCAGCATTAACCTCAAGAGCAAAAGTTGCAGGTACTCCCGATGAAATAGTATCCGTGGAAAATGGGGACGTTTTTTCGACAATTGATACTATAATTCCCTCAGCATTCAAGAAAATCATATCTAAGGGTAAAGGTGTATTTGCCATCCACATAAAAAATTCCTGCGTATCCTTTTCCTTTAGCTGCTTACTTTCCTGCTGTCTAAAAAGCATTGCGCGATCACGTGGAAAATCAGTGCGATACATTAAACCAGCAGCTGCCTGAGACTGCGTAAAAGCAATCTCTACTCTGTAAGAGATCATACCCTGCTTTGTCTGTATTTTTAAAGGGACGGGATGAATAGGGAACTCTACGGGCTTCCTTGCTACAGCTATATTTACTTCTAACATAAAAACCAGCGTCAATACAACACTACGCCCTTTTCTAAAAGGCTTTAACATTTTTATCTCCACTATAGAAAACGCTTCAACTTTGTTGAATAAAATAAAAGTATCAGAATTTAAAAAGTAAAAACTTAAGAGAATTATCTTCTTATTGGCCTTAATGCAATATTTGCAATCTGTTTCATCTGATTTACGGCTTTACAGATAGATTTCTTCTTGAACTTGTTGGTCCAATAGCTAATTCTGCTTACGCTTGCCCCCCCCCCCCTCTTCTCTTAAAAAATAAAGAAGATATGTAACTTTAAAAGTGCAATTCAATGCGTAGTAAAAGGAATTCCTATATCCGGATAAATTTCTGCTGTCATCAAACCTTTCTCGCCTTTTCCAAAACGGACAAGAACAACTTGACCAGAACGAAGCTCTGCTAAACCAAAACGACGCAATGTTTCCATATGAATAAAAATATCTTCTGTTCCCTGCCCGCGGCTAAGAAAACCGAATCCCTTATCGCGATTAAACCATTTGACAATTGCACGCTCTAAACCACTTTCTGGAGCAACAACAACATGTGTACGTGCTGGAATTTCTGATGGATGAATCGCTGAAGAACAGTCTATAGATTTCACCTGAACGCACTTTAACCCGCGTTCAGTTTTTTCCACAGCACAGATAACTTTAGCACCCTCCAAAGCTGTTTGAAAACCATCCCTACGCATCACCGTGACATGCAATAATATATCAGGGAAATTAGGCATATCAGGTACAATAAATCCATATCCCTTACTGCCATCAAACCATTTAATGACACCACTAATTTCAATAATCTCACCACAAGTACCTACACTATCCTCAGATAGGGAACAATCCTTTAATATATCCTTACTCGTCATAATAAAATGTGACCCTGTAGCTCTAAATTGTACGACATTGATTCTCTATGCTTAAGTAAACATTGCTCTTGCACCAACACGCAAGCCCCAAGATTAAGATTTCCCCATATTGTCGTAACTCCTTGTTTTAGTAACAACACGAATATTTACAAAAATGTTTGATCGTATGCTCTATATAACCGTACAATAAGTACCGAAAGTACCGAAAAAATATAAAAGATTCTTCATACAATAATATTTTCACTAATGCATAACTTGCATGATAAAGAAGTTCAAGATAAGGTGCAGAGATCGCAACTAAATTAAGGAAAGTGCGCAATGCAATTGAAGAGAGTTCTTATTATACTCACAGCTGTCATAGCACTTGTAGTAAATGTCTATGCGAATGAACCTATCAAAATTGGTGTTTATCTTCCGTTAAGTGGTCAAAATGCATTTGGAGGCCAACTTGAAATTAGAGGCATAGAATTGGCACATAAAAAAGTCCCAGAAATATTGGGGCGCAAAGTGGAACTTATTATTATTGATAATAAATCTGATAAGGTAGAAGCTGCTAATGCTGTTATGCGTTTAACTGCAAGTGAAAAAGTTAATGGAATCATCGGTAGTTATGGCTCTTCACTCTCGTTGGCTGGTGGAGAAATATCTGAAAAAGCAAAGACTCCAAGCATTGCTACGTCTTCAACAAATCCGCTTGTTACACAGGGTAAAAAGTATTATTTTCGTACTTGCTTCATTGATTCCTATCAAGGTATAGGGATTGCAACCTATGTAAGTCAAACTTTACACGCAAAAAAAGCAGCTATCCTTAAAGATATATCAAACGATTATGCAATTGGTCTTGCAAGTTATTTTACGCGTGCTTTCAAAAAATTAGGTGGTGAAGTTATCTTAAATTTAAACTATAATTCTGGAGATCAGGATTTTTCTGCTGTTCTTACACAGATTATAGCGCAAAAACCTGATATCTTATTTATTCCATCTTACTTTTCTGAAGGTGCCATCATTATGAAACAAGCACGTGAGTTAGGTGCAAAGTTTAAAATTATGGGTGGAGATGCCATGGATAATCCAGAGACCATTGCAATTGCAGGAAAAGCCGCAGAAGGCTTCTTACATACAACACTTCCCTACAGTGAAAATATGCCGAATATGTCAGAAGCTGCAAAAGAATTCACTAATGAATGGAAAGCAGCCTATCCAGATAAAGAACCAAATATCAATTCTGTTTTGGGATATACGAGTTATATGATGTTTATGAAAGCTATTGAAAATGCTGATAGTGCTGATCGTGAAAAAATCACTATTGCACTTAGCCAATTAAAAGATTTTCAAACCCCTTTTGGTGATATGTCCATGGATGAAAATCATAACCCTAAAATTCCTATTGGCATAATTGAAATAAAGAACGGGAAACGTGTCTATTTAGATGAAGTCAAACCTGCTTTTTAAAAAGTTAGAGATTGTGCTAATCAAAATACAAGAATTAGTTAAGGATTCTTATCTCAATTAAAATTTAGTGGTTTTTTAATTTTATCCTATGTGAACTAACAAATGTGGAAGGATGAAAGATGAGCACTGAAATGTTCATCCAGTATTTTTTTAATGCACTAGCATTAGGATCTCTTTATGGACTTATCGCTATTGGTTACACTATGGTCTATGGTATACTGAGACTCATTAATTTTGCTCATGGCGATATCTTTATGTTGGGAGCGTATTTTGTTTTCTTTTCCACAATTAGCTTTATGCCTGCTTGGGCTGCTATCCTTCTTTTATTACTCGCTGTTCTCATTTATTATTCGGTGTTTATAGGATTCAAAAAATATCCTCCAGTTTATTGGATTGCTGCTTTTTTAATTCTTATTTTAGGGTTCATTTATTATTTTAAAATTTCTCCACAAGAGTTTACACCGATTTGGATTTTAGCTCTCTGTTTTTCAACTTTTATTACAAGTGCTGTGGGAATTACTATTGATCAATTTGCTTATAAACCTTTACGCCATGCTCCGCGTATTTCAGCGCTTATAGGTGCGATAGGAATTTCCTTTTTTATTGAAAATCTTGCTACTGTACTCTTTAGCGGTGTCCCGAAAAGTGTAAAACAGCCAGATTTTCTTGTAATACCGTTCTTATGGTATTTAGAAGCAGGAACGGATAAAATCATTAGAATTGCTCCCATGTCTCTGATTGTTCCTATTGTTTCGTTTATTCTCATTATTTTATTACTATGGATTATCCATAAAACAAAACCTGGTCTTGCTATGCGTGCAATCTCTTATGATATTGAAACGACGCGTTTGATGGGTGTTTCTGTCAATAAAGTCATTGCATTTACATTTGGGATAGGTTCAGCACTTGCAGCTATCGCGGGTATTATGTGGTCACTACGTTATCCTCAAATCCATCCTTATATGGGCGTTCTTCCTGGACTCAAAGCATTTATCGCTGCCGTTATTGGAGGTATTGGCTCAATTCCAGGAGCAATGTTTGGGGGGGTGTTACTTGGATTCATTGAAATTATGATTATCGCATTCTTTCCCGCATTATCTGGATATCGAGATGCTTTTGCTTTTATTTTATTAATTCTGATTTTATTGATAATGCCCACAGGATTAATGGGCAAAAAAAGTCAGGAGAAAATTTAAATGGTAAAATCCACTACAACTTTTCTATCGTGTATCAGTATTTTAGTCTTTATAGGCCTCTTGTTTTATGCTGATAACCATTTTAATGATTACACACTTCGTATTATCAATCTTATTGCTATTAATGCGATATTAGCCATTTCCCTTAATTTAATTTACGGTTTTACGGGTATGTTTTCTCTTGGACATGCTGGCTTCATGGCCGTTGGTGCTTATGTGTGCGCAATTTTACTTCTCTCTCCTGAACAAAAAGAAATGATGTGGATTCTTGAACCTATAGCTGAACCGTTGCATCATCTGCAATTACCTTTTTTTCTAGCCGTTATTGTAAGTGGTTTGTGTGCTGCAGTTGTAGGTTTATTGATTGCACTTCCTATCTTACGACTTAGTGGTGATTATCTTGGAATTGCAACATTGGGTTTTGCAGAAATTATTCGCATTGTTATTACAAACACAACATCCTTAACAAATGGCTCTTTAGGAATTAAAGGAATACCTCAAAATGCGACATTATGGTGGAACTATGGTTGGTTAGCATTCACAGTTATCTTTATTATTCTCTTATTGCGAAGCAACACGGGTAACGTATTGCGTGCTATTCGTGATGATGAAATTGCTGCAAAAATAATGGGGATTAATGCTTTTTTCTACCGTAGCTTTTCCTTTACTGTTGGTGCATTTTTTGCAGGTATAGGGGGAGCATTGATGGCTTCTCTTATTTCAACAATTGACCCTAAAATGTTCAACTTCTTGCTAACTTTTAATATTTTGATGATTGTTGTTGCTGGTGGGCTTGGTTCAATTACAGGGAGCATTATTGGTAGCATTATTATTACAGTCATGCTTGAATGGCTTCGTATTATTGAAAGTCCATTTAACTTAGGTTTTATACATATCCCAGAAACACCAGGGCTCAGAATGGTTGTTTTTTCTCTTCTATTGCTCATTATTATCTTATTTTGGAGAAAAGGTTTGTTGGGACAAAATGAATTTTCATGGAATAAGATTTATAGCTTTTTGTCACGTAAGAAGTTCTCTAATACTGGGGAAAAGCTATGAACGATACCATCCTTTTACTCAATGATATCGTGATGCGTTTTGACGGATTGATTGCTGTAAATAATATTAATATGGCAATCAAACGAGGAACAATTACTGGTTTAATTGGTCCAAATGGTGCTGGAAAAACAACTGTTTTTAATATGATTTCCGGATTTTATACCCCTACCAGTGGGAGCATTTTTTTTGATGAACAAAAAATTTCTGGAGCTCCTCCCTATATTATCTGTAGACGTCACATTGCACGAACCTTTCAAAATATTCGCCTTTTTTCAGGGTTAACAGTCTTACAAAATGTTATGGTAGGAGCTCATATTAGACAAAAGCATCCATGGTTTTCTTCAGCTCTTTTTTTTCCAAAAGCAATGAAAGAGAAAAAAGAAGTCTATAGAAATTCAATGGAGCTTCTTGAGCGACTACAACTTGATCACCTCGCCAATCAATCTGCAATAACTCTACCCTATGGTATACAAAGACGTTTAGAAATCGCGCGCGCTCTAGCAACAGAACCTAAATTACTTCTTCTTGATGAACCTGTTGCTGGTATGAATGCACAAGAGAGTGAAGATCTTAGAAAATTCATAGCAAAAGTGCAAAAAGACTTTGATCTTACAATTCTGCTTATTGAACACGATATGAAAGTTGTTATGGAGCTTTCCCACTATATTTGGGTAATGGAATATGGCTGTTGCATTGCCAATGGCACACCAGATGAAATTCGTAAAAACCCTAAAGTTATTGAAGCTTATCTTGGTGGAGATTTCTATGAATATTCTTAAAATCAAAAATCTTCATGTTCATTATGGTGCCATTAAAGCTATCCAAAACCTTTCTATGTCTATCAAAAAAGGAAGTATAGTAACTTTAATAGGTGCTAATGGTGCGGGAAAAAGCAGCATTGTACGCTCTATTACAGGACTTAATCGATCTATTTATGGAGAAATTACCTATAAAGGCGAATCAATTATCAAAAAGTCACCAGAAAAAATTTTGCAATTAGGTATTGCTCTCAGTCCTGAAGGACGGCGCATTATGCCTCATCTCACTGTTTTAGAAAATCTATATTTAGGGGCTTATATCCGTCATGATAAGCTAGGGATTGCCCGCGATATCGAATGGGTATTTGAACTCTTTCCACGCCTACGTGAAAGAGCAAAACAGTTAGGAGGAACAATGTCAGGTGGTGAACAACAAATGCTCGCTGTAGGCCGTGCACTCATGAGTAATCCTGACATGATAATATTAGATGAACCCTCTTTGGGATTAGCACCACTTCTTGTTCGAGAAATTTTTTCGATTATCCAAAAAATTAACGATATGGGAAAAACTATTCTTCTCATTGAACAAAATGCATTTGCAGCACTTTCCATTGCAGACTATGCTTATATTTTAGAGGTGGGGCATGTTTTATTTCATGGCGAAAGCAAAGCCATGCTCTCTGATCCACGTGTTAAAGAAGCATACCTTGGTGGATAAAAACCACACAGTATGAACATAATGGTTTATACTTCCTAAAAGCATCTCTCTGGTATGAGAGAAATGCTTTTCTGTTATTATATCCACCATTTTTCAGGGCTAAACATTCCAGCTGCTTGTTCTATAATGTATGCTATTTGAAAAATAACTTCTTCAGCAAAAGGTTTACCAATCAATTGCAATCCTAGTGGTAGACCATTTGATGAAAGACCAGCAGGAATAGAGATCCCTGGTAACCCAGCCATATTAACTGGTACAGTAAAAATATCATTAAGATACATTGCCACCATATCATTTTTTATTTTTTCATCAGCAATGCCAAAAGCGGGTGTTGGAGTTGCAGGTGTGAGAATAGCATCAATCCCAGCAGCAAAACATTGATCAAAATCATGTTTTACTAATGTTCGTACTTTTTGAGCTCTCAAATAATAAGCATCATAATAACCTGATGAGAGAACATAAGTTCCAATCAAAATACGCCGCTTAACTTCATCACCAAACCCAGCTGAACGAGTCTTTTCATACATTTCAATGATGTCTTTCCCTGGTATGCGGAGACCAAAACGAACACCATCATAACGCGCTAAATTAGAAGACGCTTCTGCAGGAGCTACAATATAGTAAGCAGGCAAAGCATACTTGGTATGCGGTAAAGAAATATAACTTATTTCAGCACCTGCTTCTTTTAGCCAATTTATTCCTTTTTGCCAAAGCTCGACAATTTCAGAAGACATCCCTTCCATATGGTATTCTTTTGGAATACCAATCTTCATTCCTTTGATTGATCGACCAAGATAACTTTCATAATCAGGAACGGGCATATCAACAGAAGTAGAATCTTTTTCATCAAAAGAAGCCATCGATTTAAGTAAAATAGCACAATCGCGAACATTTTTTCCGATAGGCCCAGCTTGATCAAGTGATGAGGCAAAAGCGATAATACCCCACCGAGAACAACGTCCATAAGTTGGTTTAATCCCTACTGTTCCAGTGAATGCTGCTGGTTGGCGTATTGAGCCGCCTGTATCTGTCGCTGTTGCACCAGCACAAATCTGTGCTGCAACAGCAGCTGCAGAACCACCTGAAGAACCACCAGGCACAAGTTTTTCATTGGAGCCGTTTTTTCTCCAAGGACTAATAACTGGACCATAATATGATGTTTCATTTGAAGACCCCATAGCAAACTCATCCATATTAAGCTTACCTAGCATAACGGCTCCATCTTGCCATAAATTAGCGGTCACAGTTGATTCATAGTGAGGTTTAAAACCATCAAGAATATGTGAGCAGGCCTGAGTATGAACACCATGTGTTGCAAAAAGATCCTTAATTCCTAGTGGAATTCCTTCTAAAAGCCTTCCTTTCCCTTTCGATAAACGAACATCTGATTCAGCAGCCATTTTTCTTGCTTGTTCTGCTGTTATTGTCACATAAGCATTTAAAGTTGAATTAGCCAATTCAATTGCTTTTAAATAAGCTTCTGTTAATTCAATTGCTTTGAACTCTTTTTTTATGAGAGCATCACGCGCTTGTGCAATTGTGAAGGTTGTTAAATCGGTCATATTGGTTCTCAAACTTTTAAAATACCAAAAATTACTCAACGACTTTTGAGACAAGAAAAAAATTCTCTTCCATAATAGGCGCATTTGCTACGATATCTGTTACTATGTCACCATCTGCAACAATATCTTCACGCATTCGTAATGCCATTGGCATCACTGATGTTAATGGTTCAACGTTACTGACATCAACTTCACTCAATTGTTCTACAAAACCTAAAATAGCATTGAGTTCTTTTGTTATGCGTTCTGCTTCATCACCATGGACAGCAATACGCGCTAAATGTGCTACCCGCTTGACTGTTTCTTGATCAACAGACATACTATGCCTTTCCGCTTTTTATTTTTTATATTCATTACTGGCTATACAAGGCTGCGTTTGCAAGTGCAAGAATATTGATACGTGAATAAATAATATAAGTATAAACCTAAAACACTAAAAGACTTAAATTATAGACTCTATGGCTATTATTAATATAAACGAAGTTATGATACATCTTTTGCCTGGGCAAACAATAGCAGGTTTAGATTTAGGTAAAAAAACTATTGGAATTGCAGTATCTGATATTGGACTTGCTTTTTCAAATCCGCGTCCTGTACTTCAACGGAAAAAATTTATGGAAGATGCCCATAAACTCATAAAAATTTTTGATCGTGAAAACGTAGGAGTTATTATTATTGGTTTACCTCTTAATATGAACGGAAGCAGTGGTTCTCGTGCTCAAGCAACTAGAACTTTCGTGAGTAATATGAAAGTATATACAGAAATTCCATTTGTTTTTTGGGATGAACGCTTATCAACAATTGCCGCAGAACGCTCTCTCCTAGAAATGGATGTATCGCGTGCTAAAAGAGCAACCCGCATTGATTCGGCAGCTGCCGCTTTCATATTACAAGGTGCTCTCAACAGAATCCAAAATCTTCATCATATCGAAGGATAAAGAACATTTAACAAATGTCCTGCATTATATCGTGCAATGAGCATTCCATAAGAAGATCTCCATTGTCCTCCAAGACGGCTTTCCATATAAGCATTTGCCACATTCTCTATATCTGTAGAACGTAACGATGCAGCTGCAGCTGCGTACGCTACTTGTTCAACAAAGAATCTTCCCGCTCCTTCGTTAGCCAATGCCATCTCTACAGCAGACTTAATAATCTCAATTGCTCGCGGCCCCGCTGGTCCAATATCAATAGCAATTTTTTCTAACAATTTCTGAAACAATCCTGGTGCTTTCTCAGCGATGAGGATTGCATCTTTTACCAATTGATTAGCAGAACTATTTCTCACAATCCGTGCAGGGCCATTACACAACATTTGCGATAATGGATTTCCCTCTACAAAACTTTCAATGCCAAGCTGTGCAATAATCTCGCTAATAATAGGCATGACGAGTTGGCTCACATGATAAGCAATAATAGGTGTCATGATTCGTGCAAAAGCTGCTTCAGAACGATCATTTGCTGCATTGTCAAATGCATGTGCTAAACGTAAAACCAATGCTTGTGCGGCAGCAATATCTAGTGCAATATCTGCAAAAATACGTTCTGTAAGTGGTGGTAAAGGCTTATCTAGCATTTTTTGCCGAAAAAAATCCATGCCAAATTGAAGTGCAGCCCGCAGAACTCCTGCCGATATAACAGATTGATCAAAACGCATCATTGTTTCGATATCTTTGATAACTTTAAGCCCCTCACCAACACTTCCTAAAAGCCAACCATAACTACCTTGAAAATCAACAACACCTTCTGGAGTTAAAGATTCTCCGGAACGCTGCACCAAATGTCGAATCGATATTATACCATTTAATGCACCATTTTCTTGTATACGTGGAACTAAAAAGCAGCTTAAATGGCCATCTAACTCTGCACTAATAAGGTATCCATCAGCTACAGGATTAATAACATTGGTTTTTATAACATTTAGACGATACAGATCACGCCCCATTTTTTCATCAAAAGAAATTTTTTTAACACTGGGAAAATTGAAAGAGTATTTTTCGCGTTGTTCAACATCATCAAAAGCACAGGTAAGTGAAGCTGCTTTTTTGTTATTAATAGGCTTAGATGATAAATCATATTGGCGTGATAAGAGTACATTTTGCCACTTTCTGTATAGCTCAACATCACTAATTAAGGCTGCAATAGCTGCACTTGTTATAATAACCTCATTCAAATGCCCTGTCTCCAAACTAGCAGATAAAGCCAAGCGAATAGCACGCGCTTGATAACGTACCCCGTTTTCTGAGATGGTATTTTCCCAAAGTGAAGTCGCTAAACCAGCTTGTCTAGAATATTGTTGAAGAACCTGATAAGAAGAATGTATCTCTAATTTTTCCGTTAACTGCCCCCATTCATCGTTATAGCGTAGTACTGGTCGGTAACGATTCGCTAAAGAAGAGTGCTCCCATGCTTCACGACTTGCTACAAAATCTCCTATTTCTTCAAAACTTGCTAATAAAAACTTAGGCAAAGTAGAAGCAATACGAAACATAAGTGTATCACTAAGAAATGCATTTTTTCGGCGAGCATTTTGCGTAGACACAGCACTCATAGGCATATTCCATTATTCAAATTATTCATATCATAGACTATTTGTCTTTTTGCAGTTAAAAAACATTTATCATATTCAAATAAATGCTTGTTTAATCTGTTTAGAGAGAGATAAAAAAGAATGCTATGACTCAAAATACTTTTTTTCCCCTTTTCCCCTACCAACATCTTTTAGGTATTAAAGGTTTGAGTGCCCAAGACCTAACTACATTGCTTGATCGTGCAGATGCAAATGTTACTCTTTCTAAAAAAATTGATAAAACAAAATCTATATTATATGGGCGTACTCAAATTAATCTTTTCTTTGAAGCTTCCACGCGTACACAGTCCTCTTTCGAATTAGCCGGAAAACGGTTAGGAGCAGATGTAATGAGTGTGGCTATTGGCAATTCATCTATAAAAAAAGGGGAAACATTGATTGATACAGCCACAACCCTCAATGCAATGAAACCAGATATACTCGTCATTCGCCATAGTAGCGCTGGAGCAGCTGCTTTGTTAGCCCAAAAAGTTAATTGTTGTGTCATTAATGCAGGTGATGGTGCCCATGAACATCCAACACAGGCTTTATTAGATGCTTTAACTATTAAAAGGACAAAGGGGCGTATTGAAGGATTAACTGTTGCAATTTGTGGAGATATTTTACACTCACGTGTTGCGCGTTCTAATATCTTAAGTCTTAACACTTTGGGAGCCCGAGTTCGTGCTGTTGCTCCTTCTACACTTTTACCCATAGGAATTGCTGATATGAGTGTTGAAGTTTTTAACACTATGAAAGAAGGTCTTAAAAATGCTGATGTTATCATGATGTTACGCTTACAACATGAACGTATGACAGGTTCCTTTATTCCCTCCATTCGTGAATATTTCCATTATTTTGGCTTGCATAAAGAAAACTTGGCTTATGCCAAAAACGATTGCATGATTCTACATCCTGGCCCAATAAATCGAGGTATAGAAATTGCATCTGATATAGCAGATGGACCACAAAGTATGATTCATACACAAGTGGAAATGGGAATCGCTGTGCGTATGGCTGTCATGGAGGCTTTATTGGATTCACGATCTCAAAGTGGAGAAAAAATATGACAAAGCCTATCGTCTTTCAAAATGCCCGTATTATTGATCCTTCACGCACAATCGATGAAATTGGCACAATTATTGTTGAAAATGGACGGATTACAGCTGCAGGAAATGAGGCCTTAAATCAAGGAATCCCCGAAGAGGCAGAAATTATTAATGCACAAAACAAAGCAATTCTACCCGGACTTGTTGATGCACGTGTCTTTGTCAGAGAACCAGAAAGTGAATACTGTGATACCATTGCAACAGCAAGTCAATCAGCTGCAGCAGGTGGTATTACTTCCTTTCTTATGATGCCAGAGATGCATCCAATCATTGATAATGTAGCACTTGTTAAATTTATTACGCGTACAGCACAGGAAATGTCATCAGTCAATATTTATCCTGTCGCTGCCATCACTCAAGGCTTCAACGGACAAGAAATAACCGAATTTGGCTTGTTAAAAGATGCAGGAGCAGTTGCTTTTAGTGAAGGAAAAAAAACACTTCAAAGTTCATCTATTATGCGACGGGCAATGACTTATGCTCGCGACTTTGATGTTCCATTGATGCATGAAACACAAGATAAGGACCTTACAGGAAAAGGTGTAATGAATGAAGGGCTTTTAGCGAGTTGGCTAGGGCTTCCTGGCATTCCCCGCGAAGCAGAAGTCATCCCACTCGAAAGGGATCTGCGGTTAGCAGTATTAACACAGACACGCTATCATGCTGCACAAATATCGACAGCAATGTCTACTGATACGCTTCGTCTATTTAAACAACGCAGTGAGAAAATTTCAGCTGGTGTATCCATCCATCATTTATCTCTTAATGAAAATGACATTGGTGAATATTGTACTTCTTTCCGTTTCATGCCACCATTGCGTACAGAAGAAGATCGTATAGCAATGATTGAAGCAATAAAAGATAGAACAGTGGATATTATTGTTTCTTCTCATGATCCTCAGGGCATTGATAAAAAACATCTACCATTTAATGAAGCAGCTGCAGGTGCTATTGGCATGGAAACTTTATTAAGTGCTGCTTTGCGTCTCTATCATAATGAAGCCATATCTCTTCTACGATTAACTGAACTTTTGTCAACGACGCCTGCAAAACTCTTTGGACTCAATGCAGGAACACTCCAAAAAGGTGCTTATGCAGACCTTATTTTAGTTGATCTTGATGAACCATGGGTAGTTTCTACAGAGAAGTTGTATTCACGTTCAAAAAATACACCTTTTGAAAATGCACGCTTTCAAGGACGCGTTCTTCAGACCTTTGTTAAGGGACAATCAATTTTTAAACTTGATCAATAAACTTAATGAGATTTTTAATGAATAAAATAGAAACACTTTTACAGTTTTATCCATGGTTTCTCTTTCTAATATCTTATCTAATTGGTTCTATCCCATTTGGCCTACTTTTTACGCGATTAGCCAAACTTGGCGATATAAGAACAATTGGTTCGAGAAATATTGGAGCTACAAATGTTCTGCGGACAGGAAATAAAAAAGTTGCGGCTCTCACGCTTCTTTGCGATATATTAAAAGGAGCTGTTGCTGTTCTTGTTATAAAATTTTTAAGTGATCCGACAGAAAACAGTACCATTGTTTTACTGGCTGGTTTTTTTGTCTTTTTGGGACATCTTTTTCCCATATGGCTTAAGTTTAAAGGTGGTAAAGGTGTTGCTACCTATTTGGGTGTGTGTTTTGCCTTTTACTGGCCAGCAGCAATTGTTTTCATTATTGTGTGGATGATATTTTTTTTACTCACACGCTACTCTTCATTATCCGCGCTCATTGCTGTTATTATGACTCCAGTATTTGTTTATTTCTCTTATACTTCTCTCTATGCTCATTGGATGCTGAGCGCGATGAGCATATTAGTGGTTATAAAGCATCACGCAAATATCGGTAGGTTATTAATTGGGAAAGAAAACAAGATTGGCACTTAAAACGGAGATGAATAAAGGGATTCTGCTCACTGATCGGCAGCGTCTGAACTGGTTACGGTTGTTACGTAGCGAAAATATTGGAGCAGTAAGTTTTCGTAACCTTATTGATCATTATAAAACAGCAGAAAACGCTCTAGCAGCACTTCCTGAACTCAGTAAAAAGAGCGGCCTTTATACACCTATCCGAATAGCAACGTTAGAAGATACTGAAAAAGAAATGCAAAAAGCCGAAAGATTAGGTATTCGGTTTGTTGGTATAGGAGAGCCCGATTATCCAGCTTTTCTTAAAGTCACAGAAGCAGCACCGCCACTTATTGCCATAAAAGGTAATGTTTCTGTTTTTCAGAAACCTTCTGTTGGAATTGTAGGATCTCGAAATGCTTCGGCAGCTGGCAAAAAACTTACCGCTCAATTTGCTCGTTTTCTTGGAGAAGCTGGTTTTACAATTATTTCCGGATTAGCCCGTGGAATTGATAGCATTGCACACCAAGCAAGTCTGTTAACAGGTACAGTCGCAGTAATGGCTGGTGGAATTGATCACATCTATCCTCCTGAAAACAAAAAACTGCACGAGGATATTATCGCTAACGGTGGAGCAATCGTCAGTGAAATGCCGATTACATGGAAGCCACGCGCTATCGATTTTCCAAGAAGAAACCGCATTATTGCTGGTCTATCACTTGGACTCTTGGTTGTAGAAGCTGCGCTGCGATCAGGATCCTTAATTACCGCACGCCAAGCTGCCGAAATAGGGCGATTGATTTTTGCCGTTCCTGGATCCCCACTTGATCCAAGATCCGTTGGTACAAATAACCTCATCAAGGATGGTGCTCTACTAACCACTCACCCCTCTGACATCATAGAAACACTTACCCCTTTAACCCCGACTGCTCTTAATTGTCAACTCAACTTTTTTGAGGAACCAAGCACTCCTCAACCTGGAAAGAAAAGTTTTAGTTCACCTGATGAAAAAACCTCACAGCCCCCTTCAATTAAAGATGACGCAGAACTTGTGGCTGTGCTCTCAGCCCTTTCAACAACACCAATTGATTTAGACACACTCTGCACCCATTCAGGTGTTTCACTCCCAAACCTCTACCTCTTGCTGGTGGAGCTTGAGCTTGCTGGAAAGCTTATTCGACACTCTGATGGTTATGTGTCATTGTCGAGTTTGGATCTTCCCCAAGAGTCTCAGCACTATTAATAATGCTTTGTCCTTCTTTGGCAACCATATCCAAAAGCAATGCTAAAAGTGGGCTATGCGCCTGACGCGCCATTTGATTCATTTGTTTTGACATATCTGTAATATATTGGATAATTTTTAAATGATTTATAAACATAATCCTCTACCTTTGAGCATTTCCCCTCCTACTTCTCAATAGATGTTATCTTAGTATTTCGCCGTATGTTTTTTTTAACAGTGGAAAAATAAGCAATATAACTTTATATAGGGTGTATTTTAACAATAACAATCACAAGTTGTACAATATTAATGTTTTTTATATGACTAATATTTTTTATGTGCTCTTAACCAATTGCCATTAGCTATTCGCGTAAAAGGAGCTTATAAAAAAGTTTTTATTTCAACATTCGGGTAAAATTATGAATATCGTTATCGTTGAATCTCCGGCAAAAGCAAAAACAATTAACAAATATCTCGGATCTCAATACAAAGTAGTAGCATCATTTGGACATGTTCGTGATTTGCCTGCAAAAGATGGCTCCGTTCTGCCTGATCAAGATTTTTCTATGAAATGGGATATTGATTCTGTTGCTGCTAAGCGTTTAAATGAAATAGCAAAAGCCGTCAAAGAAGCTGATAGCCTCATCTTAGCAACTGACCCTGATCGAGAAGGAGAAGCTATTTCATGGCATATTCTGGATGTTCTTCGTCAAAAAAAAGTTTTAAAGAATAAACCTATTAAACGGGTTGTGTTCAACGCCATCACCAAAAAATCTGTACTTGATGCCATGAACAATCCACGCGATATTGATACATCACTTGTTGATGCCTATCTTGCACGGCGCGCTCTTGATTATCTCGTCGGTTTTACACTCTCACCTGTTTTGTGGCGGAAACTTCCCGGTGCACGTTCGGCTGGTCGCGTTCAATCCGTTGCTTTGCGTATTATTTGTGATCGTGAATCAGAAATAGAACATTTTATTAAAGAAGATTATTGGTCTATTATAACACACTTTAAAACTATCCGAAATGATGGTTTTAAAGCAAAATTAACAATGCTTAATCAAAAAAAAATTGGTAAACTTTACATCCAATCTCAAGAACAAGCAGATCAAATTTGCCTTATATTGGAGCAAGCAAAATATCGTATACTCAGTGTTGAAGCAAAGCCTATAAAGAAGAATCCTTCTCCTCCGTTTACAACATCCACTTTACAGCAAGCGGCTTCTTCAAAACTAGGATTTTCAGCCTCTCGCACTATGCAAATTGCTCAAAAGCTTTATGAAGGTGTTGAAATTAATGGTGAAATGGCAGGGCTTATTACCTACATGCGTACTGATGGTGTGCAAATAGCACCAGAGGCCATTGATTCAGCACGAAAAGTGATTCATGAATCTTTTGGCAGTAATTATATTCCTGAAAAACCACGTCTTTATTCAACAAAAGCAAAGAATGCGCAAGAAGCACATGAAGCTATCCGTCCAACAGATTTTCAACGTACTCCCAATCAAGTACGAAATTTTCTCGACAACGATCAGGCAAAGCTTTATGAGCTGATATGGAAGCGCACCCTTGCTAGTCAAATGTGTTCTGCTGAAATTGAACGCACAACTGTTGAAATTGAAGCACAGCAAGGAGAGAATCTTGCAAATTTACGGGCGACAGGTTCTGTTATTCGTTTCGATGGCTTTATTTCTATTTACTCTGATCAGCTAGAGGAAGAAAACAATGAAGAAAACGAAACAACACGTTTGCCACAAATGAACGCTGGTGAAGTGCTTAAAAAAGAAAAAGTTGAAGCTATACAACATACCACAGAACCACCTCCTCGTTATTCTGAATCTTCCTTAATTAAAAAACTTGAAGAGCTAGGGATTGGTCGTCCTTCAACCTATGCATCTACATTGTCCACACTGTGTGATCGTGGATATATTATAATTGATAAACGAAAACTTATTCCTGATGCTAAAGGGCGTATCGTTACAGCTTTTCTGGAAAATTTCTTTAATCGCTATGTAGAATACGGATTCACAGCAGATCTTGAGGAAAAACTGGATCTTATATCAGATGGAAAACTTTCTTGGAAAGATGTAATGCGCGATTTTTGGGATGGATTTAATGCGTCTATTACCAATATCAAAGAATTACGTATAACCAATGTTCTTGACGTTTTAAACGTGACATTAGCACCTCTCGCTTTTCCTATACGTGAAGACGGAAGTGATGTCCGTTCTTGTCCTCTCTGTACAAACGGTAAATTATCATTAAAGCTAGGGCGTTATGGTGCATTTGTTGGCTGCTCTAATTATCCCGAGTGCAAATATACACGCCAACTTGGAACAGACGTTGGAGAAGAAAATGAAGTCATACGTAATGACGAACCTATTATGCTTGGTGTCGATCCTAAAACAGGAAAAGATATCTCTCTTCGCAATGGACGTTTTGGGCCCTACATTCAACTTGGTGAAAGTAAAGAAGCCAAGCGTGTAGGGCTACCAAAAGAATGGCAAGCAGAGAATATAACTCTTGATAAAGCCTTGGCTTTACTATCCCTACCCCGTGCAATTGGCACACATCCTGAAACAGGCAAAATGATCACAGCTACTATTGGACGCTATGGTCCCTACCTCACGCATAACGGTACGTCTACTCCTCTTCTTCATGCAGATGAAGTTTTTGATATTGGCATCAATCGTGCTGTCACAGTACTTGCCGAAAAACAAGAAAATAAAACAATGCGAAGCAAAACAGCATCTACAGCACTTGTCACATTAGGAGATCACCCTGATGGAGGAACTATCACCATACGCAATGGACGTTATGGCCCATATATTAATTGGGGCAAAATTAATGCAACATTGCCAAAAGATAAAGAACCAATTAGTGTAACACTTTCAGAAGCATTAGAACTTATATCGGCTAAAGCATCACGTAAAAAAGCAACCGGTAAAGCTTCCAGTAAAAAAGTAACCACAAAAAGAGCTCCTTCCAAAAGAAAAGAGACATAAATTTTGGCTAAAGGCGAAAAAAAAATAAAATATTTTCAATCAATTAACATGGAGCGGCTACCAAACAAAGCCGATGTTATCTCCTTTATTAACAAAAATCCTAACCAATTAAGTAAACGCAAAATCGCCAAGGCTTTTAACTTAACAGGAAATTCTTATATCTGGTTACGAAATATATTACGTGAACTAAAAAAAGAAAATCTTATATTAAAACAGCATAAAAGAGCAACAAACAAAAGAAAATTACCACCAGTTGTTGTGGTAAAAATTACCGAGCACGACAAAGACGGTGATTTGATCGCACAACCTCTTGAGTGGGAAGATGATTCAAAACCAAATATTGAAATACACTCTTCTCATCGTATAAAAGGAGCAAACATTGGTATTGGAGATCATATTCTTGTAAAAATTTTTAGAAATAAAACTTCACAAAACTACCCTTATACAGGACGAATTATCCGTAAAATAGATATATCACCCAAAAGCATATTTGGTATTGTACAAAAATTAAAAACTGATCAATGGCGGCTTGACCCTATAGATAGAAAAACGAACAAACTCATCATTGATACCTCTAATACATCTTCAAAAATGAAAATAAAATCTGGTGATCTTGTTGAAGTTGAAATTAAAAAAAATACTGGTTATGGACTGAAAAATGCACAAATAAAGAACGTTTTAGGACATATTGAAAGTGAAAAAACATTGTCAATGATTGCTCTTCTTTCAAAGGGAATTCCTTATATTTTTCCCGAAGATGTCCTTGAGCAAGTAAAGCACATAAAACCTGCCAACATAGAAAATCGTGAAGATTGGAGGCAATTACCACTTATTACAATTGATCCATCAGACGCAAAAGATCATGATGATGCAGTTTATGCAACAAAAGATGAAGACCCTGCCAATCGTGGCGGTTGGATTATTATCGTCGCAATTGCAGATGTTTCTTATTATATTAAAACGGGAAGCGCTTTAGATAAAGAAGCATTAAAACGAGGAAACTCAATTTATTTTCCTGATCATGTTGTGCCAATGCTACCAGAACATATTTCTAATGATTTATGTTCTCTGCGTGAAGGCAAAGAAAGGCCAGCATTAGCCGTTCGTATGGTTTTTGATGCAAACGGTAACAAACGAAAACATAGTTTTCATCGTATTATGCTGCGTGTAGTCGCTAAATTCTCTTATCAAGAAGTACAATTAGCAATTGAGGGAAATATAAATGAAAAAATAGCGCCCTTCTTCGAGAGTGTCTTGCAACCCTTATGGAAAGCTTATGAGTGTCTCAAAATCGCACGGAATCGCCGACAACCGCTAGAATTTAAAATAGCAGAAAAAAAGATTATCCTCGATCAAAATGGATGCATCAAAGATGTTATGAGTGAACCACACCTAGAAGCACATTGTTTGATTGAAGAATTCATGATCCAAGCAAATATTGCAGCTTCTGAAACATTAAAAGAACATCATCAACCACTCATCTATCGTATCCATGATAAACCTTCTCTTGCAAAACAGGAAATACTGCGAAGTTTTCTTCAAAGTTTGGGGATACCACTCTCTCGGAGTGCAGAGCTTACATCAGCACGCCTTAATAGCATTTTAGAAAAAACCATGAATACCCAACAACAAGAATTGGTCACTCAAGTTATTTTACGCACACAATCTCAAGCAGAATATAATCCCAAAAATATTGGTCATTTTGGTTTGAACTTACATAACTATACACATTTTACTTCACCAATACGTCGTTATGCTGATCTTATTATTCATCGAGCACTTATTAAAGCCCTAAAATTGGGAAATGACCCATTAACAGAGATACAAGAACAAAATCTTGCGGAAATTGCCACACAAATTTCCTTATATGAGCGCCGTGCAATGATGGCTGAAAGAGAAACCATTGATCGGCTTGTCGCACACTATCTAACCAACAAAATAGGCTGTACTTTTACAGGTCGTGTTTCTGGAATCACAAAAGCAGGGCTTTTTATTACACTTGACAAACTTAATACAGATGGTTTTGTGCATATTTCTACACTTAAAAATGATTATTATTATTTCGATGAAATAAAACATACTCTTGTTGGAAAACGCAGTCATAAAGGTTATCAACTAAGTGATATCGTAAAGGTGAAGCTTATAACAGTACAGCCTTTTGCTGGTGCTTTATGCTTTGAGCTCTTAACAGAACCTTCTCCAAAAACCTTTTCATCTAGATGCCACCATAAAAACAAATTTATAACAAAAAAACAAAAATATGCTTTTTATGGAAGAAGAAATATTAACTAAAACTAAAAAGAAAAAATTAAAATTCTTATTACAATTTTTATTAATTAATTTTTATTTATGGTATATTAGAATATAATAAAGTAATTTAGAAGAGATTTTTATTAAATGAATTAGAAAATATACAAGGTATGTGTTTGTATTTATTTCATATTAATTTAATTTTTTATTAACATAATAAATAACGATACAATTAATCATTAATTATGTTAAAAAATCTTTGAATTCTTAAAATAATTCTTTGCGTGCAATCGTTGAAACGATTTTTACTGTTCAATTCGCTTTATATCTACCTAGATACTGCTCAAGCAATATTGATAATGATAAAGTATTTAAATTTTCTAAGATTCCATTTTTTTGAACTAATATGGATTTGGGTCATTTAAATATTTATATTATACGTTTCACTATAAAATTCTGTTTATCCTATTAGAGTTTTTGATTAAACAATTGTGCACCACCTAAAAAATGTAGTTTAATTTTTTCTATTTATGCTATCATATTACGATTAAGATTTGCGATAGATTGCATGCTATTAGAAAAAGTAAGAATACACGATTTCATAACTTTTGTAAGGAGTTGTGTTTGTTTCTATGACAATTCTCGTAGCTTGGAAATTCAGTTCAGAACTTCAAAAGAAGTAGTATATGCTATTTGTTCCCTATTTCTTTCATATTTAGCTCAGTGATAGTAGATCTTGTCTACGCTGCTGTTCTAAATGGAAACTTTACCCCTTATAACTTCTTTTAGTTCATCCATTGAATATAATAAGAGGCTGCACCCTTTATGGCAACACACACTTGGTAATATTTCCTCTTAACCTCTACTAGTTTTATAAGCAATTAAACAAAAAATCGACGTTATTCTCTTATGAGCTGGACTATCTTAAGTTTTGTGGGAATTTTCATGTTACCATGAATAATAAAACACCAATATTTTTTGATGTTTGATCTCTGTTTCCTGAGAAATGTACCTGCTGTTCTTTATACAATCGAGCTCACATATCTAGGTGTACATTTCAAAGAATATGAACTTTCTAGTGCTAATGTTGCTTTTACTTTTTGATATGGAATCAGTATACTTAATAGATCAACTACTATTGTTCAGACCTAGATATTTTAAAACCATTTGTTTTCTCAGCAGCTATGACTTTGTTTTTAGCTTATATATGATTTTGATGTTTGTGCAGCTTACGAGAAAATTAATCAGCCCTTGACTTTTTTTAGAACATCCGTAGTGTTGCTATAAAATCTGATTACATTAAAAATAGATTTTTAGCAAAAAATATTGTTTTCGGTATAAATAGGAATCTTAAATTATGGCTAAGGCAGCAACTATTAAGATCAAGCTTTTGTCAACTGCAGATACTGGTTTTTTCTATGTGACAAAGAAAAATAGTCGTACAATGACAGATAAAATGAGCAAACGTAAATATGATCCAATTATAAAAAAACACGTTGAATTTAAAGAAACAAAAATTAAATAATGAGCTATGTTGTTTAACTAGTATTTTCTGCATTCCCTCCCCCTTTAAATACGATTTTGCTCTTCAGGATTATTTTTTGAAGAGTGTTTTTTTTAGTTAAAGAAAATTGTGTATTTGTAATCTGTGTGCTTTTTAGGAATGGGTTATTTTATTTTTGATTGCTTTCATATTCATAAGTCTTACTATGATATTGTATATGATCTATTTTGATATATTATTAAAATGGAATCCTATTTTTATCAAGGATAATGAAAGTTTTTTGCAAAAATTATAGCAATTCTCAATAAATAAGATATATTATAGTAGCAGTTTCTTTAATTTCATGAAAAAAGATTTTTTCTATTTTTATCAAAAGAGTTTTAAGCTAAAGGTTATTGGTTTTAGTATTTTTGTTACTACTATAATTATTATAGTTTATTTTAAATACACTCAAATATTATCTCAAAAAGAATTTTTTTCTTCTCAAACAGTTATCGAAGATTACGCATTTATTATTGATGGTGACTCAATCATGATTTCTTCTGTCATGATCCGGCTTGCAGGAATTGATGCTCCTGAACTTCATCAATTCTGTGGTAAAAAGGAGACACGCTATCCATGTGGGCTTGAGGCAAAAAAATATTTAGAACAACTCATAGCAAATCAACCGGTTACATGTTACTGGCATAAAAAAGATAAATATCGCCGCATTCTTGCAACATGCAAAACAAAAAAAATAAGCAATATCAACGCAATGCTTGTACGTAATGGTTGGGCTATAAATTATTATGATTATCCTGAAGAAGAGCAAGAAGCCAGAAAGAAAAAAAAAGGAATATGGCAATCAAGTTTTCAACGACCGAGAGCATGGCGAAGAGCACATCCACGAACAGAATAATATTTTTTAATTTCCTACTTTCCAATGAAGCAATCACACTGTAAACAAATTATAATACTCGAAAAGAAAATTTATTCTTGTCGCATTTGTATCCAGAAACCATGTTATTTCCCTCCTCTTCCTCATGAACCAAAACCGGTAGTTTATTTATCTGATACAGCTTCCATTGCAATCGCAGGTCAAGCACCTGGGTTGCGTGTCCATGAAACTTCTATCCCTTTTAATGATCGTTCTGGCGAAAGATTGCGTCATTGGTTAAATGTCACGAAAGAAGAATTTTATAATAGATCTCTCTTTGCCATTGTTCCTATGGGATTTTGTTTTCCAGGTTACGACAAAAATAAATCTGATTTACCACCAAGACGTGAATGTCGTGAAATATGGCATGAGAAAGTATTTCAAGCAATGCCGCAAATAAAGCTTGTCCTTGCTATTGGAAGTTATGCACAAAAATGGCATATTACAGAATTAAAACATAAAACTGTTTCAGCAACCGTTAATGATTGGAGAAATATTCTTTCCATACGCCAACCTCGAGGCTATAATGTAATGCCTTTACCTCATCCCTCATGGCGTAACACTTCTTGGTTACAAAAAAATCCATGGTTTAGAGATGAGCTAATTATACATCTGCGTAGTTTAGTACGTAAATTTTTATAAAGTGAATTTGAGAAAAAATATGGATCGTCTTGATCGGAAAATTTTACATCTTTTACAAGAAAATGCGACACTTTCTGTCGCTGATATTGCAAAAAGAGTTGGTCTTTCAACAACTCCTTGCTGGCGTAGAATTCAAAAACTTGAAGAGGATGGTGTTATTCAGCGTCGTGTTGCTGTACTTTCTCCAGAAAAAGTAAATGCCCACGTTACTGTTTTTGTTTCTATTCGTACAAGCACACACAGCCATGAATGGTTTAAACGTTTTTCAAAAATTGTGCGAGAATTTCGTGAAGTTATTGAATTTTACCGAATGAGTGGAGATATTGACTATTTATTGCGTGTTGTCGTTCCTAATATTGAAGCTTATGATCTTTTTTACAAGAAATTAATTACTAAAATTGATATCCGTGATGTTTCATCTTCTTTTGCAATGGAACAGATTAAATATACAACAGAACTTCCACTCAATTACATAAAACTACAAGAAAAAACGAGTTAGTAAAGCTCTTAAAGGATTCTTTCAACCCGTTATTATCCTTTAATTAAATCTTCTTGTTCAAAAACCGCCATTTTTGTGTGAGTCAAAACAGCAGCTTTGACAATACCAGCTGCCATGGCCGCACCTGTCCCTTCGCCAAAGCACATTTTCAGATCTAAAAGCGGTTCTTTGCCAATTTTTTTTAACAGTTTACGATGTACCGTCTCAGAAGAAACATGCCCAACAAGAATATGATCAAGAGCTCTTGGGTGCATTTTATAAAGGACTGCTGCTGCCACTGTTGCTACAAAACCATCTAAAATAACAGGAACTTTTTCCATTCTTGCTGCCAAAATGGCACCAATCATAGCAGCAATTTCACGCCCTCCTAGACGACGCATGATTTCAAAAGGATCATTAAAATGATTCTTATGTAAAGAAACTGCTGTCTTGATCGCTGCAATTTTACGCTGATAAAATTCTCCCTCCGATCCCATATCACTACCCGTCCATTCCTCAACATCCCCACCAAACAATGCTAAACATAAAGCTGAAGCTATCGTTGTGTTTCCAATGCCCATTTCACCTATACACAAAAGATCTGTTCCACCAGCAATGGACTCCATTCCAAATGCCATTGTAGCAGCTGCACTACGCTCATCCATTGCTGCGTCTTTGGTAATATTCATTGTAGGATATTCGAGTGCTAAATCAAATATCTTCAATCCAAGATCATAAGCTATGCAGATTTGGTTAATAGCAGCATCACCAGTTGCAAAATTTCGTACCATCTTTTGTGTCATAGATTGTGGAAATGGTGTAATATTCTCCTCTGTAACGCCGTGATTCCCAGAAAAAATAGCAACCAAAGGCTGTTTTATGATATTTTCTGCGCCTCTCCATCCTGCATACCAAACTGCAATATCTCCCAATTTTCCCAGAGTTCCTTGAACTTTTGTTAATTTTTCTTGCCGTTTTTTTGCCAATGTTATAGAAAACGCATCAGCAACAGGTAAATTTGTGAGTAAAGCGCGAAAATCATCAAATGGACTAACGGTCATGAAGATACCTTTAAAAATCTACAATGTTTAATGAGAATCTCGTCATATATATAGGATATGAATAATTTCTTGTTTTTTTAACAGTATTTTAAAAACACTAACATTATGAGTGAAACTGTTTTTGCACGTTATTTCTAACAAAGTGGCTGTTCTATTGATTTTAAATATAATATTAAGAGCCTCTTATTTTTTATTATAAGCTTAAGCTATTTCCATATTGAGTAGCATCGTCATCACACATATTTAAAATATTTAGCACGAAAATTTTCTCCTTTATCAAAGTGATAGCTTTCCGAAATTCAAAAATCTAGATTGTTAAAAATCTTCGTAAAGAAATAAACTTTAGGGAATTTAAGCTCTAATATAAATTAATCTGTAAACTGTGGTTAAATGAGAGCAGAAAAAGCTTCTTTTAAAACATGTGTTCCCGCATTAATTTTTGTTGCATCATTTGATAATATTTGACGCCATCGACGTGCCCCATCTCGTCCATGAAATAAACCTATCATATGACGTGTTACATGAGAGAGCCGCCCTCCTAATGCGATATGTCGAGCTGCATAATCACACATGATTTCAATAAGATCAGCATCACTTAGATCACATTGTGGTCCACCATATATTTCAAAATCAATATATTTTAATAAAGTTGGATTATGATAAACTTGTCGACCAACCATAGTAGCATCACACAAAGTCAAATGCTCTTTGATCTCATCAATCGATTTAATTCCACCATTTATTCCAATGAATTTATGAGGATATTTATGTTTTAATCTATAAACTCTTTCATAACTCAGTGGGGGAATATTGCGGTTTTCTTTTGGACTTAACCCTTGTAACCACGCTTTGCGTGCATGAACCCAAAGTGCATCACACCCAGCGTTCCAAACTTTATCAGCTAACAGATCTAAAGCTAATTCTTCATCCTGCTCGTCCACACTTACACGACATTTGACAGTTACAGGTATAGTAACCACTTGTTTCATAGCTTCTACAGCACTTGCTACAGTATCAGGATGTAACATTAAACAAGCACCGAATACACCCGCTTGAACACGATTTGAAGGGCAACCAACATTGAGATTTATTTCATCATAACCAAATTCTTCAGCAATTCGCGCAGCCTCTGCTAATTTTTTCGAATCTGCCCCTCCTAACTGCAAGGCAATTGGATGTTCCTTATGACTCAAAGCCAACATTTGTTCGCGAACACCGTGGATTACAGCATCGGCTACAATCATTTCGGTATAAAGAAGTGCCTTTTTCGTTAAAAGACGATAAAAAAATCTGCAATGCTGATCTGTCCAGCCCAACATTGGAGCTACTGCAAATTTTACTGATGATGGAGAACCATAAAATATCATAAGAAGATTACTCACCCATTTCCATTAAACGCTTCCTATTATAAGACAAAGTTTCCACTTTTTTGCTACATAGAAAGTTTTATTCTCTTTACCTCCACTTAAAAATGTAGAAACAACTTTCTATCTAATTTCCCTTTCCTATTGTAAAACTTTTGCTAAAACCAATATAAAAGAAAAATACAATACACTGCTTTTAATAAATGATTTCCAGATATTATACTCCAAGCATCTGATACTATAAGAGATATGAAAGTGGTCACATAAAAGATCTATTTGAATGGTTCTCTTTACTATTCACAAGATCTTTTAAGCTATAGCTGTATTATCCAACATAGTCTCTAAGATATTTTGAAGATGACATATAATAAACGAAAATATTATACAAACGTATCATTATAGCTTCTTTTCCTTCAACATTTCTCAATTCATTGGGTTATTGTACAAATAGATGCTCCCTAAGATATTTTGGCTTCCTTATCATCCAAAGGATGAAAACACTTCTCCCGTACACATTTTATAATCAAATTGCTTTTTCCTACTAACCATTTATTTCATTTTATAAAATCTACAGAAAAGTCTTGCCACAAATATTTCGTATAATTTCAATATTCTATTCTTGGGTGATACAAAAGAAAACGAAAAACAGACATAGATGACTATTTTACTTTTAACACGCATAAATGTTTCTTATACCATCATCCCAAAGGAAGATGTTTTCAGTACTCAGATAAGCTTTGTAACAAATTGAGATTATTATAAATTTTGTTTTATCTCTTTTTGGCTTTTCATATAATTAGAAAGAATATTAATCTCTTTTTCATTAAATAAAAGCCCAAGTTTTGAACGGCGCCACAATACATCTTCACAGGTTTTAGCCCACTCTTTTTCTATTAACCATTTGACTTCTATTTCGTAGAGTCCATGTCCAAAATCTTTTCCTTTATCCGCTTTACCATTTGCAAATATCATCAACGCCTCCGAACCATAAGAGCGTGCAAGTCTGCGATATGTAAAAGCATCTAAATCTGGAATCAAAAGAGCTATCTTATTTTCAATTGTATCCAGCTTATTATATGGAAAATCCCCCCCTGGAAGTGTTGAGTTTTCTGTCCACGGTGTCCCCCTCTTTCCAAGCGCCCTTTCAACAAATTTCATCGCATCTTCAGCTAACTTGCGATAAGTTGTAATTTTACCACCATAAAGATTAAGAATTCGTGGTACATTTCCCGTACCCATTTCTTTCAAAACGTAATCACGTGTAATTTCTTGTACCTTTGAAGATCCATCATCATAGAGTGGACGAACACCAGAATAAGCCCACACAACATTTTCACGCAATATGGGTTGTATAAAATATTCACTCGCTGCCGTACAGATATAATCAATCTCAGCATCCGTAATATGAACTGTAGCAGGATCATCTTGATGATCGCAATCTGTTGTTCCAAGTAATGTAAACTCTTCTTGATAGGGAATGGAGAATAGAACACGTCCATCACTATTTTGAAAAACATAAGCACGATCATGGGCATAAAGCCTGGGAACCAGAATATGAGATCCCCTGACAAGTCGTACGGGGGGATTCTCTTTACAATCTAATACGTTTGCCAAAATATGATTAATCCAAGGGCCCGTCATATTTGCAACATAAGAAGCCGTGACACAATATTCTTTACCACTTAATTTATTTCGAAGAATTATAAACCATTTTTTTTCTTTTCTCTTTAAAGAGAGAACTTCTGTTCGTACTTTTATATCAGCACCTTGCTTTTCTGCATCACGAGCATTAGCAATAACCAAACGCGCATCATCTACTCTTGCATCAGAATATTCAAAACCTTTACGATACTCTTCCTTAAGTATAGAGTGAAAACTTTTTGAAAAATTAATTGTTTTACTACGCCATAGCTTTTGATTCCAATTGCCTAAATAATCATAAAGAAAAAGTCCAAAACGCAACATCCAAACAGGACGCAACCCTTTATGATAAGGGAGAAGAAAGCGCAAAGGACGCACAATATGTGGAGCCATACGCCAAATAATCTCGCGTTCTTTTAATGCTTCGCGAACCAATCTAAACTTACAGTGTTCAAGATAACGAAGACCGCCATGAATAAGCTTTGTCGATGCACTTGATGTCCCAGAGGCAAGATCATCCTTCTCCGCCAACCCCACCTTAAACTTGCGTCCAGCTGCATCTCTTGCCAGCCCACACCCATTTATCCCTCCACCAATGATAAACAGATCATAATGCGTTGTGCTTTTCATAATTTTACTTTTTATCATTCAATTTAATTTGTTTTACTGTAATCAATAAAATAACAGTAAAAAGTCAATACAAGTGTTCTTAACTGGATTATTAACGTACTTTTTTCCATAATAAATATATAAAAATATTTTGGATATCTCATAAATGAAAACAGCATATTTCAGCCGTTAAAGAACATAATCATCGCAAATATGCATCATTATGAAATCTTCTTAAAGAAAAAAATTAATGTTTTCTTTGTAAACGACTAAATACACACTATAGATAAATGCTTTATTGCATATAAGCAAGAGTTTTCATATAGTTCACTCAATCCTACAATAGCAATATAAAGGCATATAAATGATCTATCAATCTCAACACTCAAAAACAACGCTCATTGCAAAATTTTTAGCAATAGTTATATTGAGTACTGTATTCTTTTCATATTGTTTATCAAATGCGATATCAAATGAAAAAACAGCAAATTATCTGAACTTGGAAAATCTTAAGAAACAGCTTTTGGAAGATCCTGCTTTTTTACTTAAACTCAAGAAGAAGATTACACCATATATCGATGATCATGATATTAAAAAAATTATAAAAGATTATTTACTCACTAATCCAGAAATTATAATTGAAATGCAGCTGATCCTTCAAGAAAAGCTGGAAAAGCGAAGTAAGCAAAATTCCGAAAACCAAACTTTAATTATTAATTCGTTAAAAAAAGAAATTTTTTACTCCCCTCATGATGCTGTTTTTGGAAATCCAAATGGTAAAAGAATGCTGGTTGATTTTTTCGATTATAATTGCAGATATTGCAAAATATCCTATTCATACATAGAAAACTTAATAAAAGAGAACCCAGATCTACGAGTTATCATCAAAGATTTACCAGTTCTAGGTCCTGATTCTATGGCAGCGCACACTGTTGCTTATGCTTTTCGAAAACAATTTCCAGAGAAATATCCTCAATTTTATAAAGCGCTCTTAAATAATAAGAGTCGTGCGAATGAAGCTAAAGCCATAGAAATAGCAGTTTCATTAGGAGCAAATGAAAAAAGACTGCGCAATGCAATAAAAGATTCTAATCTTCAAAATGCCTTTAAAGAGAATATTCAAATCGCCTCTCAACTTAATATTACAGGAACACCTTCTTATATCATTGGTGATAAAGTGCTCATCGGAGCTGTGAGCCAAGATATATTAAAAGAGTCCATAGAAAATATACAGTGAATATCTTTTCTTTACCTCGTCAACTTTATTGAAGAATACCGTCAAGGAAATGATTTTATGCTTTCTCTTTTTTGATAACAGACTTATAAATGCAATTTCGTATAACAGATACTGACTTAAGATTGCAGAGTATAATTTAAATAAAGTAAATAGCTTTTAATAAAAGCCTTTAAGGGTCATCCGTAGTCTAGAGATATTCAGTCATAAGAATTAAATAATGACGATCTTCATTGATCAAGGAGTTAGAAATAAAATGGCAATAAAAAAAATGGAAGCGGCAAAATATAATGCAATTGATACAAAAATTATTCGTGACCTTGCTGAAATTTTAAATGATACAAACTTAACGAATATTGAACTTGAACAGGGAGGGCTTCGTATCTGTGTATCACGTCAAAATGCTTCAGTTACTCCTGAACAAACAATTTATACGCCTCTTTCCCCTAGTGTTGCCCTAACTTCTTCCCCTGCCCAAACGACTGCAGCTCCTATACAAGAAGACAAATCTAAAGACGCCATAACATCTCCAATGGTCGGAACAGCCTATCTTGCACCTTCGCCAGGTGCACAGCCTTTTGTAGAAATAGGACAAAATGTTTCTGAAGGACAAACGTTACTCATCATTGAAGCAATGAAAATGATGAATCAAATTCCATCACCACGCTCAGGAACGGTGACCACTATTTTTGTTAAAGATGGCCAACCCGTTGAATTTGGTGAACCACTTATTATTGTTGAATAAAGCGAGAGACAACTATGATTCGAAAAATCCTCATTGCTAATCGGGGAGAAATTGCTCTTCGCGTTCTGCGAGCTTGCAAAGAATTAGGTATAAAAACCGTAGCCGTTCATTCCACTGCTGACGCTGATGCAATGCATGTTCGTCTTGCTGATGAAAGTGTCTGTATTGGTCCTCCCCCAGCACGTGATTCTTATTTAAGTGTTCATCAAATTATTGCGGCGTGCGAAATTACAGGAGCTGATGCTGTTCATCCCGGGTATGGTTTTCTTTCTGAGAATGCAAAATTTGCCGATGTTCTAGAAGCCCATAATATTATATTCATCGGCCCTACAGCTGCGCATATTCGAATTATGGGTGATAAAATCGAAGCAAAGAAAACTGCTAAAAAACTCGGAATTCCTGTAGTTCCCGGTTCAAATGGAGCTGTCACTGAAGAAGCAGACGCTTTACGCACTGCTCATGAAATTGGTTATCCAGTTATTATTAAAGCTTCTGCCGGTGGTGGTGGACGCGGTATGAAAGTTGTTCACTCTGAACAAGAGTTTTCTTTAGCTCTCAAAACAACCCGCTCGGAAGCAGAAGCAGCTTTTGGTGATGATGCAGTTTATATTGAAAAATATCTAGAAAAGCCCCGTCATATCGAAATTCAAGTTATAGGTGATGGAGCAGGGAATGCTATTCATTTAGGAGAACGCGATTGTTCACTTCAACGACGTCATCAAAAAATATGGGAAGAAGCTACATCACCTGCTCTTAATGAAACTGAACGAAAAAAAATTGGTGATATTGTCGCATCTGCCTGTGCACAACTCGGATATCGTGGAGCTGGTACTGTTGAATTTCTTTATGAAAATGGTGAATTCTACTTTATTGAAATGAATACACGTTTACAAGTCGAACATCCTGTAACTGAAGCAATTACAGGCATAGATTTAGTCCATGAACAAATTCATATTGCATCAGGCAGAAAACTGTCAGTTGCACAACAAGACATTTGCTTCTCTGGTCATGCTATTGAATGTCGTATTAATGCGGAAGATCCTCTTTCCTTTACACCGTCACCAGGAATCATCACACATTTTCATACACCTGGAGGTTTAGGGATTCGCGTTGATTCAGGCGCTTATTCAGGTTATCGAATTCCTCCTTATTATGATAGTATGATTGGAAAGCTAATTGTTCATGGACGAACTCGTTTAGAATGCATGATGCGTTTACGACGTGCTTTAGATGAATTTGTAGTAGATGGGATTAAAACTACATTGCCTCTCTTTCGCGATCTCATTAACAATCAAGATATCACAGATGGCAATTATAATATTCATTGGCTAGAAAAATATCTATCTAAGCAACCAACTTCTTCAAATTCGTGATCCGATCACAAAATGATAACTCTTACTAACGCTTCTCTATGAAGTATTATAACAATACTACTGTAAAGTATGGTAGAAAATAAAGAAACTGATTATTTTATAATTTGTGATAAAAGTTTTAAAAAATTGGTAATTTTCTATTTTCCTTTTTGTGAGTTTGTGCTACTCCCTACGTGGTTATTATGCCCTTATAGCTCAGTTGGTAGAGCACCTGATTTGTAATCAGGGGGTCGGGAGTTCGAGTCTCTCTGGGGGCACCATACGCTTTTATATTGCGCATAGCCTGTTATTTTTATTAGAATTTTTAAATATGAAGGATTCTTAAATAAGCAAGAGGGGAATAGGATTCCCAAATATGTCTTTCAATTACTACAAATCAGAACCTTTATTCGAGATATTTTTTTAACCGTATCAGATGCTTAAAATATCTCTACTTTTTAAAAATCGGAATCTTTAAAAGGTCTCTCGCACCAAATCACAATCATTCAGACTCAAGACAAATCTGCTTTGGATATTTTTAAAGATCTTTTCCATTGTTACAAAATCACCTTCAATATAATTTCCAAAACTATAACACTTTTTCTTCATAAGATAAAAAGAGTTCAAATAAAATAAACTGTCTGAAACATCAAAAGTTTTATATAGTCATATCAAGAAATTTCTGCCCAATACGCCTCATTCTTGCTAAAGGCTTATCAAGATTAAAAGCTGTAGGCATTTTTCTTCCAAAGTTAAAAGATCTATAATCATTTAAATCATACATGACACAATATTATAGAAATAAAAACCTTGCTAGCTTCTTTCAACCTTGAACAAACTTCGAGTTTCAATAGCCGCAAGTTAAAAAAATAAAAGTCTCGAACAAACAAACTATTCTAGTTTTTGGGTTTAATCACTAAAATGATTTTAAACATGTTAAAACAGGTTCGTAATCTCACCATTTAGATTATTAATAATTGAATATTTAGCAGGTTTTTGTTAAAAAAATAATATTAGAATCTAAAAAAGATTCAGCATAAATTTAATATTCAATGCCGTTTAAAATTGGTACGATTTGGGAATGTAAATAGTGTTTCCCACCATTTTTCATGGAAATATTATTCATATAAAACTTTCTCCTCATGAGCAAAATTTATTCCCATAAGCTTTCACACACCTGATTAACTGTGCCTACGGGATGCTTTACGAAAAATGCAGTTTCAAGAATGTTTTGGAAATATTCAAACTTTTTGTCTGATAATTCATTTATCATAGTCTTAATAATTATGTAATATACCTCAACCGGTTATTACGTCCAGTTATATCATAGCTTAGTGGGCTGCAATATACTACGATTAAGGGAGATGATTGCTTATCCAACATCTTTTCTCATAAGCGTTCTCTATCTTGATTTATTGATAAGGATGATAAAGCCCTATAATAGTGGACTTTGTTTGTCATGCCTCCAAATCAAGTTTTTTCTTGTAATCTAAGACATTTTTGGCGATGTTTTCTCGACATCGCATTTACTTTGTTGCATTATACCACCCATATAATGCTTAAACTCTAGCTAAACGGCTTGGAGACATTTAAGCCGTGTGTCACCACGCTAGAAAGACACAAAAACCCCTTTTCTCCATAATAACGCAAAGACAGAGTATGTATTGAAAATTCACGTGTCAATTAACCAATTGAATAATATTCATACACTTTCCCATTTTATTTTTATAAACCATACCGTTATTAGAAATATATCTGTTTTCTATAAACTTTTAGTTAGTATTTTACACTCTACTTTCCTGAACTTTTAAATATAAAGAAATACGAAGCTTTCTCTTTACTTAAACATTGTATAGTAAAAATAACTCAATTTCTGGATTACAAAAAAGATTTTTGATCTTTTCTTATGATGCCTTTTCAAGCTTTATAGAAAACATCAATAAAAAACATTCAAAACAAGTTGTTACCTCATTTTTCAGATAAGTTACTCTTCTCCTTTAAACCATCGCTACCTATTACCTTAGGCAATTTTCAGCTTTAAATGTCCTGAAAATGAACTCTTTAATTTAATAGCATAAATAAGAAATTTTATAAATTAAACAAAGGAAAAATGAATATCATTATAAAAAAGATACAATAAGCTATCAAGAATGTTAAAAATATAACCATTTTCTTCTGAGTTCTAAAAAACGCCCGAATTTAAAATTCGAGCGTTTTCTTCATACTCTTTTTAGCACAAGCTCAAATTATTCAGAAACTGTTTCAGTTACCATATTTGTCAACATAGCCTTAGCTATCTCATTATTGCTAGATTTGCGTCGTTCATCTACAATTAAATCATCACGAACTGCAGCGATACGACGAATTTGAGCAATCGTACCACCTGTACCTGCAGGAATAAGACGACCGACAATAACATTCTCCTTAAGACCTTGCAAAGTATCAATTTTACCAGAAACTGCTGCCTCCGTAAGCACCCTTGTTGTTTCCTGAAATGATGCTGCCGAAATAAAAGAGGGAGTTTGAAGAGAAGCTTTTGTAATCCCAAGAAGGATAGGATTACCAGATGCAGGTCTCTTCCCTTCTGCAATCAAATTATCATTGATCTCATCTAATTCAATACGGTCAACATTATCACCTGGAATATAACCAGAATCTCCAGATTCAGTAATTTCAACCTTTTGCAACATTTGACGAACGATCACTTCAATATGCTTGTCATTAATCAAAACACCTTGCAAACGGTAAACTTCTTGAATTTCATTAACAAGATAAGATGCTAAAGCTTCAACACCTTTAATTGCTAAGATATCATGAGGTGCCGGATTACCATCGAGGATATAATCTCCTTTTTCAATCTGGTCACCTTCTTGAAAATGAAACAATTTTCCTTTTGGAATCAAATATTCTACGGACTCGAACTTTTCATCATTTGGTTCAATGATAATACGACGTTTATTTTTATAACCACGCCCAAATCGTATTGTACCACTGACCTCAGCAATGATAGCATGGTCCTTTGGACGCCGCGCTTCAAAAAGCTCGGCTACACGTGGTAAACCACCTGTAATATCTTTTGTCTTAGCACTTTCCATCGGCAAGCGAGCAATAACATCACCGGCTTTAACATGAGAACCAGGCTCAACAGAAAGAATAGTTTCCACTGACATCATGTAACGGGCTTCACCTCCCTTATGCAATTTAGCAATGGTGTTACCCTTTTTATCTGCGTGAATAATAATGGCTGGTTTTAGCTCAGCGCCACGCGGATTAGCACGCCAATCAATCACCAAACGCTTGGTAATACCTGTAGATTCATCGGCTGTTTCAGTAACTGATAAACCATCAATCATATCCTCAAAGCCTACATACCCCTCAACTTCAGTTAAAATCGGACGTGTATAGGGATCCCATTCTGCTATACGTTGGCCACATTTAACCACGTCACCATCATCAACAAAAATATGCGCACCATAACTAACACGATGCACTACACGCTCTTTTCCAGCCTCATCTTTTATAAGGATAGCCATATTACGTCCCATGACCACCAAATGACCTTCAGAATTACGAACTACATTGCGATTACGAATCTCTACGATGCCTTCATAAGAAGCCTCTAAATGAGATGAATCAACAACTTGCGCCGTTCCTCCTAAGTGAAAGGTTCGCATAGTAAGCTGAGTTCCCGGTTCACCAATGGATTGAGCAGCAATAACACCAACTGCCTCCCCCTGATTAACTGGTGTCCCACGTGCCAAATCACGACCGTAGCATTTAGCACAAACACCAAGACGTGTTTCACATGTTAAAGCAGAGCGAATTTGAACTGACTGAATTCCGGCTTCTTCAATCTTAGCAACATCAGCTTCCTCAATCATTGCTCCACCTTCAAGGATAACTTCTCCAGAGACTGGATGCAAAATATCAACAAGCGCTGTGCGACCAAGAATTCTTTGCCCAAGAGATGCGACAATTTGCCCTGCATCAACAATCGGCTGCATAGTTAGCCCCTTTGCAGTACCACAATCAACCGCTGAAATAATAGCATCCTGGGCAACATCAACAAGACGCCGTGTTAAATAACCAGAGTTAGCTGTTTTTAGCGCAGTATCAGCAAGCCCTTTTCGAGCACCGTGAGTCGAATTAAAGTATTCGTTAACTGTTAGCCCTTCTTTAAAGTTTGAAATAATTGGGGTTTCAATAATTTCACCTGATGGCTTTGCCATTAATCCGCGCATACCTGCCAACTGCTTCATCTGGTTAGCAGAACCACGCGCACCAGAATGTGACATCATATAAATTGAATTCATTGGACGCTGACGTCCTGTTTTTGGATCAAATTCAACTGCTTGAATACGTTTCATCATTTCATCCGCAACGCGATCCGTACATTTACCCCACGCATCTACAACCTTGTTATATTTTTCACCTTGCGTAATCAGGCCATCATTATATTGTTGTTCATATTCTTTAGCCAAAGCTTCCGTTTCTGCAACCAAACGCGACTTGCTATCAGGGATAACCATATCGTCCTTGCCAAATGAAATCCCCGCACGACAAGCATACGAAAAGCCAAGCTGCATAATACGATCACAAAAAATAACTATCTCTTTCTGTCCACAGTGCCGATAAACTTGATCAATCATTTTAGAAATATTCTTTTTAGTCATTTCTTTATTGACAATATCAAATGAAATATTGGGGTTTTTCGGCAAAAGTTCTCCAATAATCAAACGGCCAGGTGTTGTGTCGTAAAGTCTAGAAACCTCTTTTCCATCCTTACCCATATTTTTAACACGGCCTTTAATCTTCGTATGAAGAGTTAAAATCTTATTTTCCAAAGCATGATGGAGCTCACCCATATCGGCAAAAGCCATCCCCTCTCCCGGTTCTTTTTCAGTCACGATCGAAAGATAGTAAAGACCAAGAACCATATCCTGTGATGGAACAATAATTGGGGCACCATTGGCTGGATGAAGAATATTATTGGTCGACATCATCAAAACACGGGCTTCAAGCTGTGCTTCAAGAGAAAGTGGAACGTGAACCGCCATCTGATCACCATCAAAATCCGCATTAAAAGCGGTACACACCAACGGATGAAGCTGGATAGCTTTGCCTTCAATCAAGATAGGTTCAAAAGCCTGGATCCCTAAACGGTGCAATGTTGGTGCACGATTGAGCAAAACAGGATGCTCACGAATAACTTCATCCAAAATATCCCAAACCTCCGGATGCTCTTTTTCAACAAGCTTCTTTGCCTGTTTTACAGTTGACGAATACCCTTTCGCATCAAGCCGAGCGTAAATAAATGGCTTAAATAATTCCAAAGCCATTTTTTTGGGAAGACCACATTGATGCAATTTCAATTCAGGACCTGTCACAATAACAGAACGCCCAGAATAATCAACACGCTTCCCAAGTAAGTTTTGACGGAAACGTCCTTGTTTACCCTTGAGCATATCTGAAAGAGACTTGAGCGGACGCTTATTTGCTCCAGTAATTACACGCCCACGCCGACCATTATCAAACAATGCATCAACAGCTTCCTGCACCATACGCTTTTCATTGCGCACAATAATTCCAGGAGCACGCAACTCAATAAGTCGTTTCAATCGGTTATTACGATTTATAACCCGCCTATAAAGATCGTTCAGGTCTGACGTCGCAAAACGCCCCCCATCAAGTGGAACCAATGGACGTAAATCCGGTGGAATAACTGGAATTGTTTTCATAATCATCCACTCTGGTTTATTGCCAGATTCAAGAAAATTCTCAACAATTTTAAGTCGTTTGATTAATTTTTTCTGCTTTAATTCCGAAGTTGTTTCAGATAATTCAACACGCAAATCGTTCGCGATTTTTTCTAACTCCATGCTTGCTAAAAGTTCGTAAATAGCCTCAGCACCAATCATAGCAGTAAACTGATCTTCCCCGAACTCATCAATAGCAAGCATATATTCTTCTTCAGAAAGAAGCTGATGAAGCTTAAGAGATGTCAACCCTGGTTCTGTTACAATATAATTTTCAAAATAAAGAACTCGCTCAATATCCTTCAAAGTCAAATCTAAAAGTGTAGAAATGCGTCCTGGTAACGATTTAAGGAACCAAATATGAGCCACAGGTGCCGCAAGCTCAATATGTCCCATACGCTCACGGCGTACGCGCGAAAGAGTAACCTCTACACCACATTTTTCACAGATAATGCCCTTATATTTCATGCGTTTATATTTACCGCATAAACATTCATAATCCTTAATCGGGCCAAATATACGTGCACAAAAAAGACCATCACGCTCCGGCTTAAAAGTCCGATAATTAATAGTCTCAGGCTTCTTGATCTCACCATACGACCAAGATAAAATCTTTTCAGGACTCGCAATGGAAATACGAATAGAGTCAAATGTCTGTGCTGGTGCTTGAGGATTGAAAAGATTCATGACCTCGTGGTTCATGCTGTTCTCCTTCAAAGATTCTTAGAACCTGTTGTAATATCTCATTAGTTTTATCACAGATCTTATTTAAAACCTATTTTTACTTTTTAAATTGTCTGCGCTATCTTATAGAAGTTTCTTGATTTAGTTTTTCAAGATAATCAGAGCGCACTTTTTTAGTGCGCTCTTTAAATTATTGTTCTGCTGTATCAGATAATGCCCGCCTTGCAATAAGTTCACGTGCATCATCAAGTTCTACATTAAGAGCCAATGAACGCATTTCTTTTACCAACACATTAAAGCTTTCCGGTATACCCGCTTCAAACGTATCGTCACCGCGCACGATTGCTTCATAAACTTTTGTTCGACCAGCTACATCATCCGATTTCACTGTAAGCATTTCCTGTAAAGTGTATGCAGCACCATAAGCTTCAAGTGCCCAAACCTCCATTTCACCAAAACGCTGACCACCAAATTGCGCCTTACCACCTAATGGCTGTTGTGTAACAAGCGAATATGGCCCAATTGAACGTGCATGAATTTTATCATCCACAAGGTGATGCAATTTCAACATGTAAATATACCCCACCGTCACCGGACGATCAAAAGGCTCACCAGTACGACCATCATAAAGCGTAACCTGTCCTGAACTATCCAAACCTGCATCTTCCAACATTGTATTGATATCAGCTTCATGGGCCCCATCAAAAACAGGCGTTGCAATTGAAACTCCTTTTCTCATCTGTAGCGCTAATTTGTAAAGACTTTCATTGTCATACTGACGTATTGGCTCATTTCGTCCATTATCAGGAATAAAATTTTCAATCCGCTGACGCAAAGGAAGTATATCACCAGTTTCTTGATAAGCCTCGATCAAATCTCCAATCTTCTTGCCCATACCTGCACACGCCCAACCAAGATGTGTTTCAAGAATTTGACCAACATTCATACGACTAGGTACACCAAGCGGGTTTAATACGATATCCGCATGAGTTCCATCTTCAAGAAATGGCATATCTTCTACGGGAAGAATACGTGATACAACCCCCTTGTTACCATGACGCCCTGCCATTTTATCACCTGGTTGGATTTTGCGCTTCACAGCTACAAAAACTTTCACCATTTTCATAACACCAGGTGGCATTTCATCGCCTCTTTGGACTTTTTCAACTTTATCCATAAAGCGTCGTTGCAATGCTTCTTTTGATTCATCATATTGCTTGCGCAAAGCCTCAATTTCACTTTGAAGCTTTTCATCTTCAACAGAAAATTGCCACCATTGCGAGCGCGGGTAACGTTCCATTATCGCATTGTCAAGCTCCTTATTGCTCGAAAAGCCTTTTGGACCTTCTACGGCAATTTTACCTATCAACATATCTGCAAGACGTGCATAAACATTACGATCAAGAATTGACTGCTCATCATCACGATCTTTAGCTAAACGCTCAATTTCTTCACGTTCAATTGCCATCGCACGTTCATCTTTTTCCACACCGTGGCGGTTAAAAACACGAACCTCAACAACAGTCCCAAAAGTCCCAGGAGGCATTCGCATAGAAGTATCACGAACATCTGAAGCCTTTTCCCCAAAAATTGCACGCAGAAGTTTTTCTTCCGGTGTCATAGGACTCTCACCTTTTGGTGTAATCTTGCCCACTAAAATATCACCAGGCTGAACCTCAGCTCCAATATAGATAATACCAGCTTCATCAAGATTCCTTAAAGCTTCTTCGGAAACGTTAGGAATATCTCGTGTAATTTCTTCAGGACCAAGTTTTGTATCACGTGCTGCAACTTCAAACTCCTCAATATGAATCGAAGTAAAGACGTCATCAGCAACAATGCGTTCAGATAACAAAATGGAATCTTCGTAATTATATCCGTTCCAAGGCATAAAAGCCACAAGAACGTTCCGCCCAAGAGCTAAATCACCAAGATCCGTAGAGGGCCCATCTGCAATAATATCTCCCTTCTCTATTCGATCTCCAACATGTACGAGAGGACGCTGATTAATACAAGTAGATTGATTAGAACGCTGAAACTTCTGTAAACGATAAATGTCAACACCAGATTTTGAAGGATCTAAATCTTCTGTCGCACGAATAACAATACGGGTTGCATCAACTTGATCAACAATACCGCCACGCTTTGCACTAACGGCTGCACCTGAATCGCGAGCAACAATTGATTCCATTCCCGTACCAACAAATGGTGCTTCAGCACGTATAAGCGGAACTGCCTGACGCTGCATGTTTGATCCCATCAACGCACGATTCGCATCATCATTTTCTAAAAATGGAATAAGGGCTGCTGCTACCGAGACCAACTGTTTGGGTGAAACATCCATCAAATCTACATGATCCCGCGGCGCCATTAAAACTTCACCTGCATGACGACAAACAACAAACTCTTCTGTAAAACGTCCTTCAACATCCAATGAAGAATTAGCTTGAGCTACATAATGCTTTGATTCTTCCATAGCAGACAGATAAATAACTTCTGTTGTCACTTTACCATCAATAATCTTACGATATGGACTTTCAATAAAACCATATTTATTAACCCGCGCGAATGTTGCTAAGGAATTAATCAAACCAATATTAGGACCTTCCGGCGTTTCAATCGGACAAATACGACCATAATGCGTAGGATGTACATCACGAACCTCAAAACCTGCACGTTCACGAGTCAAACCACCTGGTCCAAGAGCAGAAAGACGGCGCTTATGGGTGATCTCTGATAACGGATTGGTTTGGTCCATAAACTGCGATAATTGCGATGATCCAAAAAATTCACGAACTGCTGCAGCGGCAGGTTTTGCGTTTATCAAATCCTGTGGCATGACTGTATCAATTTCAACCGATGACATACGCTCTTTTATTGCACGCTCCATACGAAGTAGACCAATGCGATACTGATTTTCCATCAATTCCCCAACGGAACGAACGCGCCGATTACCAAGATTGTCAATATCATCAATTTCCCCACGACCATCGCGCAACTCAACTAACATCTTAACAACAGCAAGAATATCTTCTTGACGTAAAGTGCGAACCGTATCTGGACAATCAAGATCCATACGCAGATTCATCTTAACACGCCCAACAGCGGAAAGATCATAACGCTCTGGATCAAAAAATAATGAATGGAACATAGCTTCTGCTGTATCCATTGTTGGTGGCTCACCTGGACGCATTACCCGGTAAATATCAAACAATGCATCCTGTCGACTTTCATTTTTATCCACTTTTAAAGTATTACGGATATATGCCCCAACATTCATGTGATCAATATCAAGGATATTGATTTGATTTGCATTAACATCAAGCAATATCTTTAATATTTTCTCATCAATTTCATCACCAGCTTCAAGGTAAATCTCACCTGTCTGGTAATTAACTATATCTTCCGACAGATAGCACCCTAATAAATCTTCCTCACTAACTTTAACCGCCTTGAGACCTTTCTCAGCTAAAGACTTTGCAGCACGAACCGTTAGCTTTTTACCGGCTTCAGCAACAACTTCACCACTGTCTGCATCTATAAGGTCAGAAACAAGCTTCACTCCCTTAAAGCGATCAACAGAATAAGGAATACGCCATCCATCTCCATCACGTTCATAAGTAACTTTATTATAAAACGTCGATAAAATATCTGATGCATCCATACCTAATGCCATCAAAAGACTCGTAACAGGAATCTTACGTCGCCGATCAATACGGGCATAAATGATGTCCTTAGCATCAAATTCAATATCAAGCCAAGAGCCACGGTAAGGAATAACACGAGCAGCAAAAAGAAACTTTCCTGATGAATGTGACTTACCTTTATCGTGATCAAAAAAGACACCAGGAGAACGATGCATCTGTGAAACAATAACACGTTCCGTACCATTAACAATAAAGGTACCATTCGACGTCATTAAAGGCATATCGCCCATATAAACACCCTGCTCTTTAATATCTTTAATATCCTTCGAGCCAGTATCCTCATCAACATCAAAAACAATTAAACGTAATATTACCTTTAACGGTGCAGCATAAGTCAAATCACGTTGACGACATTCTTCAACATCAAATTTTGGTAAATCAAATTCATAACCAACAAACTCGAGCATAGCTGTACCGGAAAAGTCCGAAATAGGAAATACCGATTTAAAAACAGCCTGCAAACCTTCATCTGGTCGTCCACCTTTCGGCTCCTCAACCATAAGAAACTGATCGTATGACGCTTTTTGAACCTCAATAAGATTCGGCATCTCTGCTACTTCAGGAATCTTACCAAAAAATTTGCGTACGCGCTTACGACCATTGAATTGAGACATCATCGCTAGGGTCTGAGCCATCGTCGCTCCTTGATTTTTACTCTTCAAGGTAAACTAAACCTTGAAAGCTTTATGTCATTAACCTGCACATGCAGACCAGTTCACTTGATACCCGATTAATAGGCACCATCAATTTTTCCCATAATACAAGCCTTCCATTTATTGAGCTCTACAATGAGAAAACTAGAATAAAACCTACATCCACAACAACTACAGAACTGTTGGGAAAAGTTTTTCATTGATTATCTTCCTTCTTTTCAAGAGAAAGAAAATCGGCGAACATAAATGCCCGCCGATAGAATAAAATTTACTTAAGTTCAACTTTAGCACCAGCAGCTTCAAGCTGAGATTTAATCTTTTCTGCTTCTTCTTTAGAAGCCCCTTCTTTAATAGGTTTAGGTGCTCCTTCAACTAAATCTTTAGCTTCTTTAAGTCCAAGTCCAGTAAGGGCGCGAACTTCCTTAATAACATTAATCTTTTGTGCACCACCTTCAACAAGAATAACATCAAATTCTGTTTTTTCTTCAGCAACTGGAGCAGCAGCACCAGCAACAGGTGCAACAGCTACAGGAGCAGCAGCTGAAACTCCCCATTTTTCTTCAAGCAACTTAGAAAGCTCTGCAGCTTCCAAGAGAGTCAAATTAGAAAGGTCTTCAACGATCTTCGTTAGATCAGCCATTTTAAAATTCCTTCAATTAAAAGATTTGAACCATTGTTTTAAACTTATTCAAAAAATAGAAAAGCACCAAAGCTCTTCCATACATGAGTACAAAACAGCCTTAAGCCGCCTTATTCTTCTGAGCATATGCCCCAATGACACGTGCAACCTGACCACCAGGTGCATTAACAACCTGTGCGATATGGGTTGCAGGAGTAGAAATTACACCTAAAAGTTTTGCTCGCAATTCGTTTAGTGAAGGTAATGAAGCCAATGACTTCACAGCATTTACACTTAAACTTGTTGCACCCATTGAACCGCCTAGGATGACAAATTTGTCATTGCTTTTCGCAAAATCAACAGCAACTTTCGGTGCTGTAATTGGATCTTCTGAATAAGCGATAAGCGTCTGTCCAGTAAATAGACTCGCTATAGATTCAGATTCCGTGCCCTGAAGAGCGATTTTAGCAAGACGGTTTTTGGCGACTTTAACGGCCCCGCCAGCTTCACTCATTTTCGAACGAAGATCGTTCATCTGTGAAACTGTCAGACCGGAATAATGTGCAACAACAACAGAACCAGACTTTTGAAAAGCCTCGTTAAGCCATGTAACAAATTCGCGTTTTTCCGCTCTATTCACTGTCTCTCTCCATTTAACAGATTTGCTTTTAACAAACCTGTTGGTTACCTTTGATAACATAAAATACCTTATGCTATCGATGAGGTTCCTGTCCCCTTTTTCACGCACAGCGATCAAAGGCAACCCTGGCTCAAACCCTTTAAGTCTTTTAACTCTCAGTTTTTACCCCAGTCTCATGCGGGTTTTTTTCGATTAAGATACTTCAAATAGTATCACCCACAATCTCGGACAGGATATTCCGGAATTTCTTCCGGTATAACTTAAGCTTGATAAAGCCTAGATAACTCACTGCCAATAAAAAATCGATACCTTAAAATACAAGTTCGATATTTACATACCCCAAAATAAAATCATAAATCTGTCAAAACCTATTCTGAACGAACAGTTGAAGGTTCGACTTTAATTCCAATCCCCATGGTCGAAGAAACTGCAATACGCTTAATATACTCACCCTTTGCACCTTGCGGTTTAGCTTTAACAACAGCACTCGCAAAAGCTTTAATATTTTCTACTATTTTCTCAACCCCAAAAGAAGCCTTACCGATACCAGCATGTACAATACCAGCTTTTTCAACACGAAATTCAACAGCACCACCTTTAGAAGCCTTAACAGCACCAGCAACATCGAGTGTCACTGTACCGACTTTCGGATTCGGCATCAAACTCCGCGGCCCCAAAATTTTACCAAGACGACCGACAAGAGGCATCATATCCGGTGTTGCAATACAACGATCAAAATCTATCGTCCCTCCATTAATGCTTTCAAACAAATCTTCAGCTCCCACAATGTCAGCACCAGCAGCTTTAGCTTCAAGAACCTTATCCCCACGTGCAAAAACGGCAACACGAATATTCCGCCCTGTTCCATTAGGCAAATGAGCAACACCCCGAACCATTTGATCTGCATGACGAGGATCAACACCTAAGTTCATTGAAATTTCAATTGTTTCATCAAATTTAGCAACTGCACGCTCTTTAACCATCGAAACTGCATCTTTTAAAGCGTAAAGTTTATCAAAATCAATATCTTTTCGGATATTTTTTATTCTCTTTGCTATTTTTGCCATAATATTAGCCCACCACTTCCAAGCCCATAGAGCGAGCAGAACCTTCAATCATGCGCATTGCTGATTCAATGTCATTTGCATTAAGGTCCTTCATCTTTGCTTGTGCAATTGAATGAATTTTATCACGAGAAATGCTTCCTATAGATACTTTACCAGGCTCTTTTGAGCCAGATTTCAAATTTGCTTCCTTTTTCAAAAAAAACGATACAGGAGGCGTCTTTAAAGAAAAGGTAAAAGACTTATCTTGATAATAGGTGATAACTACTGGGATCGGTGCTCCCTTCTCCATTTCCTGTGTAGCCGCATTAAACGCCTTACAGAATTCCATGATATTAATACCCCGTTGACCAAGAGCTGGACCAATCGGTGGAGATGGAGTAGCAGCCCCTGCAGGAACCTGTAACTTGAGCTGACCTATACTTTTCTTTGCCATAACAATCTGCCTTTAATTTTACTGGTATGCTGACAATTCATCTTGCCCGCTACCCGCTGCAGTGAAGTGGTTCGGATCTTTAAGACGACAAAAGCCATAAATCACCTCCCACTACTTAATTTAAGTTTAATCAGAGTTTTTCAACTTGATTAAACTCTAAATCAACAGGCGTAGGACGCCCAAAAATTAACACCTCTACCTTAAGACGAGAGCGCTCTTCTTCAACCTCTTGCACAACTCCATTAAACGAAATAAAAGGACCGTCAGCGACGCGAACTTGCTCTCCTACCTCAAACAACACAGAAGACTTTGGAGATTCAACCCCTTCTTGGACTTGTTTAAGAATTTGTTCAACCTCTCGATCAGAAATAGGAACAGGACGCGCTTCTGCTCCCAAAAAACCTGTCACTTTAGGAGTATTCTTAATGAGATGATAAACCTCATCTGTCAACTCAGCACAAACAAGAACATAACCAGGAAAAAATTTCCGCTCAGTATCAACTTTACGCCCACGACGAACTTCTACAACACGTTCTGTGGGAACAAAAATCTTTTCAAACAAATGATCAAGCTTCTTCTGCTTTGCTTCCTTATCAATAGCTTCCGCTACCTTCTTTTCAAAATTTGAATATGCTTGAACAATATACCAACGAGCAGCCACAGTCACACTTCCTTGCACTATCAACTAAAAAGATATTTTAGAAGATCAATACCCCGCCAAACACCAAAATGCATAACCTGATCCACAATGAAAAAAAAAGCTGAAGCTAATGTAGTCACCAATAGCACCATCACAGTCGAGATTACTGTCTCACGTCGTGTAGGCCACTTCACTTTAACTGTTTCTGCATAAACCTGCTTTAAAAATGTAATTGGATTGGTTTTGGATGCCATCAGTTACTCTACACTCTTTCTAACCTTATTGTAATCTACAAAAAATAAATAGGATAAAAACGCGAAAAGCCAATCTTCAGCCTTATGCAACTTCTTCATCTTCTACTCAATACCGATTCACGCACAAAAAAACAAGCCCCAGACCAAAAAAAGCGAAAAAGTAGTTAAAAACCTACTCCCTCACAGCTAAGATCTTACCCCTCTCTGGCAGGGGCAGCAGGACTTGAACCCGCGACCTGCGGTTTTGGAGACCGCCGCTCTACCAACTGAGCTATACCCCTAACTCTACACCTTTAACAGCAAAGGCACTTTTCACTAACCTTTATTTACTCAATGATCTTAGAAACGATACCTGCACCAACAGTACGACCACCTTCACGAATAGCGAAGCGAAGCTTCTCTTCCATTGCAATCGGAACAATCAAAGAGACATCCATCGCAACATTATCACCAGGCATAACCATCTCCGTTCCTTCTGGAAGTGTAACAATTCCCGTCACATCCGTAGTACGGAAATAAAACTGAGGTCGATAATTCGTGAAAAATGGAGTATGACGCCCTCCTTCATCTTTTGTTAAAATGTAGGCCTCTGCTTTAAATCTTGTATGAGGAGTAACCGAACCAGGCTTTGCCAAAACCTGTCCACGCTCAACCCCTTCACGATCAACCCCACGAAGCAGTGCTCCAATATTATCTCCTGCTTGACCTTGATCTAAAAGCTTGCGGAACATTTCAACACCTGTAACCGTCGTCTTAGAAGTCGGACGTATGCCAATAATCTCGATTTCCTCACCAACCTTAATAACACCACGCTCAACACGACCTGTTACAACCGTCCCACGGCCTGAAATTGAAAAAACATCTTCTATCGGCATTAAAAATGGCTGATCAACTGGTCGCTCAGGTGTCGGTATATAATTATCAACTTCACTCATCAAAAGACGAACTGCATCTTCCCCAATGCTTTTATCTTTATCTTCAAGAGCTGCTAACGCAGAACCTTTTACTATCGGTATATCGTCTCCGGGAAAGTCATATTTTGACAATAGCTCACGCACTTCAAGCTCAACAAGCTCCAAAAGCTCAGCATCATCAACTTGATCAACCTTATTAAGAAAAACAACAATCGCCGGAACACCTACCTGACGTGCTAGCAAAATATGTTCACGTGTCTGAGGCATCGGACCATCAGCAGCAGAAACAACCAAAATCGCTCCATCCATCTGCGCTGCTCCTGTGATCATGTTTTTTACATAATCCGCGTGCCCAGGGCAATCAACATGTGCATAGTGCCGTTTCTCTGTTTCATACTCAACATGCGCTGTAGAAATGGTAATTCCGCGTGCACGTTCCTCTGGTGCAGCATCAATTTGGTCATACGCTTTAAATTCACCAAAATATTTCGTAATCGCTGCTGTCAACGAGGTCTTCCCATGATCAACGTGACCTATCGTTCCTATATTAACATGCGGCTTCGTACGTTCAAATTTGCTCTTTGCCATCTCTATTAATCTCTTACTTTTGTTCTTTTGTTTTGTTATACTAAGAGCAGGCCTGTAGAACTGAATTAAAACCGACCTGCTATATCAGCCCAACCATCACAACTCTTAAGACGGGAAACCCCGCCCCATTGTGATGAACATATCCTTCCATCATACTCACTCGCCTAATCAACAGCAACTATTTGGAGCGGGTAGCGGGAATCGAACCCGCATATTCAGCTTGGAAGGCTGCTGCTCTACCATTGAGCTATACCCGCATACGTATTAACTCTCCTTACGATAAATGGTGGAGGGGGTTGGATTCGAACCAACGTAGCATACGCAACGGATTTACAGTCCGCCCCCTTTAACCACTCGGGCACCCCTCCATTACATCGGCAAAGTTGCGCGACGAGGCATCATGACAACCAACTCTCATCACCCATTCAATTTAATGGGCTGCGGGGCGGTTATGACGATTACTATCGTATCTGTCAACAGAATAAATACAATTCTGTACAAATTTCCTGCTAATAATTTTTAAATCACAGTTTTTTTTTATCTATTTCTGCAACTAAAACGCTATAAAGAAGCTATGAAAGACAAAATATCGAAAAATTCTTATTATGCTCATTTACGTCGCCGATATCGCGACACTAAATGCTTCTCTTCTCGACCTACCACGCGCCTGAAAAAGGAAGCTGCTCCCTTGCAACAAGGAAAAATCTATCTTTATGGTATTCATGCAGTTCAGTCCGCTTTAAAAAACCCAAAAAGAATTTTTGGATCTCTCTATGTTACACCCAATGCCTTAAAACGATTAAATATACCCGAATCAGAATTACCTTGCCCTGTTACATTATGCTTACCCAAACAACTTGATGCGCTTGTTGGAAATGATGCAGTTCATCAAGGAATTGTTGTGGAAACCGAACCCCTCAAACCATGCCAACTGTCTGAACTAATAAATACCGATCTTATCATCGTAATGGATCAAATTACCGATCCACATAATGTCGGTGCGATTATGCGCTCTGCCGTTGCATTTAAAGCTGAAGCTCTTATCACTACTTGTCGTCACTCACCCAAAGAAAGTGGAGTTCTTGCTAAAGCCGCATCTGGAGCTTTGGAATTGATTAATTACATCACCGTACAAAACCTCGCCGAAACACTTCGAGAACTTCATATAGCAGGTTTTATCAGCTTTGGACTCGATTCCGAAGGCGAATCTCCTCTAGAAACTGTATTAACAGGCGAAAAAATTGCTCTTGTTTTAGGCGCAGAAGGAAAAGGTTTACGTAAAAAAACACGTGAAACCGTCTGTGCATTAACACGCCTTGATATGCCTGGAAATATTAAATCATTAAATGTTTCAAACGCAGCAACGATAGCGCTTTATGCAGCTCATAAATATCTTAGATCGTAGTTTTTAATTTTTCCGTGAAATATCAAAAAAACCAATCAACAAAAAGCCTGAAAGAAAACCACCAATATGAGCCTCCCACGCAATTGAAACACTATCGCCTTCAAATAAAAAAGAGGAAATGCCTATGATAAAATCAATACCCAGCCATACGCTTACAAAAACAAGACTCCTTGAACGTAGTGCTTTTTTGATAGACAATAAAGGACCTAAAAATCTTTCATTCTGTGGACTGCTCCCCAAATAGCTCAAAGGAAAACCGTAACGTGCAATAGCACCCACCATTCCATACACTACACCCGATGCACCAACAAGTGATAACGCACTATCTTGGTGAAATGCAAAATAAGTCAAGACAGCTAGAATGGCTGTTAATATCCAAAAAAATAAAAAACGTAATCCACCAAAATGCCTTATTAAAGGAGACCCAAAAACCAAAAGCCAAGCCATATTAACAGCAACATGTTGAAAACTACTATGCATGAACGAATAACTAATAATGGTATAGCAAAATGTTAACGGTTCAGCCTTAAATAATACTGGTGTAAATGAAAAAAAACCAAAGCTTTTAATATAGAGTTGACGAGAAAAAAAATATTGAGGAACAACATAAATACAAACACAAAGTGTGATAAAAATAACTATAATAAATGGGACATTCACTAATGGTTCTTTAAATTGTTTTGGAGAAAATAATACATTATTATATCGGTGACCGGCATCTTTCATTGTATAAAATCTCATACTCTCTATAAATCTACAGAATTGATAGCTCTTTGCACAAAATAGATATATCAATTTAGATAATGAAGAAGCTTTAAACTCAACCCTTTTCTGTTCCCATTCCTAAACTCCAAATATCTCTGAAAATGCTTGTATCTTGTACAAAATATTTTTAAAAATGAATATTAAGAACATCATTCATAAAATCACTGCACTATACTAAACCTAAATTGAAATCATTAAATCAACAGAAATCTCTATTATGGTGATAACATAATTTTGATTATTCATTTATCTAATATGTTGCTTAATCAAAAAGAAAAGGCTCTATCATCATGGGAGAAAAATCCCATAAATTTACGTATACTCTCTCTGTAGTATAATGATGCCTTGTAGTTTAGCAATTTGATAGTCAACATTTTTACAAAAATATTATAAACGCAAAATAGATGATTTACTTCTTAAATGTAAAAGTAAAAACACCAACAAACCCCACTTTCGGCATCTAACCATTCTCATTCTAAGAACGATATTTAGCTGCCTAAGAATATTATAAAATAAAAAACAATAATTTGTCTTCTTATACAAAAGATCATTGAATGGACAGATTCTGAGAACCCTGTTTGCAATCTTTTAACCACACGTCATAGATAGGATGTTCGATAGCATTTAAACCAGGACTATCTGCAAACATCCATCCTGTAAAAATACGGCGTACCTTTTTATCTAATGTAATCTCATTAACTTCAATAAAACCAGTTGTACGGGTTGGTTCATCCTTGGAGCTCGTATAACACACCCGAGGAGTTACCTGTAAAGCACCATATTGATAAACTTCTCCAAGAGAAACCTCAAAACGAGTAGTCCGACCAGTAATTTTATCAAGTCCAGAAAAAACAGCAATTCTATTGCTAATACGTTCCGCCTGCACTTCACAAACTTTGGAAAAGACTATTACAACTCCCATGAAAAAAGCACAAAAAAAACGCCCTAATCCTAACAGTAAAAAAACTCTCATCACATCAAATCAATCAAATCTAAAAAATTTATGTATAAAATATAGCGAAATAAGAAAAAATGCACATACATCAAAATATTTTATTTTTTAGGCGTCCATGCATCATAATCTTCATGCACACAAAAACACTCACCGCTATAAGGAATTGCCCCTTTTGGACGATAAGCTTCCGTTGTCCCTGTCATATTAGCAACATGTGGCTTTTCCCATTTATATGGGCTATAATTCTCCTGTGTTGGTGGAATATCATAGCGATGATGGATCCAGCCGTGCCAACCTGGTGGAATAGTAGACGCTTCAGAATAATCTTTATAAATGACCCAACGGTGCGGATAACCATCCTTATGAGTGCCTCCCTCATAATAAACATTCCCAAACTGATCTTCCCCTATCCGTTTTCCTTTACACCATGTGAAGAAACGTGTATTTATGGTATTACCATTCCACCATGTAAAAATTTGCTTCAAAAAAATAGCCATCTCTTAGTCCATTTCTTTAGTATGATTACGAGATTAATCGCTAGAATAAACTTGCCATGATATTCGAAATTACTGGGAAAAAATTTTACTGGTAACGATACTGGCAATTTCATTTCGTAGATGAGTTCATTATTTCTTAACTATAAAAGTATCATATTTATGAACTTACTTCTACCTCCTTTAAAACTTAATCTATGCCAAGCTTCGTTTTAACCAATTCATTAACAGTTTGAGGATTTGCCTTACCATCTGTTGTTTTCATAACCTGTCCCACAAACCAACCAGCTAAAGCAGGTTTTTGCTTTGCTAGTGCAGCTTTATCAGAATTATTGGCAATAATTTCATCTACAGCTTTCTCTATAGCCTTTATATCTGTTACCTGCTTCATATTGCGTTCTTCTACAATCTGACGTGGATCTCCACCTTCATGCCAAATAATTTCAAAGAGATCTTTAGCAATTTTTCCAGAAATAGTTCCTTCTTTAATAAGATCAATAATGCCTCCCAATTGATCTGGTGATACCGGTGTCTCTTCAATCTCACGATTAACTTTATTTAAAGCACCCAAAAGATCATTAATCACCCAATTGGCAACTGTTTTCCCATCACGCCCATGTGCTACTTTTTCAAAATAATCAGCAATGGCTTTTTCCGTGATAAGAATAGAAGCATCATAGGCTGTCAATCCCATCTCTTCAACAAAACGTGTTTTTATATCATCAGGCAATTCGGGCAATTTAGCCGCTAAAGAATCAACAAAGGCTTGATCAAATTCCAATGGTAAAAGATCAGGATCAGGAAAATAACGATAGTCATGCGCTTCTTCCTTTGAACGCATAGACCGGGTTTCGCCTTTCGCAGCATCAAAAAGCCGAGTTTCTTGATTTATGATACCACCATCTTCCAAAATCGCAATTTGACGACGTGCTTCATACTCAATCGCCTGACCAATAAAGCGAATAGAATTTATGTTTTTGATCTCACAGCGTGTTCCAAAACTTTCACCAGGACGACGAACTGATACATTAACATCCGCACGCATAGAACCTTCATCCATATTACCATCACACGTCCCCAAATAACGAACAATTGTACGCAATTTTGTCATATAAGCTTTGGCTTCATCTGATGAGCGCATATCTGGTTTAGAAACAATTTCCATAAGAGCGACACCAGAACGGTTGAGATCCACAAAAGACATTGATGGATGCTGATCATGCATTGATTTTCCTGCATCTTGTTCAAGATGCAGCCGCTCAATCCCAATTTCAATGTCCTCAAACTGACCATTCGAATCCGGACCAACTGATATAATAATCTTTCCTTCTCCTACAATTGGATAATGAAATTGAGAAATTTGATATCCCTGCGGTAAATCTGGATAAAAGTAATTCTTACGATCAAAAACAGATTTCAAATTAATACGTGCCTTTAATCCCAAACCAGTTCGGACTGCTTGACGAACACATTCCTGATTAAGAACAGGCAACATACCAGGCATAGCTGCATCAATAAGCGATACATGATTGTTCGGCTCAGCACCAAACTTGGTTGATGCACCTGAAAAAAGTTTTGAATTTGATATGATTTGTGCATGAACCTCCATGCCAATGATGACTTCCCAATCACCTGTAACTCCAGAAATGAAACGTTTAGAATCAGGAGTGCGCGTATCAATGATGCCCATTATCAATCCACTATCAACATTTTAAATATACTTGACGGCTAATCTAAAACCACTCTATGTGCAAGTTTAGAATACAAACTCATAAAAAAGCCCGATTTCATCGGGCTTTTTTATTTGGATAAACATTAACTTTCTTTAGATACCTTTTTCTTAACTGGAACTTTCTTTGCGGCTTTTTCTTTTACCTCAGATTTTTTCTTTGCCGGCTTTTTTATCGTTGAATCTGTTTCACCATATTCCCTCATTAACTCTTCAACTGTCACTTCTTTATCTATAACCTTTATTCGTTCCAGCAAATAATCAATGACTTTTTCTTCAAAAATTGGAGCACGTAGATTTGCAACTGCTTCTGGAGTATTACGGAAAAAATCCATAATTTCTTTCTCTTGTCCAGGATACTGGCGCACCTGATCAAACACCGCTGCTTTTAACTCATCTTCACTTATTTTAACACCAACATTCATTCCAATTTCAGAAAGTACCAAACCAAGACGAACACGACGTTGTGCAAGCACACGATATTCTTCCCGGGCCTGCTCTTCTGTAACCCCTTCATCTTCGAAACTGCGTCCAGCTTTTCTTAAATCATCATTAACCTGAGCCCATATATTGTTAAATTCAATTTCTAAAAGTCCTTCAGGAATCTCAAAATTGTAATCAGCATCTAAAGCATCAAGAATCTGACGCTTAACCTTTTGACGTGTCATTGAACCGTATTGGCTTTCAATCTGTCCACGAACAACTTCACGTAAGCGATCCAGAGATTCCAAACCGACTTTTTGTGCTGCTTCATCATCAATTTTTAGCTCGTCTGATTGAGAGACAGCTTTAACAGTGATATCAAATTCTGCTTCTTTACCAGCTAAATGCACTGCACTATAATTATCAGGGAATTTAACAGAAATTGTTTTCTTATCACCTGCTTTTACACCAACTAATTGCTCTTCAAAACCAGGAATAAATTGCTTCGATCCTAGAACCAATTGTGCATCACTATCTGCTCCACCATCAAATGGAACCCCTTCAAGTTTACCAAGATAATCTATTGTAATACGATCACCTTCTTCAGAAGAACCATTCTTTAGTGAATACTTACGCGTAGAAGAAAGAACACGCTTTACTTGATCATCAACCTCTTGTTCAGGAATAGCTGCAATTTCACGGATAATTTCAATATGTTCAAAGTCCTTAATTTCAAATTTTGGTAAAACTTCATATTTTAAACTAAAAACAAAATCGGCTTTTCCATCCAAAATTTGTTCATCTTCATCTATATCAATTTTCGGTTGCATCGCCGAACGTTCATTGCGATCAGCTAAAATAGAACGAGATGCATCGCTAACAATCTCATTGAGAATTTCCGCCATAAAAGACTTACCATATATCTTTCGTAGGTATCCAGCTGGTACTTTACCAGGACGAAAACCATTAAGCTTGACCTTATCTTTGGTATGATCCAATCGTTCATTCAATTTTTCTTCTAAATCTCTCGCCGGAACTACGATCTTAATTTCGCGCTTCAGTCCTTCATTAAGCGTCTCGGTAACCTGCATTAAACAACCTTTATTTTCCTGAGGAGAGGGATAAACCCACTCTGATAATAATCACATTCTAGCACTTGGGTGTTTCACCGAAGCGGAATTCCAGACACATAGATACCTCCAGTGCTCAAGAAACTCCTTTGGTGCGGATGGAGGGACTCGAACCCCCACGGTCACCCGCCAGAACCTAAATCTGGTGCGTCTACCAATTTCGCCACATCCGCTCAAACTTATAAACTAGCAACCTTATATAAGCGGCGTTTCTATACCATTAATTAAAGAACAAAAGCAAACAAATATATTTAAAAATCAAAATACATGTTATTCTTAATGATGCAAAAAAAAATCCACCCTTTTCATACAGAGCAGCTTCCGCTAAAAACAAATTATGTTAAATATACTCAATACTCCAATCCATATCATCGGAGGTGGTCTTGCAGGCAGTGAAGCAAGCTGGCAAATTGCCCAATCAGGAATCCCCGTTATTTTGCATGAAATGCGACCCCAAAAAAAATCTGATGCTCATAAAACCGATAAGCTTGCAGAGCTTGTCTGTTCGAATTCATTCCGCTCCGATGATTCATCAACAAATGCTGTAGGACTTTTACATACTGAAATGCGGCTGGCAAAATCGCTGATTATGAAGGCTGCAGATGCCAATAAAGTACCAGCAGGAAGCGCCCTTGCTGTTGACCGTGATGAATTTTCAAAAACCATTACGACAGCACTCGAAAATCATCCTCTTGTAACAATAGAACGTGAGGAAATCAAAGAATTCCCTGAGGATTGGCATCATATTATCATTGCAACTGGTCCTCTTACCTCACCAGCACTCACTCAAGCAATACAAACAATAACCGGAACAGAAGCTCTTTCTTTTTTTGATGCTATCGCACCTATTGTCTATACTGATAGTATAGATTTAGACATTTGTTGGTATCAGTCTCGCTATGATAAAATAGGACCTAAGGGAACAGGAAAGGATTACTTGAATTGTCCCCTTAATAAAGAACAATATGAAACATTCGTTCAAGCATTAAAAAATGCGGAAAAAACAGAATTCCGCGACTTTGAAAAAACTCCCTATTTTGATGGATGCTTACCAATTGAAATTATGGCCGAGCGCGGACTTGAAACCCTTAGATATGGTCCTATGAAACCTATGGGATTAACTAATGCCCATAATCCCAAAGTTAAACCCTATGCCGTTGTCCAATTACGCCAAGATAATAAGCTTGGAACCCTTTATAATATGGTCGGCTTTCAAACAAAACTAAAATATGGTGAACAAATTCGCATTTTTAGAATGATCCCCGGTCTTGAGAAAGCGGAGTTTGCGCGCCTTGGTGGTCTTCACCGCAATACCTACCTTAACTCACCAATCATTCTTGATCAGACCCTTTGTTTGAAAAAAAGACCTAAGCTGCGTTTTGCAGGACAAATTACTGGATGTGAAGGATATGTAGAATCATCTGCGATAGGGCTTCTCGCTGGACGTTTTGCCGCTGCTGAATACTACCATAATCGCCCTTCTTTACCACCATTAACAACAGCATTTGGAGCTCTCTTGAATCATATTACAGGTGGACATATCGTAATAGAAGAAACAGACAGACAATCCTTTCAACCAATGAATATCAATTTTGGACTTTTTCCCCCTATCGATTCTATTAAGTATTTAGGAAAACACTTGCCAAGCAAAGAAAAAAAAATAGCAAAAAAACAAGCCATAACGGCTAGAGCTCTAAATGATTGTATTCAATGGTTAGCAGAGAGAGAATAAAATAATCCTTTTTTATGAAAATATACTATTTGTTTCCAAACTTATTCAAAAGAACTTAATAAGTCGCGCTGATTCTCGTACAAAAACCATCTTAAATTCTTTTTATGATACTGCTCTGCCATATAAGCACTATGCTATCTTCTAATTATTTATTGCGTATAAAAAAGTACCAACATAAAATCTGTCATAGTAACTAAGAAAAACTGAATCTATATTAGATACTTGATAATAAGTTTTCTAATCGCTTTCACTCTGCAAAAACACCGTAATGTGCTGCCAAAATGAGATTAAGATAATCTTTACAAATTACAGAAATCTCTATATTGTAATATTTTATTGAAAGCATTCAAATAAACATATTTTACGCGCCAATGCTTTATAAAACTCTAAAATGATCTTTTAAAAGAACGATAGCCCTTAAAGTCGACACATAATAGTAATCCTTCAGGTAGAGAAGTTTAAAAGAGAATACTTCTAAAAAAACCCGGTTATAAGTAAAACTGGGTTTTTTTTAGTGTTGTTCAAATTATTTTTTATTAACAGCTTCTTTTAAACTTTTCCCTGCAGAAAATTTGGGCACAGAACGCGCTGGAATATTAATTTCAGCGCCAGTTGAAGGATTACGCCCCTTTGTGGCAGCACGATGAGAAACTTCAAAAGAACCAAAACCTGGAAGACGAACGTCTCCTCCTGAAGCCAAAGCCTCTGTTACAGAGGCAATAAAAGCATCTACAACAGAACCTGCTTGCGCTTTCGAAACACCAGCCTTTTCAGCAATGGAGTTAACCAATTCACTTTTATTCATGAAATATTTCCTTTCCCTATATTACCGGATAACACAACTTAACCGTGTTATCGGTCAGTTTATTAAAAAGTACAGCAAACAGAAGCCTTATTTTTATCCAAAACATCGTTTTTTTATCAATAAACACAGTTATTCACGGAATTTTTCGTTTTTTATTCAAAATAAATGGAAAAACAGCTACCAAAATGCCTTCTGCTGCTTTGAAAATACCGTATCAAATGAGCTTAATGAATCAGTGTGCAATCTGTATTCCTTCGCTATCGCTTTCTGTCCTAATAGGTACAGGTACTGTAGGAGACTCTGTCCATTCAATAGGATCAGGGAAACGAACTAAGGCATGCTTAAGAACTTCACTTACATGATTTACTGGTATAATCTCCATATTATTTTTCACATCGTCGGGGATATCAATTAAATCTTTTGCATTTTCTTCAGGGATAAGTACTTTTTTTATACCCCCTCGAAGAGCTGCAAGCAATTTTTCTTTCAATCCACCAATTGGTAAAACACGCCCACGTAAAGTAATTTCACCAGTCATTGCAATATCTTTATGCACTGCTATCCCTGTTAATACTGAAACAATTGCTGTCACCATTGCAATTCCAGCTGATGGACCATCTTTTGGTGTAGCTCCCTCTGGAACATGAACATGGATATCACGTTTATCAAAAAGCGGAGGTTCAATACCAAAATCAATTGCACGAAAACGTACATAAGATGCTGCTGCCGAAATTGATTCTTTCATTATATCGCGCAAATTTCCAGTTACAGTCATCTTTCCTTTACCTGACATCATAACTCCTTCAATGGTCAATAACTCCCCTCCAACCTCTGTCCAGGCAAGCCCAGTAACAACACCAATCTGATTTTCTCCTTCAATTTGATTATAGTGATAACGTTTAACACCCAGAAAATCATTAATATTATCTTCTGTAATCCTTATAGATTTTTGATGCGTTTTAAGAATTTTTGTAACTGATTTACGTGCTATCTTCATTAATTCACGTTCAAGGTTACGTACTCCCGCTTCACGTGTATAAAATTGAATAATCGACTTTATTGCACCATCAGAAACGCTGAACTCTTTTTTAGATAAACAGTGATCTCTTAATGCTTTTGGTAAAAGATGCTGCCTAACAATCTCCATTTTTTCATATTCAGTATAACCCGCAATACGAATAATTTCCATCCGATCCATTAACGGTCCTGGAATATTAAGTGTATTCGCAGTTGTTATAAACATAACGTCGGAAAGATCATATTCGACTTCTAAATAGTGATCAATAAATGTACCATTTTGTTCAGGATCAAGTACTTCTAATAAAGCTGATGAAGGATCTCCGCGGAAATCTTGCCCCATTTTATCAATTTCATCAAGCAAGAAAAGTGGATTAGATTTTTTAGCTTTTTTCATAGACTGAATAATTTTTCCAGGCATAGAGCCAATATATGTTCGGCGATGTCCACGAATTTCTGCTTCATCTCGTACCCCTCCTAATGAAATACGAACATATTCACGCCCCGTTGCTTTTGCAATAGAGCGCGCTAATGATGTCTTACCTACACCTGGAGGACCTAATAAACAAATAATGGGGCCTTTTATCTTTGATGCTCGACTTTGTACTGCTAAATATTCAACAATTCGTTCCTTGACTTTTTCAAGACCAAAATGTTCATTATTCATAACTTTTTCAGCAAATTCCAAATTGTTTTTAATCTTCGACTTTTTACCCCAAGGCATTGCTAATAACCAATCAAGATAATTACGTACAACTGTCGCCTCCGCAGACATAGGAGACATATTCCGCAATTTTCTCAATTCTGCCCCAGCTTTTTCGTATGCTTCCTTCGAAAGTTTTGTCTTATTAATACGTTCTTCTAATTCAGAGAGCTCATCGCGGCTATCATCACCCGCACCTAATTCTTTCTGAATAGCTTTCATTTGCTCATTGAGATAATATTCCCGTTGGTTTTTTTCCATTTGCCGTTTAACATGCGAACGAATACGCTTTTCAACCTGTAAAACAGAAATTTCTCCTTCCATGAAAGAAAGAACGCGTTCAAGACGATTGCGTACAGGTAATAGCTCTAATATTTTCTGCTTTTCTGAAAGTTTAATCATCAAATGAGAAGCAATTGTATCGGCAAGTTTAGAAGGATTATCAATCTGGCCAATAGCATTGACAACCTCAGGAGAAATCTTTTTATTCAGTTTTACGTAATTTTCAAAATAAGCAATCACTGATCTTGAAAGAGCTTCAATCTCAACATCATTCTCTCTAGGCTCTTCTGTAACAGTTGCAAGAGCCTGATGATAATCTCCACTCGCAGCAAATCGGCTAATTTTTGCACGTGCAGTGCCTTCAACTAAAACCTTTACCGTTCCATCAGGAAGCTTTAAAAGTTGAAGAATATTAGCAAAAGTACCGATATCATAAATATCTTCTGATTTTGGATCATCATCAGAAGCATTTTTTTGTGTAACCAACAGTATTTGTTTATCAACAGCCATCGTTTCTTCAAGAGCACGAATTGATTTTTCTCGGCCCACAAAAAGTGGAACAATCAT
>NZ_CP058235.1:482500-652500 GCF_013388295.1 Bartonella alsatica | reverse complement strand
TACCACATTATCTCTTTCTAAAAAGCTTGATGCTTCCATTCGCACTCCATGATACTTAAAAAAAAAGCTGCACCAGTTGTACAGCTTTTTTATTTGTTTTATGCTTTATGAAGAAACAGTTTTTAAAGCATGAAAGATTCCTTCCGGCTTCTGTAGCCATAATAGCCACAAACACTGGAAATTATGGCGCCAATGAGACCTCCTAAAAAACCCCACCATCCAATGCTGGATGCTGTTTTGGTAGCTTTATCCGCAGTGCGGCGTGCTTCCTTTAGGGAAGCATCAAGCTTTTTAGAAAGGGTGTCAGCTTGTTCCTCAAGAGCTTCAATAGCTTGTTCCGTTTTTTCCTCTGCCGTCTGGTAAACATGGATCGCACGGTTGGCGGTTGTTTGTGCATCGGCACGCGTCATACCATTGTTCATAAGAGTGTTGATGATATCGCTTCGATCAAACTTTGTTGTAATGGCGTCTGCACGATCAGAAAGATGATCACTGAGTTCTTTTAAATAGGTGCGATAGCGAGTAGGATCATTTTTGAAAGCGGATATCGTCGATTCAATATCTTTAAGAGCCTCCTGATAGGATTGCTTTAAGCGGTCAGGATTTAGGGCAGGAATGTCACTTTTTTTGAGAAGTGCGCGTAATTCATTGCCCAATTCATCAAAATCGACCCTATTGTCTTTTTTATCATGCAAAAAACTTTCAAAACTTTCGCCCTTTAATTTTGAAAGAAGAGGAACGAAATTTGTTTTAAGGCTGTCGGCAGTTTGTTGTGTTGGCGCAGTGTTTTCTGAAACAGCCTTAGCACTTAAACTTGCTGCACTTGAAACTATATGGATGGCTTGGATGGTCATGAGAAGTGTTAATAGAGCCCAAGTTAAAAAACCATGAAGTGCGCCTGAAGATTCTGCAAAACGTCCAGAAATAAAGCCTCCTAGGGCAAGACTGATGACCATAACAATAAGTGAACCTATACCAAAAGATAAAAAGCTTCCTTCTAATGGCGAGGAAGAGTAAAGATCAATTTGGCTTAAGCCTAAAGCTGTAACCAGAAAAGATAAGCAGATTGAAGTAGCAAGTGCTGTCACTAGTCCGGCAAAAATTGCAGACCATGAAATCGGGCTGTAAAAAAGTGAATACTGTTCTTCTTGTGAGGTCTCTCTTAGAAAGTGTGTATCAAATGGTGTCTCTTCAGGTATGCGGGTTTCCATGTTTTTATCTCCTTGAATGATGCTGGAGATAAAATGCTTCTTTAGCAATTATGTTCCAAATTAGATACGGGGTGGCTGGAAATAAACAGAGAATACAAAAAACAAAACATGTTGTTCTCACCAAAACTACATATCAAGTCGTATGTGGCTGAAATCTCTGTACAAAAGTTCAGCTTATAGCGCGCTTTTCAAAACAAACAATTGAATATCATAAATAGTTTAATAAAATTAAATATATAAATTTTTTATAATTTTGCAGCGCTTGTATTGTGATGCCAGAAAATTTGAAAATCTTTTCTTCTTTAGAAAAACATGTTACCGGTGGCGGTAATTTTTAAAACGAATTCCTTTTATAGAGTATCCAAAAATTTGAAGAAAGCCCATATTTGGTGATAAAATGTTTTATTCAGCTTTTTTAAAAAATCGTGAAATATATGGCCCTCTTTGTATTGGTTTTGATCCTAGTCATCAGGTTCTACATTCATGGAAACTAAGTTTTAATTATAAAGGTTTGAAAGATTTTTGTGATATTCTCTTAGCGGCAGTTGTTGGCAAAGTGGGCATCATAAAGCCGCAAGTTGCATTTTTTGAATTATATGGTTTTGAGGGGCTTCAAGCTCTTAAGGAACTCATTGAAAATGCACAGGAACAAGGTTTATTGGTTATTGTTGATGCAAAAAGAGGCGATATTGGTTCTACTGCTGAAGCCTATGGTAGAGCTTGGCTCGGTCCCAATAGTGCGTTCAAAGCGGATGCCATGACAGTCAATGCTTTTCTTGGTTTTGATGCTCTTATTCCTATGATAAGGATTGCAGAAGAAACAGAAACAATGGTTTTTGTGGTTGTTCAATCCTCTAATCCACAGGGAAAGCAAATCCAAAATGCGCTTATCGGTGATCAGACTCTCTCTGTTTATTTGGCACAGCGTATTTGTGATTATAATAACCAGTTTTTAGGTACGCATCATCCTGTTGGACCTATCGGTGCGGTCATTGGGGCAACTTTGGGGAGTGAATCAAAAGACACTATCGAACAGTTAAAAAACACCTTGTTTCTTGTTCCTGGTATTGGTACTCAAGGAGGAACAATAATGCAATTAACTCATCAATTTCCTAAAAATTTATGGCAGAATATTATTCCTTCTATTTCAAGGTCGATTACAGATGCTGGTCGAAATACTGTTTCTTTAAAAACGCTCATCAATGATTTTGCACAGCAAACTAAAAATACTCTTATGTCTTGAGGATTTTTGCTTATACCATAATTTTGAAGAGCATTTTAGAGAGTTTGAGAGGGATAGCCTCTCATAAAATCAAAAAATGAAAACACCGAATTTTTTATTTTTAGCTTTTCAAAGAGAATGACCTTTGTTGTGCGAAAAATCTACATTAATAGCTTTGGTTTGTATTTTTTACAGAGTTTACGTATCGCTTTCATATTGTTTCTACGCATGTCAATGATAAATTTTTTGATATTTTTTAAATGAAATTTTTCGAGATTCCGTTCTATCAAGCTTGTCTAAATATGATTATTTCTGATTCAATATTCTATTGATTTTCTCATTTTTTGAGGTTAGCTCCACCTAAAGTTACAAGACATTAGCTAGGGGTTTTCTTCTCTACAGACTGACACGGTGCAATTCACTGTCAAGTTTTTTAAATTGATTGCTGCATTGATATTTCGATCATGGGGCGTACTATAATGAAAACATTTCCATTGACGTATGTTAAGAGGAAATTGTTCAACTTTCCATCTGCAATGATGATAAATTTTACTTCTCGCATACCAACAGTCTACAACAATGATCTGTTGCTCATAGTGTGCCATCTTGTATACTAATTAATGGTGAAATGCGAAAAGCTTTGATCTATGCTGGAGCATGCGATAAATGCGGATTTTTCAGCAAGCTTTTTACATGAAGATTTTCAAGATAAAGCGTAGCAAAATGCTGAACTAAATCTGTTGTAAGTTATGCAAGCTCTCTATTTTGCTATCATCTATCCATGCGTGAAGCTTAGCTAGTTTTTACTTCTCTTTATGATGATTGTTCGAGCCTTTTGCTTACGATTTAAACGCTATGATAATGCTATAAATGATTCATCAAAGCTTTCTAAATTTTTTTCTTCCTATGGTTTCTTCTGTTGAGAGTATTGAAAATGCATTGCCGCTCAAATCAACATCAACGAAGTTTTGTTCTCGCTCGGTGGTTTTAGATTGTTTGCTTTAATGCTAAACAAACCACGGGTTCGTTTTACGGCTAATAGTTACGGACAAGATCTTTCTCTGAAATCGCGACTGTTTGCGCATATGCGTCCGATTAAGTTTGAGAGTTCTTACCTTGATTTTGGCGGCTGTATTTAATCATTAGTTACAGTAAAACAGCCATATTCTCCTTATCTTGCTAACAGTTAGATACCAGATTTTTCCTGGAAGTAAATTTTTAAAAAACATACCCAATTGAATGATTGCCCATTTGTGGAGCATTCTTAGTGACTTCCATTATCTATGAAAACTATTCTCGTTTAAGAGAATTGAATTGTCTACTCAGAATGATTAAGCTTGGGTAAAATACTATTTTTCTTCCATGCTTCATAATGCTGATACTATTTTTCAATGCTCAATTATAAGTACAGTGTATGCAATCACTTGCACGAGTTCTCTAGCTTCCTTGTTTATTATTTAAATTTAGCGCTATTTTGTGAGAAACAATTATTGCGATGTTTCTACGACTTGACAAATGTTCTCTAATAATTTTGTTTTTTCTAGAATGACTTCCATAAAGGTGAGCACTAAAGGCAGTAATAATTTCTAAAACATCTTTAGCTAAATCTTTTTCGAAACTGGTTTTCTCTCTGATTGAGAATAACAACCTCAACGCGTATGGCTTCACAACTGGTGAAGAACAATTCGGCACCGAAGCGCAATAAACGGTCTTTATGCATGATAATTAAACGACCCACTTCATTTTCAATAAGAGCAATTAGTAAACGCTTAAAATCCTTTTACGATAGTTTATTCCAGACTCTAAATTAGAGATTAATTCATAAGTCTAGCTTTCGCTTGTACAATAAAGCTCAAGAGTTTGTTTTTGTTTTTCTAAATCATCTTTTTGACCATGGCTTATACATGGGCATGAGCTATGGTTTTTCATTGTGTCGGTTCTTCTGAACGAAAAAGCTTAAGCCTTAGCTTGGAAAGATTGTAACGGTGGTGACTTCTGGCTGTATGTTTAGAAATAATTGTGTCTTCTGCTTCCCAACGCCGTAAAGTGCTGATTGAAACATCCAAAGTTTGAGGTGCCTTATTTATCCCAACGAATCTATTCATAATAGACATTAACACGTAGATACAAATAGATTACAACGAGATTGTTAAAGCTTTCAACCGCGTATAATAGAGTACTATGTGTGCTGTGCTTCGCTATAAGATAAAGTACCTTGTTGAGTTTTTGATAAACTATAAGCTTCATTGATCGGTTGATATTTCTTAGAATCACAAACAAGAACTACATGCTTCTTTAATATTGATTTTAGTTAATGCTGTTTTAAGGTTACCGGCCATAGTCTTTCTCACTATTGACATACTTAAGCAAATCATTTTCTACGAAATTGCGCTTCGTATTAAGGAATAGTGATAAATTTCCCTTTTTTCCAACTTTACGGGGATGTGATCACTTAGATCATTCTGTACACCATGTAATTTCTTGTTTATCAATGAGTTGCCAAGATTTTCTATATAGTTATTTTCTTGTGCTAGAAATTATTTTAATATCTCAGATCATTTTAAAAATGATAATCTCTTATCATAATACCTTTATCTAACCAATCTGGACTCACTCTTTATCAACATCCTTGGTAGAAAACCCATAATGCGAATAAATTGTTCTATACATCGAAGTTTGAGTAACAAAAGTGTATAAGCTGGAAATTCGGACATCGCTAATCTTTCCTACATTATTTGATTATCATTTGCTTTAGTAGCTTCCTCTGATTCAGCAGTATCAATATTATCCTGAGCTAAGCAACTTACCCGCAATTCTTCACATTTAGCATCAATTACATAATTTTTGGATAATTTCTTTTTATAGAAAACTTCTTTCTATAGGACATATTTACGTAGTGATCTAATGATTGATTCTGAACAATCGAAATACCTATGGTTTCTTTACAGAAAATCGTTTTTTCAGCCTAAAATTAAGTGATATGAGAAATTCTTGTTTTTTTCTTAATAATCTAGGATGGAATTTCCTGCTAAATTAGTGCAAGTGCCCTCTCTGTTTTCGGATGAGGTTTTCACCCGAATTTTAAATACCTGCTGCCAATGCAGCAATTCATCACTCATTCATCCGTTTTAAAATATGTGCACGTTGGATTTCTGCTACAGCAACTAGAATTTGAATAATCATTTTTCTCATCGTTTCTTCGGTACTTAAACCGTTTTCCAGAAAACGAATAAAAATTCCCTTCTTGTAACAACTGCCAATTATATGACTATATCGGCTGTATCGCATTCCAAGCGATCCATTTTAGTACGGAGAACAGTATCATCTCTTTCTGCACACATAAGTAGTTGCTGCGATCTTTCACGTTTATCTATAGAATCTGTTCTTATATCAGTGAAAATATGATTTTCGTGTACTCCAGCATTTTTAAGTTCTGTAATTTGAAGTGTTAACTTTTGTTGATTAGTTGATACTCTTCCATAATCTAATAGTACCATTTTCATTTTATAAATTACTTTTAATATAAATCAGTATCATAATATAAAGACTAATTTATTATACATTATTATTTTTAGAGTGTACCAAATATTATAAATTCGTGAAACTCTTATAAAACATGGTGCTTGTTTGAAAGCAGGCAGCTTCAGTTTATTCAAAATCGACAGTTGCTTTTATATCCCTAAAAGCAGGTATGTATCTCGCATTTTATGTTAGGAGAGGGATGTAAATGCACAAAAAGGGGTTGGGAAAAAAGTTCTTATGGAAGAAAATGTAGAGCGTATGGTAAATGCGTTTAGGGAAATGTGCTTAAAAGAAGATAAGTTAAGGGGAAAAGTAGTGGGGAGGGAGGAAGAGATAAGGCAGGTTTGAGGTGAAATGCTTGGGTTGTGGAGGAACGCATCATTTTGCATCACCAAATGAAAGAGTATAAAGATGAAGTTTAGATTCTGATGTTGGGAGTGCACGTGTTCTTATAGCGTATCCTTTTAAGGGTTGGGGACAGCACCTTTGTAAAGAAAAAGTTAGTGCATGTGAGGCTCAGGTTGATACAGTCATTACAGTATTTGTAAAATACAAGTTGTCTGTAAATACATATTGTTGAGGCTTTCAAGAAGGGAGCTTGTGAGGCTGAAATCAAGAGTTGCTTGGTGGTGTCTTTAAAAAAGCACAGATGGTTTTTCACAAATGGTTTTTCATTGAATGTTTAGTAAGAGGGAGGCCTAAAATTGAAGGCGCAAACGCTTTCAGAGAATTATCTTGAGGAATGGCAATATCTTTGTAAAACAAAAGCTGGTGTGTGTGTTGCAGAAGGCTTAGTTTGATAAAGGCATTGCGGCGTTTGTTTCTATAAGATAAGACACAAGTTATCCATGAACACGAATTGTTGCTAGAGAATCATATGTCACCAAAACAAGAAAAGACCAAAGCTCGTTTACCTCGTGGTTTTGTTGATCGTACAAGTGCGCAATTGTACGCAATTGAGACCATGATTGCTCAGATTCGTGAAGTTTATGAACTTTACGGTTTTGAAGCACTTGAAACACCAATTTTTGAATACACAGATGTGTTGGGCAAATTTTTGCCTGATTCAGATCGCCCGAATGCAGGAGTTTTTTCACTCCAAGATGATGATGAGCAATGGATGTCTTTACGTTATGATCTTACAGCACCTCTTGCTCGTTATTTTGCGGAAAATTTTGAAACTTTACCAAAGCCTTATCGAAGTTATCGTCTCGGTTTTGTCTTTCGTAATGAAAAACCTGGTCCCGGACGATTTCGGCAATTTATGCAGTTTGATGCTGATATTATTGGTACACCAACTGTTGCGGCAGATGCCGAAATTTGCATGATGGCAGCTGATAGTTTGGAAAAATTAGGAATTCAACAGCATGATTATGCCATTCGTCTTAATAACCGAAAAATTCTGGAGTGTGTCTTAGAGCAAGTTGGTTTGGGGGGAAGTGAGCAGGTTGAAAAGCGCTTAACGGTTCTTAGAGCAATTGATAAACTTGATAAATTTGGTCTTGAAGGTGTGCGTTTGCTTTTAGGCAAGGGGCGTTTGGATGAAAGTGGTGATTTTACGAAAGGAGCAGAGCTTAAGGATAAAGAGATTGACTATATTCTTTCCTTGCTTACCGTAGAGGCTGAAACAGCAGAAGAAACGCTTGACGCTCTTAGAAAAGTCGTTGGTCATCATGTGCAAGGACTTGAAGGGGTTCGTGAACTTGAAGAGATGCAGGCAATCTTTGCTGCAAATGGCACTCAGAACCGTATCAAAATTGATCCGTCTGTAGTACGGGGATTGGAATATTATACGGGTCCTGTTTTTGAAGCTGCATTGCTTTTTGATGTCTTTAATGATGATGGACAAAAAGTTATCTTTGGTTCTATTGGTGGAGGAGGGCGCTATGATGGATTAGTGGCACGTTTTCGTGGTGAAAATATTCCGGCAACAGGTTTTTCAATTGGTGTTTCACGCTTAATTACTGCTTTGCAAAATCTTGGAAAATTGTCTGTGCAGAAAACGCCAGGTCCGGTTGTGGTACTGATGATGGATAAAGAACCAGAAATTGTTGCACGCTATCAAAAAATGGTGATGCAGTTGCGCAGTGCGGGAATTTGTGCTGAGCTCTATTTAGGGGCAGCAGGCATGAAAGCACAGATGAAATATGCCGATCGTCGTGGGGCTCCTTGTGTGGTGATCCAGGGTTCACAAGAGCGCCAAAGTGGAAAAATACAGATCAAAGATTTGATTGAAGGGGCGCGTTTGTCTCATGAAATTAAGGACAATCAAACGTGGCGTGAAAGTCGACCAGCGCAAGTGACGGTTGATGAAGAACAATTGGTTAAAACAGTACAAGATGTTTTGGAAGCTCAAAAGCGGTATTTGTAGGAAAGAAACCGTACGGCAGACTTTAGAAATTTTAGATTCAATTTTCAAGGTGGGTACTTTGCTTGTTTAAACATGCTTACGCATAAGTTTAAAATCCGGTTGTTTTTTTGTGCTTGTGTGGCATAAAGTGAGGATTTTTTTAATAAATGAAAATGAATCTCATTCTCTATGGACCAGTTTTTCTTAGGGCATGATAATAGCATCTTAGTGAACCAAAATATGAGAGAAGTTCAAGCTATTTACGTTATCATGTTCAAAAAAGTTGATGGTCAGTAGTTTATAAAAAAATATTGACAGTTTGTATTGATTTAATCTTCGGATTTTCATTTTTGAACATAAAATTTTTGTATTATTTTGTGGGTAGCACAAAATTTAGAATTAGAAAAAATGGAGGGGAGCTAGCGCATTTTATTCTAGGAGACTTGTTTAAGTTTTCAAAAAAAATGGCACAACTTTAAATCAGACAATTCTTATAAAAAAATATTTTGGGTAAATTGTAAGATACTAAAATGTTTAATCACTTGATAATATTAACTTTTTATAAAAATTTTTTTAATGAAGAAATACAATAATCTAATAGAATTTTACCGTGTTATATGAAAAAATCTTTTTATTTTTGAAAAACCTAAGAATATTAGGAAATCATTTGAATTTCTTCTTTCAAATATCCTATTTGCAGTTCTTTTCCAAAACACGTTTTCAGGAGCGTTCGATAGTTGGTGTATGATTCTTGGGCTTTTATTTATTGGTGTGGAAACTTTTTTATTATGTTGTGGCAAGTATGTAAAATATCAGATGGTGATATGAATTTATGGTTTGGTCAGATAACAGTAGATCATAATATTCTAAATAACTTTTTAGCGTACGACTTTTTAACGGAATAATTGAGATATCTTGATTTTGAAACTTTTAAAGAGGGTATTAATGAGTTACAAAATAATAAAATTGTGGTGAAGGAAATAAAAAAAGATTGTTATTTTATAAACTCACACATTTTTGGACTTCCTAGATATGATGAATATTTTAAGCTAGATGAAGAAATAAATGAGGTATTTATGGCAGAACACTTAAGTGAATGTCTGCTTTAACAGTCATTTTTAATTTAAAAAGAAATCTTAATCTTTAGCGTAAATGATCACAGGAAAATAAAATTTAGAATAACAGGTTATCAAATTCTGCACCAAAATTAGTCCATTGAGAGGCTGGCATTGCTATATATATAAGACCTTTTTTAAGGTGGTATTACTTTTTAATATTTTCAATGAGGATGGATAAAAGTTGTCTTTTGGTTCGCTGGTGGGAGAAGGTGTGATGATGGATTAGTTACACGCTTTCGTAGTAAAAATATTCCGACAACAAGCGTTGCAATTTATAATTAAAATATAAACGGCACAAATTTACCTTTGCAAAGGAATTTGTGCCATCAAACTTGTATTTTGTAAATGCGTAAACTGAGTTTGAAATTAGCTTTGTAGGGCTTTTAAAATATTTTGTGGTGAAGAAACTTCATAAGGATCTGTTGTACAATTATCTGAAAAACCTGCTTCTTCAAACCATTGTTCAATCACACCATCGTTGATAACAGCAGCATAACGCCATGAGCGCATTCCAAATCCAACATTGTCTTTAGCAACAAGCATACCCATTTTGCGGGTGAATTCACCAGAACCATCAGGAATTAATTTTACGTTTTTAATATTTTGCGCTTTCCCCCAAGCATTCATAACAAAAGCATCATTGACGGAAAGACAATAGATTTCATCAATGCCAGCTTTTTTAAATTCATCGTAGAGTTTTTCAAAATCAGGAAGCTGAAAAGTTGAACAAGTAGGAGTAAAGGCTCCAGGAAGAGAAAAAAGAATAACCCGCTTTCCTTTAAAATATGTATTACTATTTACTTCTTGCCACCGGTAAGGATTATCTCCACCTATCGATTCATCGCGTACACGTGTATGGAAGGTGGTCGTGGGAACTGTTTTTCTCATCATAATCATGCTCCTGTATTTTTTATGGGAATTGCGCTTTAAAACAGTTTTGTCTTTAAAAAGCACATTTAAGAGGGCATCTTAAAAAAATCCTCTCTTTTTATTCAGTGTGCAAGTATTTCATTGTTCCGTCAAGTAGAATTAGTGGTCGACTTTGGTCAATATTCACCTTAAAATTAAGGAAATACTATAAAGGCATTTTTCGATGATAACGACAGTTTTGACCAAGGCTTTTGATGATCAAAAACCTGGAACATCTGGTTTGCGCAAAAAAGTGTCCGTTTTTCAACAGCCTCATTATGTTGAAAATTTTATACAATCTCTTTTTAACAGTATTGGATCTGTTGAGAAAAAATTGCTGATTCTTGGAGGGGATGGGCGCTATTTTAACCACTCACTTCTTCAAATTGTATTGAAAATGGCAGCAGCTCATGGTGTTGCTTGTGTGAAAGTAGGAAAAGGAGGAATTCTTTCTACACCGGCTGTTTCGCATCTTATTCGCAAATATCATGCTCATGGTGGTATTATTCTTTCAGCAAGTCACAATCCTGGTGGAGTAGAAGGGGATTGTGGCATCAAATACAACATTTCTAACGGCGGGCCTGCTCCCGATTCTTTATGTGAAGCCATTTTTGAAGTATCGCAACGTCTTTCTTTTTATAGAATTTTTGAGGCTCCAGATGTTAATTTAGCGAGGGAGGGTACAACCTATATAGGGTCGATGCGGGTTGATATCCTTGATCCTGTAACAGATTATGTAGCTTTGATGCAGGAGATTTTTGATTTTGATCAAATTGCCAAGGCGGTGCAAGAAGGTTTAACTTTGCGCTTTGATGCGATGCATGCTGTTACAGGGCCTTATGCACAGCAAATTTTTGAAAAATGTTTAGGATTTTCTGAAGGAACAGTGATTAATAGTGTTCCTTTACCAGATTTCGGAGGAAGGCATCCAGACCCTAATTTAGTGTATGCTAAGGGACTTTATAATTTTTTGATGTCAGAGCAAAGTCCTGATCTTGGGGCCGCATCTGATGGTGATGGAGATCGTAATCTCATTATTGGTCGGAAACAATATATCACGCCTTCTGATTCTTTGGCTATTATGGCTGAATATGCACATCTCATTAAAGGTTATCGTCAAGGAATTGTGGGGATTGCTCGTTCTATGCCAACAGCACGCGCTGTTGATCTGGTCGCTGAAAAAAAGGGGTTGAATTGTTTTGAAACACCAACGGGGTGGAAGTTTTTTGGAGCGCTTATGGATGCAGGAAAAGTAACTTTTTGTGGTGAAGAAAGCTTTGGAACGGGCTCTCACCATATCCGCGAAAAAGATGGTTTATGGGCTGTTTTATTTTGGTTAAATCTTTTAGCAGTTACAGGGAAAACTGTAGCACAAATCGTTCAACAGCATTGGTATACTTATGGACGTTTTTACTCTTTACGCCATGATTATGAAGAAGTAGATGCCTGTAAAGCTCACGCAATTGTGGAGCAGTTGCGTGCACATTTACCAGAGACAGGAACAGAAATTGCGGGACTTCGGGTTGAAAAAGCAGATGATTTTACCTATCATGATCCCGTTAATCAGACTGTTAGCACTAAACAAGGTATACGCGTTTTTTTCGAGAATGGAGCACGGCTTGTGGTGCGCTTATCGGGAACAGGAACGCTAGGAGCCACTTTACGGCTTTATTTTGAGCAGTATGAAGGTGATCCACGCAAGCACAATCTAGATCCGCAAAAAATTCTCCAACCTTTACAACAGGCGGCATTAGAATTGTTGGATATACAAAAGCAATTAGACCGTGAGCGCCCCAGTATTATCACATGAAAACATTATATTAAATTGCTTTTTAGGGGAATCATTATTTCTTTATGCCTGGGGTTAGTTTTGTTTATTATGATGGAAGAGCTTTCCTTCATTTTCCAGAAATTTTCTTTCACTTAAGCTTGTGCACGGATTTGATTTCAACAACTGAATGCCATTGGCAAAAAGAATTGTAGTACGAATGCTCCAATATTCTTAGTAGAGGATTTTATTTCAAGAAGGTTTGTATTTCATTGTTTATTACAGATAGATTATCTTTTGAGGATCAATAAGTCACTGTATATCCGTTTTTAGAAACTTCTGCTTTTACTGCTGTGGGGTGTAAAGTTGTGTCATTTTATGCATTATACGTAAGAATTTTTCTAGCCTTTGCAACAGCGTTCAGTAAGACATATATTTTTCAAGAATGCTTGTGAGTGATGCAAAGTGACAATTAATAGAAAGCTTTATCATTCTTCTTTCATTCGGTTTTACGCTTTTTAAAAGTAGCTCGAGCAATATTTAAAGATTGAGAATTGCATATTTCTTCACGTTTTTTTGCGTGTTTATTGAGCTGTTTAATGGGAGCATGTCCTTTATTGAAGAAAACAGTACACCATTATGTTTTTGTTGTATGCACTTTATTTGAAGAAATATCTTTTTTGTTCTAAAGATTTTTTATTACAATGGTTTGTTAAGGCAATGATGCAAGACACATTGGACGCTACTATTTTTATTTGTGTAAGGTATAAATTTTATTTGTGTAAGGTATAAACTATCACCATCATTTTGTTTTACAGCTCAAAATGTTGTGCCTGTCTTGTATTAAGATGATGGCATTTTACTTCTATCTTAAATGATTTTTATTGATTTTAAATACAAGGGTTTAACAAGGGTTTAAAATGAAAAAATATGCTTGTATTTAGGGTTCTTAAATTCAAAATGTAAAATAGTGATTTATCCATATCGTCAATGTGTTAAGTTTAAAAATAGAAAAAAATACTCTCTTATGGCTTTTTATGCACAACATAAAAGCTATCCGTGCCAATATGCCCAAAATCTGGAAATTTTCTTAGCTTTGCTAAAAGGTAGCGTTTAATAGAACTTTGCAAGAGATCATGCATAAATTGTTGAAGATGTAATGACAATCAGAGACCATTCACGATCCGATTGTCATTACAAAAAGGTTTATTTCAGAGAGTTTTACATTCTGTCGTTTATTGTGGAGCGATCATTTTTTTGGGGTCAACTAGACGGTCATAATCCTCCCCTGAAACGCCTGCTTTTAGTGCTTCAACACGCAAAGTTGTATCATTTTTATGCGCTGCTTTGGCAATTTCGGCGGCTTTTTCATAACCAATTTCTGGCGCTAGTGCTGTTACGAGCATGAGAGAGCGTTCCATGAGAGAGTGAATATGGATTCGATTGGCACGTAACCCTTGGATGCAATGCAGATCAAAAGAGCGCATGCAATCACCAAGAAGTGTAATCGATTGTAAAACATTATAGCCAATAACGGGTTTATAAACATTTAGTTCAAAATGCCCTTGGCTGGCGGCAAATGTTACACTGGTATGATTACCAAAGACTTGGCAGGCAACCATTGTCATTGCTTCGCATTGTGTAGGATTGACTTTGCCGGGCATGATAGAAGAGCCTGGTTCATTTTCGGGCAAGTTTAGTTCCCCTAAGCCTGAACGAGGACCTGATCCCAAGAAGCGGATGTCGTTGGCAATTTTAAACAGATCAGCGGCTAGAGCATTCAAACTTCCATGGAAATGTGCAAGGGCTCCATGATGGGCGAGGGCTTCAAATTTATTGCTGGCAGTCTTAAAGGTTATTCCTGTGAGGGTGCTGATTGTTTCGGCAAAGGCAACATCAAAACCTTTCGGTGCATTGAGACCTGTTCCAACGGCTGTTCCTCCTTGGGCAAGCATCTGGACATCGGTAAGAGCTGTTTTAATGCGGTGGCGGTTGGCTTCTAGTGCGGCGCGATAGCCTGAAAATTCTTGTGCTAAAGTTAAGGGTGTTGCATCTTGAGTATGGGTACGTCCGATTTTAATGATGTCAGCAAATTCTTCTTCTTTTTTTCGTAAAGTAGTAATAAGGGCGTCGAGAATGGGAAATAAGTGTTGGTGTGTTTGCAGTGTGGTGGCAATGTGAAGCGCTGTGGGAAAGGAGTCGTTTGATGATTGACTCATATTTACATGGTCATTGGGGTGAACCGGTGTTTTGCTTCCTAATTTTCCTCCCAAAAGCATGTTGGCATAATTGGCAATAACTTCATTCACGTTCATATTGCTTTGCGTGCCAGAGCCTGTTTGCCAAACAGAAAGGGGAAAGTGTGTATCGAATGCACCTGCGAGCACTTCGTCGGCTGCAGTAATGATTGCTTTCCCGATATTTTGCGAGAGCTTTCCTTTTTCCATATTCACAAGTGCTGCGGCCTTTTTGATAAGACTTAAAGCATAAATGATGGTGAGGGGTTGTTTTTCTATACCAATGTTAAAATTATGCAGTGAGCGTTCAGTTTGTGCGCCCCAATAACGGTCTTGCTGGACCGAAATCGTTCCAAAGCTATCCGTTTCCTGACGTGTTTCAACCATGATAAGCTCCTTTTATGTTCGCGGATTAATAAAAAGCTAGATAAAGCAAAATAGGAAAAAGAGGCAAGACTTTAAGATAAATTATTTTTTGAAGAATCCTTGACATTGAAGAAGGGTAATTTTATATCTTGAGCAATGCTAGCACTCCTAAACTAAGAGTGCTAGCAAGAACTTAAGATTAATTCAATTATATTAAGTTTAAGGATTTAAAACATGGCTAACATACAATTCCGCCCACTGCACGATCGTGTCGTTGTTCGTCGGGTTGAATCTGAAAATAAAACTGCTGGTGGGATTATCATTCCTGATACAGCAAAGGAAAAACCTCAAGAAGGTGAAGTTATTGCTATTGGCAATGGTGCTCTCGATGATAACGGAAAACGTGTGCCTTTAGAAGTAAAAACAGGAGACCGTATACTATTTGGAAAATGGTCTGGAACCGAAGTAAAGATTAATGGGGAAGACCTCTTAATCATGAAAGAATCTGACATTATGGGAATTCTAGGCTGATTTAGCCTTTTAATATTTCCGTTTTGTATTATTTGGCACTTTGTTCTTTGATTTAAGACAACTCCAAGGAGAATTTAAATGGCTGCTAAAGAAGTCAAATTTGGCCGTGAAGCGCGTGAGCGTTTGTTGCGCGGTGTTGATATCCTTGCTAACGCTGTAAAGGTAACACTCGGCCCTAAAGGTCGTAATGTGGTAATTGATAAATCATTTGGTGCGCCTCGCATCACAAAAGATGGTGTGTCCGTTGCAAAGGAAATCGAACTGGAAGATAAGTTCGAAAATATGGGTGCGCAAATGTTGCGCGAAGTTGCTTCCAAAACCAATGATATTGCTGGTGATGGAACAACCACTGCAACCGTTTTGGGACAGGCTATTGTACAAGAAGGTATAAAAGCTGTTGCTGCAGGCATGAACCCAATGGATCTTAAACGCGGAATTGATGCTGCTGTTGATGAAGTGGTGGCAAATCTCTTCAAAAAAGCAAAGAAAATTCAAACTTCAGCAGAAATTGCACAAGTAGGAACAATTTCCGCTAATGGTGCTGCTGAAATCGGCAAAATGATTGCTAACGCTATGGAAAAAGTTGGCAATGAAGGTGTCATTACTGTCGAAGAAGCAAAAACGGCTGAAACCGAATTAGAAGTCGTGGAAGGAATGCAGTTTGATCGTGGATATCTTTCACCTTACTTTGTCACGAATGCTGAGAAAATGGTGGCTGATCTCGATGATCCTTACATCCTCATTCATGAAAAGAAATTGTCTAATTTACAATCTTTGCTTCCTGTGCTTGAAGCTGTTGTTCAGTCCGGTAAACCACTTCTCATTATCGCAGAAGATGTAGAGGGCGAAGCTTTAGCAACGCTTGTTGTCAATAAGTTGCGCGGTGGTTTGAAAATTGCTGCTGTAAAAGCTCCAGGATTTGGTGATCGCCGTAAAGCTATGCTCGAGGATATTGCAATCTTAACCTCGGGGCAGGTTATTTCCGAAGATGTAGGCATTAAGCTTGAAAATGTCACTTTGGATATGCTTGGACGTGCTAAGAAAGTCAATATTTCTAAAGAAAATACCACGATTATTGATGGTGCTGGACAAAAAGCTGAGATTAATGCACGCGTAAATCAAATCAAGGCTCAGATTGAGGAAACCACTTCTGATTATGATCGTGAAAAATTGCAAGAAAGACTTGCTAAACTCGCTGGTGGTGTTGCTGTTATCCGTGTCGGTGGTGCTACAGAAGTGGAAGTGAAAGAAAAGAAAGACCGTGTTGATGATGCCTTGAATGCAACACGTGCTGCTGTAGAAGAAGGTATTGTTGCTGGTGGTGGGACGGCATTGTTGCGTGCAGCAAGTGCTTTGACCGTTAAAGGAAGCAATCCTGATCAAGAAGCTGGTATTAATATTGTTCGTCGTGCTCTACAAGCACCAGCACGTCAAATTGCTAGCAATGCCGGTGAAGAAGCAGCGATTATTGTTGGCAAAGTATTGGAAAATAAGGCAGATACGTTTGGTTACAACACCGCAACCGGTGAATTTGGTGATTTGATTGCTTTGGGAATTGTTGATCCTGTGAAAGTTGTGCGTTCTGCGCTCCAAAATGCTGCTTCAGTGGCTAGCCTTCTGATCACAACGGAAGCAATGGTTGCTGAAACTCCAAAGAAAGAAACTCCAATGCCTCCAATGCCTGGCGGTGGAATGGGTGGAATGGGCGGAATGGATTTCTAAGCTCCTTTCACTAAAGGTTAAGAAAAACGGGCCAAATAGGCCCGTTTTTTGTGTGCTCCTCTTTGTTTATTGCTGTTTTTTTTAATATTGGTTTTCTCTTTCCTTAGAATTTTTACTTCTTATCGCTTGTGTTAAGAGATATTGCTTTTCTTTCATGCAGTTTTTTACACAATAAGATTTCTACTAAGAGGAAATATTTTTTTACAAGTGGTTGCACTTTGAAAGTGTTTCGCTTTGGTAAATTCAACTATTTAATTTATAGTAATAATTTATTTTTACAACTTGAATAAAATTTTTAAGTATAAGAAACTTTTTTATTGTGAGAGCTCTCTCGTTTTAAGAGTAAAAAATGTTTGTTTATTTACATGTTACAAGTGAGAGGAGTGTAGGGAAAAAAGATTGTTTAAGATCTTAAGATGTGAATACCATATACTTCTTATGAGCTGTCTTTAAAAGCACGATGCAACATTGAGAGTTCGGAAATAGAATGATGATTCTGACTTGATTAAGTGTAAAGATGATGATGTCTCAATTGAATTTTGCATTATATTCTGCATTGGGGCTGAGGGGGTGATAAGATCAGAAAAAAGCGAGCTGTTTTCTGAAACAATAGACAATCTATTCGGTATTCGTGTTGCTCTATGACCGCCGAAAGGCATAATTTTTCTTGAATGGAAGAGGAGATATATGAACCAATATCCTAAGTGCCCTCACTGTGGTGGTCTTTATACTTATGAAGAGGGTGAAAATTTTGTGTGTCCTGAATGTGCACATGAGTGGCCACAAAAGAGTGAAGAGTCTTTTTCTACTGCTATCGTTTGTGATGTCAATGGTCAGGTTTTGACAAATGGAGATAGCGTGATGGTAATGAAAGATCTTAAAATAAAAGGGGCTGCATCCGTTCTCAAGAGTGGAACTAAGGTGAAAAATATCCGCCTCGTGGAAGGGGATCATAATATTGATTGTAAGATTCCTGGGATTGGCCAGATTGGTTTAAAATCGGAATTCGTTAAAAAAATTTAGTTTGTAGAGTGGTTTCTGATTTGTTAAAGCATATTTTTTTAAACCAAAGGTATATTTTCAGGGGTAGAATTGCTTTAATTCTTTTAAATGATATGAATCCTTAAAGAAAATATACTCTGGTGGTATCCTGATGCGTTCTGGGGTGATAGATCTGATATAGCTCTGTGAAGTAATGTTCTAGCTCCTATGAGATTGTGACTGTAGAGAAAACGTGATGTAATGTTTTGGGTTGCGACTTGAGTTTTATTATGGCGTTTTAAGGAAGTAATATTCTCGCTAGTGTGTTTGTTTTTATCGGTATTTTGTAAGATTATTCTCATTTTATTGTGGCATTGCTTCAACGCTTAAAACTTCTGGAATAAAATGCCGTAAAAGATTTTCAATACCATGTTTTAGCGTTGCGGTTGAGGAGGGGCATCCGGAGCAAGCACCACGCATGTTGAGGTAAACAATACCGTTTTCAAATCCGCGAAAAGTAATATCTCCACCATCATTGGCCACTGCTGGGCGAATACGCGTTTCAAGGAGCTCTTTAATTGTTAGAACGATATCAGCATCTTTTTCGTCATAAAATTCTTCGTTAAGATCATCGGTCTGCGCTTGTGACGTGGCGTTGGTGATGATAACTGGATCACCAGACAGAAAATGTTCCATAATTGTACCTAAAATGATCGGTTTAAGATGTTGCCATTCACCCTCTTTTTTGCTTACGGTGATGAAATCATAACCTAAAAAAACACCATTGACATTTGGTATATTCAACAGCTTAGCAGCTAAAGGCGAATTTTTAGCGGCTTCTTCACGGTTACGAAATTCTAAGACACCTTCGGAAAGAACCACGCGGCCTGGCAGAAATTTCAGTGTTGCAGGATTTGGTGTGGTTTCAGTTTGAATAAACATACACTCTCCTTTTACTGTGAGGAATTAGGAAAATCATTGTATCCCAAAAGTTTTTTTAGGCAATTGATTCAATATCTTCATAGGCGAGATTGCTCGGAATGACGGTGACAGGAATTGAAAAAGCTGTTCCCCGATTACCGATTAATTGAACAAGTGGTCCTGGTCCTTCTGTGTGTTCACTAGCTGCTAAAACAATAAGTGCAATCTCTTTATCTTCGTTAATTAGTTTAGAAATTTCATCGATTTTTTTACCTTCACGCATCATGATTTCTGTTTCAAGAGCGTGTGTAGTGCGTATATCATTAGCAATTTCTCCCAACATTTTATAGGCATTTTGCGTTGATTCTGATCGCATAACGTCGTTTACACCCAGAAAATGTTGAAATTCAACATTGTCAACAACACAAAGTAATACCAATGTTCTCTTGGTATTTTTGGCATGGTAAGCAGCAAAAGTAACAGCACGACGACATTCTGGGGTTTCATCGATAATAACTAAAATTTTCCGCTTGTGATCTGTTTTCGGATTTTTTTTCTTAGAAACCATGCTTTTTCTCTTTAGTTTTTTACAGAAAATTTTTTTACTCTTTGCATTTTAAATTTTACTGTTTTATGTACTTTGTAGAAATCCAACGATTTCACGGACTTTTTTCATATTTTTTTCTGCCAGAGTACTGGCACGTTCTGCGCCATCACGTAAAACAGAATCGATGTATCCGTTGTCTTTAAGAAGACGGTGTAGTTCTTGTGTTATCGGTTCAAGTTTATGGACGACAAGGTCAGCTAAAGCTTTTTTAAATAGTGAAAATTGTTGTCCAGAAAACTCTGAAAGTGCCTTTTCCTTGCTTATTTCTGCAAAAGCTGCATAAATACCAAGTAGATTATCGATCTCTGGCCGTTCTTTTAGGGCTGCAGAAGTATCGGGGAGAGGTGCGGAATCGGTTTTTGCTTTGCGTATCTTTTTTACGATAAGATCAGTATCATCCATCAAATTAATGCGTGAAAAATCTGAAGGATCTGTTTTTGACATTTTTTTTGTACCATCACGCAATGACATAATGCGCGTGGCTGTTTTCCCTATCAACGCTTCTGGCATTGGGAAAAAACCTTGTTTTGTTTCTTCACCCATTTGCATCGGAACACCAAAATTTAAGTCTGCAATGCGGTGAGCATAGTCGTTGTTGAATTTTTGTGCAATATCACGTGTCAGTTCAACATGCTGTTTTTGATCTTCGCCCACTGGAACATGTGTAGCACGGTAGAGTAAAATATCAGCTGCCATCAGGCTTGGATAAGCAAAAAGTCCAAGGGATGCTTTTTCACGATCTTTTCCTGCTTTATCTTTAAATTGTGTCATGCGCTGGAGCCAACCAATACGAGCGATACAATTTAAAATCCAAGCCAGTTCAGCATGTTGAAAAACCCGAGATTGGTTGAAAATAATGTGTTTTTGAGGATTAATACCAGCAGCTAAAAAGGCTGCTGTAACTGCTCTGGTTGATTCACGTAAGATTATTGAATCTGGATTCACGGTGAGTGCGTGCATGTCGACAATGCAATACAAGCAATCATAGGACGTTTGCAGTTCAACCCAATGTTTGATGGCTCCAAGATAATTACCAAGGTGTAAATTACCACTCGGTTGTACGCCAGAAAAAACAAGCGGTGTGAAAGTGTCCATAGAAAAGTTCTTTCTTTTAAGTAAATATTCGTTTTGTATTTTGTGACAAAGTGTTTTTCTGAAAGCAAGATAAAATGTTATAGGTGTTTTTTGATATTTTTGAGGGTGCGGAAAAAGGAACGTGTGTCAAGTAAAAAATAGGCACTCAAATATACCACGAATATGACAAGCATTATCCCTGCTAAGGTGCTAGCACGCAAGAAGAATGATGCTTGTGAGGATAAAGAAAAAGATAAAAAGCCAAGCACATGAAGCAGATAATAAAGGATCATGGCGCACAAAATAGTGACAATGATCAAACATGTAATGCATTTTAACAGTTGTACATCGTATTTCCAATAGCCGCGTTTGATAAGGATACCACAAAGCAATAAGGTGTTGACCCATCCAGAGGTAATTTCCGCAATGACAATGCCGCGTGCTGATAAAATGGGGAATAATGTTAAGGCAAGACTAATATTGATGAAAACGCTAATGCCAGTGAAAATCATTGGTGTTTTTGTATCTTCATGAGCAAAAAAATTAGGAATAAATACTTTGATCAGTACAAAAGCGGGAAGTCCTAGGCCGTAAAGTGCAACTAATTGTGCTACATGGTGTGTGGATTCACTGGTGAACTGTCCACGTTCAAAAAGCAAACTGACAACGGGAGTGGAGAGCAGCAAAAAGGCAACGGATGCGGGTAAAGTTAACAGTAAGGTTAATTCAATAGATCGATTTTGTAAATCGTGCGTTTCTTTGTGTTTTTTACTGCGTAGAGCTCTTGTTAATTCTGGTAAAAGAACAGTAGCGACGGCAATTGCTATCACGCCTAGTGGCAATTGATAAAGACGATCAGCATACATCAAAGAAGATACAGCACCTGATTGGCTGGAAGCAATGTTAGTATTGATTAATAAATTGATTTGCGTAATGCCTCCTGTGATTGCAACAGGGAGGGCTAAAGTTAAAAGTTTCCGAACATTGGGGCTGAAATAGGGACGACGGAGGAAAATCTTCATCCCACTTTGACGTAAAGAAACAGAGATTAAAGTGAGTTGGATAATTCCTGCTGCTAAGACGCCCCAAGAAAGATTTAAACCGATATGCCAAGCATCAAGTTGATATATCCAGGCATAGGCAAGAACGCCAATCAAAATAATATTCAGAAAAAGAGGGGCAATAGCTGCGATAAAATAGCGTCGCAAGGCATTTAACATTCCCCCCATCATTGCTGCTAAAGACATGCATGTTAAATAGGGAAACATGATTGCGGTAAAATGAATCGTAGCGTTAAATTTTGTGGTATCCTCTGCAAATCCTGGAGCAATAATTGTTTTCACTAAAAAAGGCATACTTAATTCCATGGCGATGGTTAAAAGTAAGAGCAGTGAAAAGAGAATACCAAAAACTTCTTCTGCAAATTTGCATGCAGTTTCTTGACCATCTTCGGTAATTTTTTTTGCAAAAAGAGGAACAAAAGCCGCATTAAAGGCCCCTTCAGCAAAAAAACGGCGGAATGTATTGGGAAAACGAAAGGCGGCGTTGAATGCATCGGAAACAGGACCAGTTCCCAACATTGCTGCCATCAACATTTCACGTATAAAGCCAAAAATGCGGCTCATTAGAGTGCCAGAAGCAACAGTGGCAAATTTTTTAAACAGAATCATAAAAACACATCAAGTTTGTCATAAAAGTAGAGAAGCTAAAAAGGTAAATAAAAATATTTTAGATCATGAAAATTTGAGCAGTAAGCTCATACAATAATACATTTTTGAAGCATTTTACGATGGTGTTTGTTTTTCTATCAACAAGGGCACACAAAGGGTTCTAAATTGTATTGTTGTTAACATATAATAGTTTTTATTATGTTCATAAAACAACAAAATTTTTTCTCTCAAATTGAATATATGGGACAAGTGTGACGAATTAAAAAAAACGTGGAGAGAGTAGATGAAACGATAGTATCTATATTTATGATTGTTTTTGTTTTTTCTCGATGTTACATGCATGGCATCTCTTTGCTTCTTTACAGTTTATTGCTGTAGAGTACAGTTTATATAGCAAAATATAACTAATTGTTAAATGTCTTTATTTTACATGTTGGCTTTATAAAGTGTCTAAAATGGTTAAACACACTAACTAAACTTTTTTATAGTGATTTAAAATGCTTAAAACTATGGAAAGTGTCTTCATATGTGCAGAAACATACTGCCTATATTCTCGTAGGGATGTGTTCACATTATCTTTCTGAATTGCAATTGCTATACTCTCATAAACCTACGTTTACTTATCCTCTTCTCAGAGGTATTAACCGATGGAGAAAAGATATCTAAAAGCGATAATCCAGCTTGAAAAAAAGTTAAAATATTAAAATTATGTGTACACATAATCATTAACTTTTATGCACTTGAATGCTCTGCTATTTTTGATAGTTTCTGTTATTTTCTCTGTTTTAATTGCTGTCTTATCGGGAATTATAGGGCATTTCTCGTAACTGTTTTGCTTTGTAGAATGATGTGGGTTTAAGTTTTTCTATTGGTCGAATTCGTGGTAACAAAAAGTGCTGCGATTGGAGAATCTGTTTTATTTTTTGATGTACCAATGGTTTTAGTAAGTTCTTGAGGATTTTTTTCTTTTATATCTTCATAGCTTGCTTGATAAAGGGCAGTTTTGCAATTGTCGAAATATGATCATTTATCTGCCTTTGCAGTTCAGGAAATTTCGATAAAGCTTTTGTTGTTTTTCTTTGGATAGAAAAAATAAATTTTTTATTTGTTCCCTAGGAAATTATTATTTATTTTTCACACCGTTTTGTTCCATGTAATAGTCATGTAGAATATTCTTTGCTGCTTGTTTTATAGCATTTATATAATCAGAAATGCTGTGGCGTAAGGGTTTTCTTCAGTATGCTGTGTGCACACTATTTTTACGCCACATATTTTGAAACCAGCGAACCTAGAAATAGATGGAGGGAATTCTCCAGTCTGTTATGCGAAATTTGCTTTATAGAGATATTTTTGTTCGTTACTAGAGTTTTGGTCTTCAACATTATTTTTTTGTCCATTATGAGGGTAGTACAAATACTCTTACACAAATTTTTGATCTTTTTTTACTTTTTTGATCACGTACATTGTTTTGAGTCTTTTCAGTAATTACGTTACATGTAAAAGATGTTATGTTATTCTTTTGAAATAAATATTTCTTGCGATTTTTGAACGAGAGGTACAGTGAAAGAGAAGAGATCACCAAGTTTCAATATTTTTATTTATTCTGGTGTGAGGTGTTTTTTATTTCCTATAATGAAAGTGCTGTTAATATTTATTATGAAGCTATTTGGTCCATTCTCTCTATAGAAGCTCGTAGGGGTTTCATTTTTTTTAGCAGTCAACGTAAGTTGGTGGTTAATGCTCTCAAGTTTTATATTTTTCATAGGGTCCAAGAAGTTCTTTAAGATATAGCACTTTTGGGGATTGGAAATTTCTTCAGATAGATGTTTTGTTAGGCCCAGATTTAGATTGCTATTTTGCGTTGCTGCAACATTGGCGATTATCCATGCGTCCTTTTGTTACAAGAGAGAAGTTTAAATTACGTCCTGCAGATTGGCCGATCTTTTCAAAAAATATTCGTTTGTGAGCGCTCATACCTTTTTTGAAAGGGGGAGGGTTGAAAGAAATCTCCCGTATTCAAGAAATTTTCGCGCGGTAGAGTCTTTCATATAGTTTTTCTCGATGAGTGTTTTATCTAAAGTTTCAAGCCATTTTTGAATCTGTGGTACAGTAGCAAAAGGAATTTCAGTATTTCTTTTGTATAGCTCAGCATACTAACAATGCTGCCATCTTCAAAGGTCAAGAAGTTATCGCGGGTATATAAACCTATTCAAATGTATGTTGAAACAAGCATTGACGAATGTATTTTAGATAGAAAAGAACAATTTTTTTGTCAGATATTTCTTGTACATATTGGTCATTTCTCGTGATACATTATGAGTACATTACATGCTATTTTGTCCATGATTTCATATCTATTTTTGAGTGTTTTGCTATTGCGATAAAAACTTCTCGCAAATATCTGTGTGTTTTTCTCTAAACATAACTCGAACTATGAAAGTATTAAACTTCTCGTATGAAGTACTCCCTTGCATATCCTTCTAAAATTTAGAGCATTTCGTGATGAAGTGTTATCTTTTAAAGCATATGAGGATTGATAGTTATGTCAATCACTTCGCTATACTTTTATCATCTTTTTTGGGGGGGAAGATGTTAGATAGTCGGTTTGATTTCTTCATGCATATTTCCTTTTAAGGTTATTCAGCATTCTCTTTTAGAAAGCCTTTTTGTGTACTCTCTTTATGCTCTGATCGTTTTTTTGCAAAATAGAATGTTTATCTGAATGATTTAAAAATTTTGTATTGTTTATGTGGAACGTAATCATTGCTTTTTTTAGCTTTATCAATTGTTTAGGGTACAGCGCAATTTGTCTGATGAAACTTTACGGTGACATCACCCCCCCCTTAGTTGTAATTTATGCAAAAAGATCAGATTAAACGCTAAATTTATGTATGCTTAGTGAGTCAGAGCGACCACTTTTGCATGCTCAACTTTCCGCGGTAAAATGTCTTGTTGTTTTGCTTTTTCAGGCTCGATGGTTACTGTTACTTTTTCTGCTTTGATTGCTTTGGGGCTAGCAGATTTAGTGTATTTCTCACCCTTGTTTTCCTTTAATTGATGCGTGCTTAGTGTTGAATACGCTTCTAATCTTTGGGAGGATACAAATTGCATGTTCTGTTGTAGTGCTTTTCCTTGTTTGAAGATTTCTATAATTTCTCTTGCATTATTTACTGGTATGCCAATACTTTTAGCCAGTTCTTGCTCATTACCCTCCCTTAGGGCTTTACGCTCACTTAGTGAGAGACGCTCCTGTAATTTGGTCATATAAGTGTTTATCTCTGCTCTTAGTTCAGGAGATTGCGATAGAATTCTTTGTTGTTGTTCTGGTGGTAAAGAACAAAGATTTTGCATCCATTCACCCGGCATTTCTACTGATTTTTCACAACGTTTTTGTTCTATGTGATGGTTTTCCAGAATGTCCTTTTCTTCAGTTCTTATAGAATGTACATAATCACAGATGGCATGACTCAAGGGTAAAACATTTATTTCTGCATGTGAGCGTGCACCACTTTTTAAGCTACCTATACCGATACCACGAAGTTTATGGATAGATTGAGGAAATTCTTCAACTTGTCGTGCAAATTTCTCTCCTTCAGAGACACCATCACTTGTTATTGGAATTTTAATCTCTGAAAGTTTTTGCTGCAAAATATACGGATCACCATAAACAACTTCGCACAAAGTTTCAATTTTTTTTCTGCACTTCTGGACTAGTGAGCTATTTTGAATTCTTTCAGCAATTTCTTCTCTTGTAAGAGGCGCTATTTTTTCTCCTGGGATGAGTGCTCGTTGCAAGTCTTCAGTTATTGCTACTGACTTGTCGGCTTGTCTTGTTTTCTGTATGATTCCTGTTGTTTTCTCTACAGTTACTGTTACTTTTTCTGCTTTGATTGCTTTTAGGCTAGGTGCTGAATATGCTTCTAATCTGTGGGAGGATAAAGATTGCATATTCTGTTGTAGTTCTTGTCCTTTTTTGGCGATTTCTGTAATTTTTTTTGCATGATTTACTGATGTGCCAATACTTTTAGCTAGTTCTTCGTAATTATTTAACCTTAAGGCTCTACGCTCATTTAGTGAGAGACGCTCCTGTAATTGGCGCATATAAGTGTTTATCTCTGCTCTTAGTTCAGGAGATTGCGATAAAATTTCTTGTTGTTGTTCTTTTGGTAAAGAACAAAGATTTTGCATCCATTCACCCGGGATTTCTATCGATTTTTCACAACGTCTTTGTTCTGCGTGATGCTTTTCCAGAATGTCCTTTTCTTCCAATCTTATGAAATGTACATAATCAAAGATGGCATGACTCAAGGGTAAAACATTTACTTCTGCATGTAAGCGTGCACCACTTTTTAAGCTACCTATACCGATACCACGAAGTCTACGGATAGATTGAGGAGATTCTTCAATTTGCCGTGCAAATCTCTCTCCTTTAGAGATATCTTCAAGGGTTATTGGAATGTCAATCTCTGAAAGTTTTTGCTGCAAAATATGCGGGTTACCGTAAACAATTTTGCACAAAGTTTCAATGTCTTTTCTGCACCTCTGGACTAGTGGGCTATTTTGAACTCTTTCAGCAATTTCTTCTCTCGTGAGAGAGGGTACTTTTTCTCCTGGGATGAGTGTTTGTTGCAAGTCTTCAGCCATTGGTGCCGTGAAGGAAATGCGGTCACCAATTTTTAATGTCTTTATTTGCTCTGGTGAAAGATGTTTTTTATTTCCTACAATAAAAGTACCTTTAACATCTATCATAAAGCCATTATCCCCCGCGCCTCTATATATGCCATCGTAAGTCTGGCCATCTTTTGCTGCAACAGCAAAACGATAATTTCTTTCATCAAGCCCGAGCTCTCTCATGGCATTGGTGAATTCCTTTAAAACAAGCACTTTTTCTGGATTGGAGATATCCTCAAGGAGATGCTTCATTGGTTCTGGGTTGCCGTGATCTATCGCTTCAACATTGACAAATAGCTTGCGTTTTCTTGGTACAAGAGAAAAATCCAGATTATGGCCTGCCGATTGGGCAAGTTTTTCAAAAAACATACGTTGCGTGCGCCTATTACCTTCTCTGAAAGGGTGCATATGGTGCAAATTTATCATCAGCCCTGTTGTATACTCAACAAATTCTTTTCGGGTTAAACCTTTCAAATAATTTGTTTCGGAAAGTACTTGATCTAAATTTTTCAGCCCTTCCCTTACCTTTTTGCTAGAGGCAAAAGGCGTTTTAAATTCCTTTCTTTTTATTTCTGATTGCGAAGCGACAGTGCCATCTTTAAAGGTAAAGGAGGTATCACGGGTATGACCGGCCCATTCAAATGTATGCCGAAACAAGCGCTGATGAATATGTTTTAAATAGGAAGAATCAATTTTTTCTGGCAGAGGTTCTTGGTACAGTTTGATCATTTCTTGTGCGACATCATGAGCACATTGTTCATTTAATACTTTTTGCTCTTTGATGTTATACTTATTTTTAAGTACTTTGCTCTGAGGATAAAAGAAATTTTCCGATGTTACATTTGCTTTCTTCTGGGGCTCTGTTTTAGCTGCTCCGTGCTGTTCTTGTAATTTTTCTTCCATCATGGATGCAGACTGTCCAGCTTGAGTTTTTTTCATGGAGATTTCCTTTCACGTTTTCTCAATATCAATATTTGTTTTGAAAGCCTCTTTAGTGCACACCCTATCTCTGACTTTGTAGCTTTTTATCTAAAGGAGACCGCTCCTTAGGTGATTCAAAAGATTTCGCTTTATTTGTATGGATCATGACTAATGTTTGTAATTGTTATGAGGTATTATTATATAAATTTATCAGTTAGTTAGGTAGAATAACAAAAACGTTTTGTCTTATATTTGGTGTAATCTATGTAAAATGATTACACCAAGGGTTTAGGTTAAAAATCAGAGCTTATGGAATTTAGCTCGCAAAAGCCATTGCTTTTGCTGGTGTAGCTGTGCGTGGTCGTACATCTTGTAATCTCTTTTCTGCTTGTCTGGAGGTTTCGGCAATTCCTTGAAGCCTGCTTTCTGATAGGTGTTCAGTCAATCGAGAAGATTGTAAGACGCTTTCCTGTGTTAGCAAGCTTTCATCCAACCCAGTAGCTGCTTCTTGGTGTCTTTGTTGTTGTTGTTTCTGATGGGTTTGTGTAATGCTTTCTCTTACTTGTTTTACAAGCTCCGTATAATTATCAATGGCTGTACATAAAGAGGGGAGATTTGCTTCAGCTCTTTTACGTGCTTCACTTCTTATGCCAAGCATTTTCTTTCCAGCAAGTGGTGAGAAAAATGTAGGATAATTTCTAATTTGCCATGAAAGCTCTTCTCCCATTCCGGGACTTTTTTGAATCTCTTCAGCTCTTTGCTGAAAAATAAGTGGGTCGCCATAAACAATATTGGACCAATAACAGATTTCTTCTTGAGCATATTGAACCGAAGGATCTCTTTGAACTCTATTGGCAATTTCTCTGTTTGATAGAGGGATCATAACCTTTTCAGTTTTTTGTTCATGGCGTTTTTGTTTTGCATGAGAAGTCTGCAAAACTTTTTCTTGTAAGTGTTGTTCAGTGCGTTTTGAGGTTGCCGCAACTGTGCGTGGTCGTACATCTTGTAATTTCTTTTCTGTTTGTCTGGAGGTTTCGGCAGTTTCTTGAAGCCTGCTTTTTGATTGGCCTTCAGTGAGTTGAGACGATTGCAAGATGCTTTCCTGTCTTAGCAAGCTTTTATCCAATCCAGTAGCTGCTTCTTGGTGTCTTTGTTGTGTCTGATGGGCTTGTGCAATACTTTCTCTTACTTGTTTTACAGTCTCCGTATAATCATCAATGGCTATACATAGAGAGGGGAGATATGCTTCAGCTCTTTTCCGTGTTTTATTTTTTATGCCAAGCACTTTCTTTCCAGCAAGTGGTGAGAAAAATGTAGGATAACTTCTAATTTGCCATGAAAGCTCTTCTCCCATTCTGGGACTTTTTTGAATCTCTTCAGCTCTTTGCTGAAAAATAAATGGGTCGCCATAAACAATATTGGCCCAATAACAGATTTCTTCTTGAGCATATCGAACCGAAGGATCTCTTTGAACTCTATTGGCAATTTCTCTATTTGATAGAGGGAGCGTAGCCTTTTCAGTTTTTTGTTCTGCATGAGAAACAAACAAACTGCTTTCTTGTGAGTATTTTACAGTATATGCATAACTACTAATAGCAGAACATAGGGAAGAAACACTTTCTTCAGCTTGTCTGCGCTTCTTATTTTTTATGCCAAGAATTTTTTTACCAGCAAGCTTAGAAACAGAATGAGGGTATGTTGCAATCTTCCATGAGAATTGTTCTCCCATAGCAGGATTTCTTTTAATCTCTTTTGTTTCCTCTTCTAAAATAAGTCGGTTATCATAAACAACGCCAGACCAAAATCGAATTTCTTCCTGATATGCTTCGAGCAATAGGTTTCGTTGCATTATATTAGGAGATGACTCTTTTATGTGAGATGGTTTTTGTGACGCAGGAGTTGCGTATAGGATTTCACTTTCTTGGTCTGATGAATTGTCTTGCTTCTTATCTATTGCGCGCGGTGGTTTTTGTGGAGCAGGTGTGGCATAGTGTGGCTCTTCTTCTAGCTTTGCTTTATTTAATTTTTCTCCCAAGTGTGACAGTTTTTGCGAGACAGGTATATCATATAGAACTTCAGGATTTTGTGTTTTTATGCGCTCATGGTCTTTTGCACGAGATGATCTTTGTGGAGTGGCCCTTAGGTGTAGAGTTTGGCTATCTTGTGGAGCTATATTGCTTTGCTCCGTGTTTCTTACATAAGACGTTGTAGGTGGAGTAGCCGTTGTATGTTCACCTTTTTCTGGAGATTTTGGATGAGATGATTTTTGAACATTTTGCGTAACTCTAGGGTTAGCTGGTGCTGCAGCCGATTGTTCATTGCGTCTTTCAAATTCTTCCACCATGCGCGCTACAAGAGGGGAGAGTTGATTTTTTTTCATGCAAATTTCCTTTCAAGCTGTCTCAATATTTTGAAAACTTTGTTGACGTACTCTTCATTTTCATAAATTTTTTCTTTCAAAAGAGGATGTCAAATTGAATGATTTCAAATGATTTTGTGTTGTTATGCAGATCATGGTTGATGTTTGTAACATTTACTTACACAATTAATTAATGAGGTTAATCATGAGGGATTGTGATGAAACTTTTCCTTAAATTACGTACCTTTCTTGGTGCAAAACATTCTGTAGGAGTTGCACCAAGAAACCAGATGAAAAAGCGAAAGTTTATGCAGGTTTAGCTGGCGAAAGCTATCGCTTTTGATTGTAGAGCTCTGCGTGGTCTAACGTCTTGCTGTCTTTCCGGAACACGTCTAGAACTCTCAGGTATTTCCTGAGGTGCAGCTGCTGATAAGCCCTCAGACGGTTGAAGAGATTGTGATAAGCCTTGACTTGATCTCACAGACATTTCACTCTGTTTTTGCCCTTCTTGTTGGGTTTGGAAAATGCTCTCTCTTGCTTGTTTTACAGTGACTGCATAATTTTCAACAGCACAACATAAGTGTGAAAGACCTGCTTCGGCATGTTTGCGCGCTTTATTTTTTAAGCCACACATACTGACACCGGCAAATTTACCAAAATCCTTAGGACTTTCTCCAATTTCCAATGAGAATTCTCTTCCCATATCAGGGTTTGTAAACAACTCCCCAATTCTTTCTTGCAAAATATTCTCGTTGCCAAAAACAACTTTGCACCAATATCGAATTTGTGCAGCATGTAGTTTGACCATTGGTTTTTGGTTAATTTGTTCGGAAATCTCACTATTTAAAAGGAGGTCTCTTTCACTTCCAGAATGAAGCGGACTTTGTAGAATTTTGTCTACTGCATCGCGCCCTATTAATTGTTCATAGGATGCTAGTGCTACTTCTGGAGTCGAAGACAAACCTTGTCTTGCATGTTTTATAGCTTCTGCATAACATTCAACACTCCCACAAAGGAGAGGAAGACTTCCTTCTGCTTCTTGGCGCATCCTATTTTTTATGCCAAATGTTTTCCTACCGGCAAGTCCATGAACACTTTCAGGATTTACTGCAAGCTGCCCTGAGAGTTCTTCTCCTTTACCAGGATTTGTAAACAGTTCTCCAATTTGTTCTCGCAAAACATATGAATTGCCATAAACAACTCGGCAACACTGATGGATTTCTTCTTTATATGCTCTCACCAATTGGTTGTGTGAAATTAAACTTGAAATTTGTTGTTCTGAGAGAACAATTCTTCCCCTTCGTGGAGGTACTGTTGCGTAGACAGCTTCTTCTTTTCTTGAAGTTTGTCCTGCATCGAGAATATTTTCTTCAAAAAGAGAATTTTCATCCTCTTCAGGTATCGGAGGAAGCCTTGTTCCTGGTCTCGTAATTGTGCTGTATATGGGTTCGTGATTAATTGTGCTGTATATGGGTTCAGGATTTCCATCATCTCCTTCTTGCATAAAAGAGGATGTCGATTTGGGATTAACCGATGAAGGCAGACCGCCTTCTTGCTCTCTAGTCACAATATTTCCTGCAGATTGTTGATTTCCTGCAGATTGTTGTATATTTCCTGTAGATTGTTGTTGTTCTTTTTCTTCTGGGTGAGGAGACGTTTTTTTGTTTTTTAGAGAAGATTTCGTGGAAGAAGCCTGCGAAGCAGCTGCCTCTTGGGCCCTTTGTTCGTAGAGTCTTATAAGTTCTTGTACCGAACGCTGTGGAGAAAAAGAAGGTTGATTTTTTTTCATGCATGTCTCCTTTCAATAATGTTCTAGAAAACCTCTTTGGCGCACTCTCCACCTTTATGTTTTTCATGAAAGATCTCAATTCGAATGGCTCCAAAGACTTGCGCTATTCGACAATGAGGGTAAATGAAATTTATGTCTTTTATACAGTTTTTTTGTGAAATTTTATCAATAAGTTATATAAAATTACGAAATGTATTTTGATGAAATTTTTCTGTAACATTTCATAACAATTCTTGGCACAATCAAAAGAAAATGATTTGTGCCAAGCAATCAACTAAAAGGTAAAAATTTATGCGTTTTTATATTATGCATGCTCACATAGCAAAAGCCATTCCTTTTGAGTGAGCAGCTTTGCGTGGTTGCCTACTTTGCTCTGGAACAGTGGGTTGTTTTTCTCTTGTGTGATGATGAGATTTTACTTTTACCTGTTCTTCTCTTTCTACCTGTTGTTCTCTTGTGTTTTCAGGGCCTTTGTGTTTTCGGTACTGACGTTCAATATCATTACGCACCTTCTCTACAATATTTACATGTTTTTCAAAAGCCGAACAAAGAGAATTAAATTCTCCTTCAGCCTGTCTCCGTTTTGGACTTTTTATGCCGAAAACTTTTCTACCTGCTAACTTACCCACACTCTGAGGGTTTGAAGCTAGATCCCATAAGACCTCTTCTCCTGTACCAGGGTTTTCAATAATGGAGTTAAGTTTCTCCTTTAAAGCATCCGGGTTACCATAAACAATTGCGCACAAATGTGAGATTTTTTCTTCACCATATCGGACTCCTACGTGCCTTTTAAGCTCTTTATTAATATCTCCTAGGGGAGGGGTTGACCTTCCTGGGTGAGCTGCTGCACGGGTAGCTTCTTGTGACGGTTGAGGGGAACGTCTTCCATTTCCGCCCGCAGCAACTGCTGCATAAACAGTTTCTTCTGGTTGCCGGGGATGCTGCCCTCCACGTCTTTCAAAGTCAAGATCTGCATAAACAGTTTCTTCTGACTGTCGAGGGGAACGTCTCCCATTTCCGCCCGCAGCAACTGCTGCATAAACAGTTTCCTCTAGTTGCCGGGAATGCTGGCCTCTACGTCTTTCAAAATCAAGATCTGCATAGACAATTTCTTCTGATTGTCGAGGGGAGCGTCTCCCATTTCCGCCTGCAGCAATTGCTGCATAAACAGTTTCCTCTAGTTGCCGGGAATGCTGCCCTCTACGTCTTTCAAAATCAAGATCTGCATAGACAGGTTCTTCTGGTCGCGAGGGACCCTGTCCTCGATGTGGTTTATTAACCTTTGCGTAGAGGGGCTCTGGATTCGCTGATGTAGAAGGGTGTGGGTGACTTTTTTTCATGCATGTTTCCTTTCAATATTTTTAAAAAACCTCTTTGGTGCACTCTCCACCTTTATGCTTTGATAGCTTTTATACCAAAAGGAAGATATTAATCTGAATGACCTCCAAAGACTCGCGCTATTCAAAAGAGGAAAGTAAACAACATTTATGTCTTTTATACAGTTTTTTTGTGAAATTTTATCAATAAGTTATATAAAATTACGAAATGTATTTTGATGAAACTTTTTTGTAATATTTTCTAACAATTTTTGGGAACAACCAAGCTAAAATGACTTGCACCAAGGATCAAAGGAAAGGCCAAAGCTATATTTGTATTTAGCTAGTAAGAGCTATCGATGAGGGGCAACTAAGTTTGAGGGTTCGCATTTGACATTGCGCTTTTTTGGTGAGATTTACGATGTGTGTAATTTCTTTTGCTTTGCTTTCTGATACACCAAGCGTGCAAGAAAGTTTTTTATAGTCCTTTTGTTGTATGGCTTTACGGTCCTCTGGTGATAAACGATTGTGTAATTGATGCGCAAAAACATGGAGTTGTTGTCGTAGTGTAGAAGAATCAGACAAAGCGTTTTTTTGTTGTTCTGGTGGTAAGGCAAGAAAGTTTTGCAAGTCTTGCTCCGGTTTTTTGATAGAGTGGCTCAAGCGTTTTTGTTCTCTTGCGTGCTGTTCTAGAATTTCTTCCTTTGTTTGTTGTACAGTTGTCGTATAATTTTTAAGCATTTCACTAAGCTGTGGTATATGCTCTTCAGCTCGTTTGCGTTCTGAACTTTTTATGCAAAGCATTTTTATTCCCGCAAATTTACAGATCAATTGAGGATTTTCAGCAATGTGATCAGCGAATATTCTGCCCAAGCTTGGATCTGCATTTATCATATCCATTTTTACATTTAGGATTTGCGGGTTATTATAGATAATCTTTGATAAGCGCTCGATTTCTTTTCGTCGTACTTCGACAAAGGGATCCTTTGCAATTCTTATGGTTAATTCTTCATTTGTAAGAGGTGCTAATGTCTCTTTTGGAATGAGCACTTCTTTTAAGTTCTGCGCATCTGGTTTTTCAAAACAGATGCGTGCACCGTTTTGTAATGTCTTAATTTGCTCTGGTGAGAGTTCATCTTTGTTGCTAACCACAAAAACATCTCCAACCTCTATGACAAAACCTTCTGCTCCCATACCTTTATAGATGCCGTCATAAATCTCACCTTCTTTTGCCGCGATCACAATACGATCGTTGATTTCCACAAGTCCGGCATTTTTCATGTGAGAAATAAATTCCCTTAAAACAAGCGATTTCTGGGGATGCGTAATATCTTCAAAGAGATGTTTCATTGGTTCTGGATTGCCATGTTGCATTGCTTGAATACTTGCCTGTTTCAGACGTTCTTTTGTTGTAAAAGAAAAGTCAATCTGATGGCCTGCAGCTTGTCCAAGTTTTTCCATGAACATTCGCTGTGTGCGTCCATTACCTTTTCTAAAAGGATGTATATGGTCGAGAAGTATAAAGATTTCAGCAGCACTTGTAGCAAATTCTTGACGTGATAAGCCCCGTAAATTATTCTTTGCGCTAAGCATTTGCTCTAATTGTTTAAGCTCTTTTTGAATCTGTGGACCGATGGCAAAAGGAACTTCAAAGCCTTTAGGGCGCATTGCTGACATACGGGCTGTACTGCCATCTTCAAATGTAAAAGGTTTATCACGAGTCTGACCGGCCCACGCAAAACTTTTATGGAAGAGTGCCCAGTGAATTGTTTTCAAATAAGCAGCATCAAATCTTTGTGGTAGTGGTTCATAACGAAAATTTATGGCTTCTTTGGCTGCATCATGGGCACAGCGTTCATACAATTTTTTAGGATCTTTGATGCCATATTTATTTTTCAAGGTGTTGCTATTTTTATATAGATAATTTTGCTCTAACATATATTCTCTCCTTATAGGCTAGGGTGACTGATGAGAATGTGTTAAACTTTTTGTGTAAAAAGTTCCCCCTTCGCGTATTGTTTTGAGATTTTGAGCATTTATGGATGGGCATCATTTCCTTAAGTACATAGGCGATTGATAGCTATATTAATTCTTAGGGCAATTTTGTAATTCTTCTTATGTGAGAAATACAGAGTGCTCTGTTCGGGTTGTTTATGCACGTTGTCTTTTTTCATTTTTTTATGGAACACTTGTTTGGTGGATTTTCTCCCTTGTTTATTAGGGGTAAAAATGACAGTCTTTCTAAGTATTTTTCTGCAAAAATTCTTTTATGGAGAGGTAGAGTATGAATTTTGTAGTCATGCTCGCCATTGATAATCTGGTTGTTTTGGAGTCTTTCATAAAGAATAATAGTGCTGGTAAGCACACGCCTAAAAGAAAGAATTAAAAACGTTTCTTTCCCATATTTTTTTGTTGAGTCATGTGAAAATTCCTTTTAAATAGGCTTTTATGAAACAGAACTTAGGGATCTTTTCAATTGTTCTTTGCTTGTGGGGCAAAACGGTTCTTTTCAGCAGCCGCTAACATTTCTTTTCTTCTAAAATAGATCGCTCGACCACATCGTAAAGGGGGATGACCCTGCATCAGAATAATTTGTTCATCTTGACGCATTTCTTGAATAATTTCGTGAGGTAAAATCAGTGCTCTTTGTTGATAATTAATGTTATAAGAGCCTTTTCCAAAAGATAAACCTCTCGATTTGCTTGTTCCGGTTACTTCCACTGTCATTTGACCACAGCGCTCTGAAATGTCTTTGGCTGTTTGAAGGTCTTTAATGGCAGCATAACTTACAAATGAACAGCTTTCAAACCATGATCGTGCTCCTGCTTCTCCAAAGTGATTGACCAACTGACCAGTAGATTGGTAAAAGAGCATTAAGGATGTACCGTATTTACGGCCACGATCGCGCGCTTCTTCTAAAATATTCATATAACCAAGAAGATCAACTTCATCTAAGACAAACAAAACACGTTTTTTGTAATTTCCGTCAGCTGTAACCATTGCATTTAAAAAGGCACCAATAATCACACGTCCAATTGCTGGGTAACTGTTTAAAATGCTAGCGGGAAGATTGAGAAAAACATCTGTATTTCCGTTTGCGATATCCGAGGATGCAAAATCATTGCCACAGACAAGATTAGCGTAATTGGACAAGGAAAGCCACTGAGTGTCTTTTGATGCTGTTGTATAGACACCTGAAAAAGTTTGTTCTGCCATTTCTGTGAAAATACCAACCATTTCACGAATAAAAGGAGAAGGTGTTGTTTCTTGAATCATACGCAATTGATTTACGACAGCTGTTTCTGATTGAGAGAGAATGCCGCGCAATGTTTTTAAATTGCGTTCACTGTCTTCATATTCATCAGAAAATATAACATGCGCAAGAAGAGCGGTTAAAAGATTATGCGCTTGTGTCGAAAAATATTCTGCTGAAGAATTCTCTGATTTTTTATCCGTGAGAAGCAATTTAGCAAAACCCACAATATTAGCTTCACGTCTTGTACGCGGAATACTATCGTCTAAAAGCCAATCAAGTACATTAAAATTTTTTGTTATGATTGAGTTGGGGTCGAGAACAATAACATTTCTATTGCCCATTTTCTTCCGCGCAAATCTAACCATAGGAGCAACTTCGGTTGAAGGGTCAAGGCAAACAATAGATCCTGGATATGTTAAACATGTTGGAATGACTGTACTTGTTGTTTTATATCCACCAGATCCGGCAAAAAAGATCATATGGGTTGAACCGAAATCAAGATTAAAGGACAGCAAAGGCACTGTTCCACCCTTTCCCCATGTTGTTTTATTGCCAGGCGCAAAGGGTATATCACGTACGCTATCTTGATCAACGCGGTATCTTTCACCAACAACAATTTGACCATTAGCCGGAAAAATTTTTGCTGCATCTTTTAAACGCATCCATGAAGCATCACCAAAAATTCCTTTTTTGGCACGCTTGATCTTACTTGTGCGTGGGGAAGCCGCTATAACCTGAATTGCTAAAAGCGCAACACCGATGATAGTGCCAAAGACTACCATAGGATCCATAAACTTTAGAGCATAGCTCCAAGTTATGCCTTGTTGGCCAACATAGGGACTTAAACGTTGTATCTCACCACCAATATGATATAGAGCAATGATCCCAAAAAAGACAGCTGATACAAATGTGATCTTTTTGCGCAAGTGCAGTTGTTGTGAGAGAGTATAAAACAGTGATACGGTAGCAACCATTACCAACATCAATAAAGGCTCTAAACGAAGATACCAATAAAGTTGAGAAGTTTTTAGCCCATTTGTGAAAAACGACAGCAAATGAGGTATGAGGAATATTGTTAAAATCCCTAAAGCAATTGGCGCTAAAATAAGCGCTAGCTGTGTTTTTGTATATTTCATTTTTACCTTATCTTTCAGTTTTCTCCAGATATGTTATTCATAATATTTTTAAAATTGACGGTAGAGTATTAAACGGTTTACTTTTTTCATGAGCGGAAAAATGTTAAATACCTCTCAGTTTTTGTATTCAAATAGAGGACATAAAGTCTCATACTTTTTAGATAGCCATAGAGAGCATTTCTGAACGATTTACTGCACGTTTTTGTATTTGCTGGTGAGCTTCTCTGATTTTCTGAATGGTTTGTGTGAGCTCTTTTGCTTTAGATACGGATGTGCCAATACTTTCAGCGAGTTTCTCATAATCATGGTTCTTGAGTGCTTTATGCTCGTTTAAGGAAAGACGATTATGTATTTTGTTCCTCAAAACATTAAGTTCTTGTTTTAGTGTAGGGGAAGAAGACAAAATTTCTCTTTGTTGTTCTTGTGGTAAAGAAAGGAGTTCTTGTAAGCTTTTACTCGGCATTTCTACCACTTGTTCTCGGCGTTTTTGTTCTGCTTTATGCTCTTGTGTGATTTGCTTTTCAGCATCTCTTACAACATAGGTATAATTTGCAATTGCATCACTGAGTAGCAAAGTATGTTCTTCAGCATTTATACGAGCCTGATTTTTAAAGCAAATAAGGTCGATACCTGCAAGATTAGCAACAGAGCGAGGAGAGTCCGCTATCTGTCTAGCGAGTATGTTTCCGAAGTTTGGATTCTTAATTATCTCTATCGTCTGTTTATTTAATGTTTTTGAACTGCCATAAACAATTTTTGACAAAAGCTGAATTTGTTGTCGAGTTGTCTGGACAAGAGCATCTTCTGCAATTAATCTGGCAGTTTCATTTTTTGTCAAAGAGGCTAATGTCTCTTTTGGAATAAGCGTATTTTCAAGCTTTTCGGCTGTTGGAGCTGTAAAGGTAATTTTATCACCGGGTTTTAATGTTTTTAATTGTTCTGGTGTAAGATCATCTTTATTGCCGATGATATAAGCACCCTTCACGTTAAACGCAAAACCTTCAAAACCAGCACCTTTATAGATGCCTGAGTAAGTTTCACCCTCTTTTGCAACCATAACAGGACGATCATTTACATTGCGTCCTGTCTCTTTTATGTTATCCATGAATTCTTTTAAAACACGAATTTTTTTTGGATTAGAGATATCCTCAAACAGATGCTGCATAGGTTCTAGGTTGCCATCTTCTGCGACCGCAACACTGGCAACCATCATTCGCTCTTTTGTCACAAGCGAAAATTCAAGCTGATGGCCTGCAGCTTGTGCAAGTTTTTCAAAGAAAATTCGTTGTGTGCGTCCATTTCCTTCTCTGAAAGGGTGAATATGATTGAGGGAGTTGAACAAGTTGACTGCTTCATGGGTAAATTCTTCACGTGTTAAGCCTTTCAAATTGTTCTTTTCAACAAGTGTTTGATCTAATTTTTGTAATCCTTCTTGGATCTGATCACCGATTGCAAAAGGAAGTGTCCATCCTGTTCTTTGCATTTCTGGCATGGTGGCAGTGGTACCATCAGAAAATTTAAAGTATTCATCACGGGTATGACCAGCCCATTCAAATGTATTTTTAAACAAGTGAAAATGAAGATATTTTAGATAGGAGGAATCAAAACGTTCTGGAGCCGATTCAAGGCGCAGGTTGATCATTGCTTTTGCTGAATCATGTGAACATTTTTCGAGAAGAGTTTTAAGATCCTTTATTCCATATTTATTTTTCAGTGTAACACTATTAGGATAAGTATAATGGCGAGGGGAAGGAATGATAGATGAGGCATTTGTTTTTTTAAATTTTAGTTTTGGCATCATTCCTTCCTTATAATGTAGCATTGTCCATAAGGGTGTTAAATTCTTCTAATGAAATATTTCCCTTCGCATATTCTTCTAAAATCTTGAGCGTTTTAGAATGAAGCGTTATCCCTTCGAGTGCATGACTGTTGATGGTTGCATCAACTGCTTCACGTCGTTTTTTCAACTCTTCCGCTGTTATTGGAAAAAGATTTTCTGTTGTCTTTATTTGCAATCTATTCTTCCTTTTTTGTTTTTCAATAATTGCCTTTAAAAAGCCTTTTTAAAAAGGGGTAACTCTTTTTTAATTACCACCAAAGATGTTTCGTTGTTTGAACGGGTCGTAATAAATCTCTGTGACTTTAAATTTTCCTTCAATCCTTTTACATTGGATGATGATGTCAATCATTGAAATCAAAAGACCACGGATATCATCACGCTCTAAATTATTTCCTCCTTCACTTTCTTTGACCAAAAGAGTCATTTGTTCAAAAGCAGCAAGTGCTGTCGAGGCATGAACTGTTGTAATAGAACCGGGGTGTCCTGAATTGACATTGCGGATATAATAAAAGGCTGTACCATCTCGAAGTTCTTGTAAAAGAATACGGTCAGGACGCATACGTAATGCAGATTCGAGCAGTTCTTTGGGACCAACAGAGGCTAAACCTTGGCCGTCTTTTGAATAGATCATAGAAACGTGGTTGGGTTGAGGCACAACCAATTCTTGTGTATCTTCGATAGTTATAATACGCTCATTACTAGGGATTTTAGCGATTAATGCTTTTGACAATGTTGTTTTACCAGAGCCGGTTTTTCCGGAAATCAAAATATTTTTTTGACGTTTTACAGCCTGATTTAAAAAGAAGACAAAATCCTTATTATAATAAGCGGTTACTAAGCTATGCTCAATGTTTTTGAGTTCGTTAAAATGTGATTGATAATCATTTAAAGGTGTGAATGTCACTTGTTCACACAGCGAAAAAAGACCGTTATTTGAAAGATCTTCAAGAGAAAAACTCCGTGATGAGGGTTTGCGAATTGTCATACTGATCGTATCTTTTTCTACTGCCGGAGGAATGACAATTTGAATACGCTCATTATTCGGTAAGGTAGCAGATAATATCGGATTTTTGTCCGATATATTTTGTTTAGAATAAGAAGCAACAACTTTAGCAATTCCCATAAGCTCATGAAATGAGAGGGCTGGTACTTCTATTGTTTTCCACCCCTCAATTCCTTCGGTCATCACTTGATAGGGACGATTGATGACAATTTCAAAAAGACTATCGTCTTTCAGAAAAGTGTGGATTGGTTTAAGTTTTGTTAAAACAATAGCGACGGTTTCATCATTCAGCTTTTCCAAATTTTGGGTCATTTCAAAGTTACCGTGGAATTTTTATAGAAGTTTCTTGAAAGGGCTCGATTGGTGATTTGTTTTTTGCTTTCGATTACTTGCAATTTATAAACATTGGAGAAATCTAAATCACGAGCAACAAAAACATTCACCATTTCTCCTTGGTTTTTGGTTAATGTTGGCGGAATATTGGCGTAATTTTCTACGAGGATATTTGCAATATTGGGTCCAGAAGAAAGTGTTTCAGTGTCGTTCTTTTCTGGTCCTTTTGATAAACGACCTTTCGCATAATTTGTTGCATCTTTGACAATTGATACAAGAAGCGCAGATCCAATCCGTTCTAACCAATGATTATCAACATCACCATCAACACCAGAACGTCCTAAAGCATCCGTTGCTGGTGAAGCTAAAGTGATAATGATACCATTTGGTGTTTTGGCTCTATTCCAGAGGACAAAGAGACGATTTTGTCCTTTTTTTAATCCAGCACGATATTCACCAACAATTTGAGTGCCTTTATCAAGGAGAACAACGCGTCCGTTGTCTGATAAAATATCTCTGGAAACAATACAACTGGTAAATCCTTGTTGATCACTGCTGATTGCTGTTTCTAAGATACAGGGAATGGAAGTCCCCATCGTAATGATGTAATTCCGATTACCAAGTGTTGAAGCGCGGATACCTTCAAGGGTTGTTGGCTTGAGAAGATGATTAAAACGCTGTGCTGTTTCATCAGGTTTGTTTTCAAGTTTGTTAGACAAAACGCCGGCATTTATTGCTGTGCTCATTTTGTTTTGCTGTGTACTTGCGTAGGCTAATACAGGAGCACGTTGTGCAGCTTCCATGAGAGAATCATCATTGGATTTTTTTTGATTTATTTTGGGTGTTGGTAGCTCGACTTTGGGCAACAGAACGCTATTTTTTTGGGTCTGTTCAAAAGATACAGGCTTTAGTTGTGTAGGGCGAAAAAATTCTGTTTGTTTAATAATTCCTTCTTTGGGAAGTTCAACGGGTTGTTTTTTGTCTGTGACAAGCGTTGAATATGCTAAATAAATACAGACACCAAAAAGAATAACAAGAGCAACTGCTTTGCCTATATTACTATGTTGTTTGTTTCCTTGAAAGTCTTTTATCATATCGCGATCATTGATATTTTTTTCATCCATTTCGTTATTCATCGCTGATTTCCTATGTTCACTTTACGTTGTACAGAGGGTGATGTTGTCCCAGTTTCAGGATTAATTCCTTCAGGCACGAACCTTTTATTGAAAATGCACAACACGTCGTTTCCACGGCGCAAAGTAAATTGTGCAGCTGTGGCATGAACAATGACTTTGTTGCCTTTAATTGATTTTGGAACAAGAGATTCTTGTCCATCACGTGAGACAAGATAAATAGTCGGGATTTCAGTATTGCCCAAAAATGTAAATGTTGTTGTTTTACCGTTGTCATAAACAGATGTAGGTTCAATTAGAGTTGAGCCCTGCGCTTCATAAGCCCAATTGCGTGGACCAAAGTCTTCATGGGTATTAAAAATATCATTGACAAAATTTTCTTCGCGCTGTGCAGCTTTTGCTGCTTCGGCTAATTGCTTACGTAAGGCTTCATCTTCTGGATAACGAAACTTTACCAGAAAATATGTGTCATTTCCTGCTGAAACATCGCCTTCACGCACTTGGAGTTCAAATTGATAAGAGCGTTTTGTGCCATCTTGACGGCTTGTTACAATTTGTAAATTCGTGATGGGCTGAACTTCACGTGGTTTTAGAAAAACAAAATGACCTGCTGGGGCAACTTGCCAAGCAACGGAATTGCCTATCCCTACATAAGTTACTTCTTCATCCTCAGCAAATTCAATCTGGACTGAAGAACGAATAGAGCCAATCACTTGTATGACATTATATGGATCATAATTCACAAATCTAATGCGATTGTCTTTACGTGCACTGACAGGTGCTGTTTCCGCAAATGACGGAATCGTATGACAGCTTATCGCAACAATAAAAGCGAAAAAGATTGTTTTTGAAAATTGAATCATTTTATCACCTCTGGATCGGATCTATATTCCGACACTTGGAAGCCAAGTGGGTTGATTAAGCGGTCATCTGTTGAAATTTGTGCGTTAATATAGGAAAAGTTTAAAATCGAAACCCAATGGGAAATACTTTCTTTTCCATTGGGTTCTTTGATTGTTTTGTAATAACGCACTTGAATAAGATCGTTGCTTAAAAAGGAGATTGATTTTATCGTGACCGTAACAATCATGTTTTGATAGATATTTTGCGGACTTTCTGGATTGTTGCCTGCATACCATTTTGCAAAACGATTTTGTTCTCCTGGTGAAGATAAAAGAGAGATCAAGCGAAAATTATTTTCTGCTTCTGATGCCAGAAATCCCTCGCGTGCACGAACATATTTGCTAGCAAAATAGCGTGTTATCGCTTCATCATAGTTGTTTGGAGATTCTTTTAAAGCACTCACTGTCTCAACAATACCTGTTGAATTATCAACGCGGATCACAAAAGGTTCTACGGTTTTTAAGGGTGTTAGTGCTGCCACAGCCAAAGCTAAGGCAATTATTATTAAGCCAAAAAGCACCGTTAAAATCATGGCAATTTTCATTTGCAAACGCATGCCATGCATACGATCAATATCGAATGAGCGAGCTTCTTTTACATATTTATCAAATGCATCACTTTTCACGCGTGGCCTCCACAGTTTTCTCAAAAGGCGTTTCATGGTTTATAGGATTTAATAAAGCTGTATTAATCCTTACGTCAGCTGTTGCTTTTTCACTTTCTAGGGTGTTGAGAATAATAGGTGTTGTGACGGGCTTTATGATTTTTTCTTGCAGAATGAACCCATTATTGTTCCAATCCCACTTATCTTGATTTAAAGCACGGGTATGTTTGCCATTACATCGGGGTGGTTTTTTGGGGCCGCTCAGAGAAGCACAGCCGGTAAGAGCAATGGTTAGAATCACAAAAAAAGTTATTTTTCGTTTCATTTTTGAACTCATAAATACTTTGAAATACAACGCATGGGGCTTTTGCTCTGAACCATCTTACAAAAGCATCTGATAAAAAATTTTTATTGGTTTTGTGAAACCAAGAATATCAGATGTTTCATACAAGAGGTGCGCGGAGCGTGCATTAGAGAACGCACGCAATGCAAAAATAAGAACTCTGGTTTTTTTTAAGAGGTGTTTGATATTAAAAGTTGCCACGGCCTTGTCCTCCCATTTTTGCTGCTTTGCTTGCGGTTCCTGCCACTTTTCTTGCAGCACCTGCTGCACCAGAGATTTTTGAAACTGCGCTTTTTGCTGCATTACTACCAGCTTGAGCACCACCAGAAAGCATCGATAAAACCGGTCCTCCTGAAGAGAAGCCAGCGTTAAAGTATGGTCCACCAGAAGCTAGAGCAGAAGCAATGCCAGGCAATGCACGGAAAAGAATAGCTCCTACTATCGAGATGACAACAACAGGGGGAAAGAGATAATAGATCGAATCATATGTACCTTTGAGAACGTGTATGATAATTTGACACATAATCGTACCAAGCATGATTACTAAAACTTGCAAAATGGTAAAATTAACCAATGTAGTAATCCATGCGTCAGTGAATTTTCTGGTTGCATTGAATAAATAAAAACTAATGAAAAGCGGCCCAAGACCTATAATCATTACAAGTGCAACCTGTGCAAACATTTGCACGATAAAACCACCTATACAAAAGACAATAACAGCCAAAATCATTAAAGAACCAAGAAGGCCAACCATGATCTTTTCAAGAAACCAAGCTTTAGATAAGACCTCATTATAGCGTGAACTTGCCTCTAACAAAATATGATCAAAAACATTGGATTTTGTTGGGTTGTTGTTGAGCGCATTCCCAATAGCGTTTGCTAAATCATTAAAGAAAATATCTTTAACATAGATATTAAATGTATCCGCATTCGTTGCCATTGTTGTAACAACAACGATTTTAACAACATTGTTAAGAAGACTATGCATGGAAAGAGCAACGCGACCCGTCATAACATTATAGCCATACAGAAAAATGAAAATGATTGACGCAAGATTGAGTGGTGCTGAAATAGCAGAAGATAAACCACTCACCGTTGTATTCATTACATTATCAAGAGGGGCTAAAATATAATTAGAGATGTTCTCGAACGGAGCAAAACTAAAATTGGACATCAGATTTCTCAAGTTCTTCTTTTAATTTTTCGGCAATCCTTTTGTGTTCTTCTTGTGCTTTTTCTTCATGGATTTCTTCTTTTGTTTTTTTGTTTTTTTCTTGAATCATAGCAAGAGACTGAAGTTTTAAAGCATCTGCTTGAATCTTTGCCTGCACAAGGGCCAGTTCCATTTGAAGAGCTTGCAGTTCTTCTGATTTGGGTGGTTGTTTTGCGTTAAATTTATTATTTATTTTCTGGATTTCTGTTATAGTTGTCGTTGTACTTTCGAAAATTGACTGAGCTGTGTCCGATTCTGCAGTGTCTAGTTTTTGGGTGTTCTCTACTGCACTTTTATAGTATTCATCAACAGATGATGTGTTTTGTGACGTTGCATGAGAGATGAAAGACAAAGATAACAGTGTGACTAAGCCGTATTTTTTCATTGATTTTCTCTCCTTTGATGAAATATGGGCAGCCATTTGGCGGGGTCTGTTCCATATTCGTTGATAATTTGGTTCATAAGTTCGATATTTTTAGTTGTGCCGCTTAAGACAGCGATTTCATCATTCATTCCACGTAAGTTAAGTTCTGCGACGACAGAATTTTGTCCTTGTTTGATGAGAAAACGACGAGATTCTCTGCTTAATTCTGATTGTATTAATTCAAATTCACGCTCAGTCAGTTTAAAATTTTCAACATAGTCGTCGTAATTTGCTTTTTGATTTGGAAAAAATATTTGAGTAGGACATTGCTCAATAATTGTGTGGGCGATTGTTGAGTTTAAAGCATCTTTAGGGCTTTGCGTCGCAAACAGCATCATGCCATTTTGTTTACGGATCGTCTTGAGGCGATCTTGTGCAAAAGCTTTAAATGAATCATCTTCAAGCGCTTTCCAAAATTCATCAATGACGATAATAATGCGTCGTCCATCAATAAGATGCAGAATGCGGTGAAACAGATACATCATCAAGGGACGCCGAATTTCTTCATTGTCTAAGAAATCTGTCATATCATAGCCGATGAACTGCGCGTTTAAATTGAGATCATCTTGATCGTTATCAAATACCCAGCCTAAGGCATTACCTTTGATCCAGGGTTGTAATCGTATAGCAATTCCTTCTTTTGATGTGTTATCAAAAAACAGTTGAAGAGCGCCAAGAGAGCGTTGTGCATGGGGTAAACTTTCCAACGAATCAATGGCTTTAGCGATATCTTGTCGCTCTTGTTCTGTTACTGTTTGTCCTTCAGTTGTTACGAGCTTTAAGACCCAATTGCGCAGAAAGACTTTGTTTTTTTCGGTATATTCCATACCTTTTAACGGTGCAATGCCAGTGGGCTGCCCGTTTTTTAAAGGTTTATATTTTCCACCTCCTGCCCGCACAAAAATCTCTGCTCCCTGATCTTTATCGAAAAAAACCATTGTAGGATTGTGTTTTTGTAATTGTGCGAGAAGAAAATTAACAATCACTGTTTTACCAGATCCTGATGGACCACAAACAAAGGTGTTGCCAAGGTCACCATAATGAAAATTGAAATAATAAGGTGAACCAGCTTGTGTCTTCAACAATGCTACAGCGGAACCCCAAACATTGCCTTCCAGTTTGCCAATGGGAAAAGAATGAAAGGGCGATAAAGCTGCAAAATTTCTACTGGTAATGGCTCCAGAGCGTGCACGATAGCTAAAGTTTCCTGGCAATTGCGCCCACCATGCTGCTTCCAATCCTAAATCTTCTCTGGCGATAACTGCGCCTCCATTGGTTAAATGCGAACGTGCTTTAGATAGGTTTTCAGCCAATATTTTTGGATGATCCGCAAAAACAGCTAGAGAAATGTGATGTTCGCCCAAAACAAAACGGTTTGACTCTAAGTCATCGAGTGCTTCATCAAGTGCTTCAATTTGTGAGCTGGCACGATCGGCTACATTAATCATTTGATTTTGTTTACGGCCCATAATGACACTGGCAGCGGCTTTACTTTTAAAGACAAAGGATTGTGTTAAAATGAATTCAAATGGTACTGTTAGTAAACTATCGGTCATACCTGGGCGTGTCCTCGAGGGATATTCTTTCCACCCAAACATGCCAACAAAGCGTTCATTGCTTTCATGGCGAATTTCAATAATTTCTTTACCAAAAATAACACGATCTGAGTAAATCGTTGAAGCAATAGTACCAAATGTGAGGGGAATACGTTCACGCCTTCCTCCCACTAATTGGTGTAAAAATTCACTTTGTTCAGAAAATAAAATGCCATCATGTTCATAAATTGATAACAAGCGGGCATCATAAGCTTCCAAACCTTGGATAAAATCTTGGCTTAATTCTTCGAGTTTCTGAATGGCTTCCATATCAGGTTCAGATTGTGTTTTCTTCGCTTTTGTTAAGCGCTGAAAAAATGAGGCAAGCTGTTCGGTTTTATCTGATGCCGGATTCCAAAGCAGTGAAACAAACAGATCATTTCTATAAAGCTCTTGTGAAACCATTTTCTTTTTATATTTTTCATCTAATGCTGCTGCAAAGGACGAAAAAAAATGTCCTTCTGGATAAAGCATCTCACGACGACGGATAATATGAGAATATAAAGCAACACGTTCATCCGCAATATTTTTCAAGAACGTATTTAGTTGGTTATGTAAGGAATTTAATTGATCGATATCTGCAGTGTCAAAATTTATACCCTCAATGGCTATCACTGTCATTAAGCAGCGTGAACTTAAGGCAATCACATGTTGATTAACATGTCGTGTATAGGGAATGTATTCTTCAGGTAAAGACTCCCTTTTCATGACTGACGTTTGTTTCATCTGCTTAATTCCTTATAATTACGGATAAGGCATAACGGCGATGTTGATCCTCCTCCCCATCTTTTGAGATTTTTTTGTTTTCCTCGGGTATTGAGCCAAGCAAATAATACGCGAAATTGATTGTGGTCGTGTTTTGTCACTTCACGCAAAACAAAGTGCATACCAATGCCAAGACCAATCATAGTAAACCCGCTTGTTAGAATAAAGAGAATGGAAGTGACTATAATGTTAAGGGCCATCGCTTCCATTGTGACACCGGCAAACATAGCTGGCCTTGTACAAGCAAGGAAAAGGGGATCTTCATTCATTTATGTTGTGCCTATTAATTTATTAACGAGAGCAGGGGCTCCAAAAACAATACCAATACCAATGATACAGTAAGCTGCTTTGCGTAAATCAATAAAGCCGTACATCCAACCAATACCTACGGCAGCAACACATATAATCGCAATGAGTTTTGCTGTTGTTCCCGTCATCATATTAACAATACTACCTAAGACAGTATCAAGGTTACCAAATCCACCAGTAGCAGTAGGGGCAGCATAAGAAGGATTTGATATAACAACCGCCGTTAAAAGTAACATGATAATGATAAATATGATGTTCTTGGATATATTGTTTGTCATTTTACCTCTCTTGAAAAGAATAATTTGTCTCTTGATATCCTCTTATCTCTCATGGTTAAAAGACTCCATTCTTTCACCTTACAGTTCACTTTTTTGTCTTTGTTGTTTTAAAAGCTTTGATAGTGGTTCTTTCTCACTCTCAAAATTCTGTCAAAGAGATAGAAGATTTTCTTGTTAAGATTGTTTTGCATAAAAATGGCAATTTTAAGTTGTATATCACTTTTCAAGATAGCAATAGCCAACACTGTAAGAAATATTTTTTGTTTACAAATGTAGCTAAGGCTCAACTCGTTTTCCTTAGAGGATTTTTTTTAAAGAGTAGCAAGTTGTTGATAAGAATGTGAAAGGGCAAAAATAATGAATTTTTTGAGCGAATGTATAAAGCGAATGCATTTTAAACTGATCATTATTATTTACATTATGGGCTCTATAATATGGGGAGGAATCCAATATAAAGATAAAATAGATTTGAATGTTTTCAAGATATTTACGATGCAAGATGTTCAAGATATTATTGATATGCATTTGGGAGAGAAAAAACACACAAAATCTATCATCAAACAGCAATTAGCAAAAAATCAATCGGTTGTTGATTTGCAGAGGAGCGTTTCACTAAATAATGCGGCTGTTTTTCAGGGGAGGGCATCTGTTACCAGTGGAGTCACATTTAAATTGCTTACACCTGTTGCGCAATCTTGGCGTAGGCATATTACGCGCAATGTTCATTTATATGGTGTGGATACTTGTGCACCGCGTCAAAAAGCAAAATTAAATGATCAAGAATGGCCCTGTGGTGCTGTTACAACGGCTTGGCTTGTCACCAAAACACTTGGTCAGAATTTATCCTGTAAGCAGGCTCTTATGCATAATGGTATTTCTTATGCTCAATGTTTTGTTGATGGGGTTGATTTAGCTGAAGCAGGTCTTGCAGAAGGTATGTTGGTGCTTTCAAAAGAAAATAAAAATCCTGTTCCAGTACAGTATCGTTATACTGAAGAAACAGCACGCAACAAAAAAATTGGTCTTTGGTCTAGCGATTTTGCTGAACCTTTACAATGGCGGCGAAATAATGGATTTTACAATCCCTTTGCAGGTTTATAGTTGGCTCTATGGATCTATTCTATGTTTTATAACGAGAATCTTACAAAGAGAATTAAAACAATTTATAGAAAAAATTGAAGTAAGCTGTGAGAACTTTTGTATAGTTTTTCATAGCGATGAACTAATTATGCATCTATTTTCAATATATGTTTTCTTTCAAAATATCCTCTCTATTTTTACTTATGTGCTTTACAGAAGAAGGAGTTGTGATTGTTGGTGGCAGAAGATTTTTTATTTTTTATGTTTGGACGGAGAAGAATAAAATACAAAATGCCAAAGAAATGGAATTCCTAGAGTGGAATTGATCAATGTAAAGTACAAGAAGTAAACAAATTCAAAAAGTGATGTAAAGTTTGATGTAGCTGATAGAATATTGTACAATGACTTGAAGAGTTCATGGCTAAAGGTTTTAAACTAAAATTTTGTCGTTTATCTTACTCGATTCTTCAAAGCTGATTAATCTGTAGTAATAAAAAAAACAACTCCTGAAACAGAAGGAGCCCTAAAAATACTCAATATTCAAAGTTATATTGTAACAATAAATTAAAAATAACAGATAAATTAATTTAATCGTGATGCATTTTGAAAGAAAAAATCAACATCCGATATGGCGCGATTGGCTCGTTATATTATGGATTTAGATGGGGGGATTTCACCAAGAGATTGGAAACTTACATCCGATTACGTAATTGATGATAATATACAAAATAGCGCAAAAGTAGCATCAGTAAGAGTTACAAATTGTCATACAGATGATCCTGTTATGGCAACAGAATTCATTTTAAAAACTCAAGATCAAAATAAAAGATCAAAGACTGATAAAACATATCATTTGGTCTTATCTTTTCCCACTGGAGAAACTCCAGAGAGAGAAACACTCTATGCAATTGAAGATAAATTTTGTGATGCATTAGGTTATGGAACTCATCAGCGTATTTCAGCTATCCATAAAGATACAGCTAATTTGCATGTTCATATTGCCATTAATAAAATTAATCCTGAAAGTTTTCTAAATCACGAGCCTTTTTTTGATAAACGCACACTTATGAAAGTCTGTCAAAAAGTTGAACAAGAATATAATTTGGTCAATACACCACATGGAAATGATAATATTGAAAATACAAAATCACAAATAAAAGATTTTGAGTACAGAACGGGGATAGAATCTCTCTCAACATATGTTGGAAGGATAACTAAGGAGTTTAACTATACAGATTGGTCAGAGTTTCATAGAAGTTTTGCAGACCATGGTCTTGTTATAAAAAAAACAAGGAAATGGCTTGGTTATAGGAGCGGAAGATCTTAATTTGTGGGTTAAAGCCAGCAGTTGTGATAAAGGATTGTCATTGCCTGCTCTTGAAAAAAATTGGTCCTTACAAGTCTGTGAAGCCAACTGTGCATAAACAATATGTACCAGTTCCTTATGGAAAAAATAGCCAAACCAAGACGCTTTTATATTCTCGATATGAAGAACAAAAAAAGGTAAACAAGTTAGAAAGACAAAAAAGATATCAGACATTACGGGTGCAAAAGGCTGCTTTTTATAGCAAGCTTTTTGTTTGGTACAAACAACAGTGTTCTTTGTTGAAATTAATACCTAAAAGTTCACGTGCTGTACTTCGAAATACATTGAAATTACAAAAAACACTTCAGCAACAAAAATTAAGGAAAAATCAGGAAAAGATTAAAAGAAAATTGGCAGAAACTAAATTTCCTGTTTGGCGTGATTGGTTACATCAACAAGCAAATATGGGTGATAGAGAGGCAGCAGATGTTTTGCGTTCGATGAATGGACGTTGTGCTATTTTATCTGATAATTTATTGACTACAAAAACGGCCTTAAAAACCGGTGGTTTCTTACGAAAAAATTTAAACCCTTTTTTTTTAATGGAAATGTTTTGTATAAAAGTGTTGATGGAGGCACTATCATTGATGCTGGTGAGAAAATTCATGCGCAAAAATTCACCACAGGGTCTGCTTATATTGCATTAAGTCTTGCTGTTGAAAAATTTAAAGACCAGCCACTCGTGTTAAATGGTACAGAGGAATTTAAAAAAGAAGTTGCTCGATTGGCTGGTATTCACGGCATGAATGTTGTTTTTTCTGATCCCGTTCTTAATATTTTAAAAAATGAAGTAGGCCAACATGACAGAAATAACACCAATGACTCAATCCAAGAATGGATAAAAGACCGCAATCAATATGCTGGAAGCCTCTTTTATGTTGCATGGAGAGGTGAGGAAGATATATTTAATTATTATGCAGGTCGTCGAAAGATTGGAGAAAAAACCGTTCTTCTTTTTGAAATAAACAGTAAGATTTTTGTTAAGGAAATATCAAAAAGAGGTTTTATCTAAGCTGGATCTTGGAAAAAGGCGTAAAAGTTAAAGTTACTAAAAACAGTGTCAAAACTCTCTCCGATAAAGGAAGGGAGACCTGAAGTGTATTGTTTTCTGAAAAAAACATCAATTTTTTAATTTGAGGTAATTATTTTATGGATAAGTGAAGATTGTTTTCTTCACATCGATTAAAAAATCATTCATAAAGAGATTAATTTTTTGTAAAGAATTGTACTTATTTTTTTGCCAATTGGGGGGGCGTTGTGAATACAACTGAAGATTCTGTAAAAGATAAACCATCTAATCCATATATTGCGGCGCGTAAGGAATGGATGGAAAGGTATGGCGACTATATTCACGCTGCCAATAATTGGCGTTTAGCAACCTTTGGAATGATTATTATTACGGCAATGTCTGTAGGAGCTTTCATTTGGAAAGTAAATGAACAAACCATTGTTCCTTACATCGTGCAAACAAATTCAGTAGGTGAGGTAACGCATTTATCAAAAGCAAATATTGCCGCTAAACCAAATGCTATACACATTCGTGCGGCGTTGCGTAATTGGTTGATTGGTGCACGTACTGTTTATGTGGATATGAGAGCAGAAGAAAGTCTTGTTAATCAAACATATTCTATGACTTTGCCGCAATCGCCAGCTTATAGCATGCTTGTTGAATATCATAAACAAAATGATCCTTATTCTCGTGCAGCAAATGAAACAGTAGAAGTTCAAGTTAATGCAATTGTTCCTGTTTCTGATGATACTTGGCAAATTGAATGGACTGAAAAGAAAAGAGCACGAACAGGTATCATTATTGATACTAAACTTTGGCAAGCTACAGCTACGATCATTTTAGCAACGCCAAGAACTGAACAGCAAATAATGCTAAATCCAATTGGATTGTACGTTAAACAATTTGCTTGGACACCAAGACTTTAAAAAACAATAGTAAATGAGTAAAGCGGGAATCTTATGTTAAAAAAAATTATCTTTGTAAGCGCTACTGTTTTTATGACATCAACAGCCATGGCAACTGATGTATCACACAACGTCAATTTTATTTCTCCTCAGAAAATATTCCTTACTGGTAAAGAAGCATGGGGAATTAAGTTAGCAAATCAATGGAAAAATAATCCAACAAAACCTATACGTTCTAGTGATGGTAGTGTTAAATATCTTTATGGAGTTACTTTACCTACATTGGTTTGTACGCCATTAGAAGTTTGTACAATTCAATTACAAGCAGGCGAAACTATAAATTCTTTACATGCCGGTGATACAGCACGATGGAAAATTAGTCCCAGCATAAGTGGAATAGGAGCAGCAGAAACAACTTATATTGTTGTAAAGCCTACTGATGCTGGTTTAACAACAAATCTCTTTATTACGACCGATAGACGGACTTACATGATTAAATTGGCCAGTACACAAAGTTCTTCAATTCCTATTCTTTCTTTCGTTTATCCAGATGATACAGATCAAGATTGGGCTGCATATAAATCAGCAATAGATAGGCGTCGTACTACATTGTCAACGGGTCAAAATTTAGCTGCTCTTGATTTTAACTTTCGTATTACGATTAGTGATCCAAAAATTAAATGGTATCCAAGGCGTGTTTATACAGATGGTTTTAAAACTTACATTGAATTACCTGGAGATGGGGTTAGTGGAACAGCTCCAGCTCTAATTGCTATTGGTAATGATGGTGGTTTTTTGAAAAAGCCTAGCGAAAAATTGATCAACTATCGCATCATCGGCAATCGATATGTTGTTGATACAGTCATTAGCAAAGTTGCCCTTATTTCTGGTGTAGGAAGTTCTCAACAGAGAGTAACGATTATGAGAGGTTTTTAACATGTTAAAATATTTAGTGCTGTTATCTCTTACGTTAATAGTCGGTTGTGCGTCTCTGCAGAATAAATCCTCTTTCTTGTCCAATTATATTGATCAAAACGTTACTGAAAATGATGCAAAATTCATTGCCAGTGATTTTGTGCACTATCTTAGAGATCCTTTACCTCCTGCCACAACAACACTGATTATAAAAACAAGTGATACAGAAGACAAATTTACTCCTTTATTAATAGATCTCTTGCAACGGAATGGTTATGGTGTGATCTATACAGATCAACCAGAAAAATCTCAAAAAATAGGTATAAATTTGACCTATAAAGTTATGCCAATGGATAAAGGTATCGTGTTGGTTGCTCAATATGGTTTGACTGAAATAACACGTTATTATGTCCGTTTAACAACTGGAGTTATTGTACCGTCCGCCCCGTTTTCTGTTCGTATAGATGATGGAGGTAATGAATGAAAGATAAAGTAAAACTTGATGCTGGTAATTCTCCAGATTTTTTTTCCGTAAAACCTAAAGGACGTGGAGTGCGGCGGTTAAACAATGTGCCTTTGATAGGTGCTATAGGTATTATTTCTTTTGCACTTATTGGTATCACTTATACTTTTATGTTGCGGCAGCAATCTAATAATATTGCTAGAGAAGAAAAACAGCTTTTATTCGTAGATGAAACACCTGTACCGGTGCGACCAAAAGGTGATGATTATGTTCAAGCAAAATTACCAGAGATATTGCCATTAGTGTCAACCAACCCAACGGAAACTCAAAAATTAATAGAAAAAGATTTAGAACAAAAACAAATCGACAAAGCTTTAGATGAAGAAAATGAAGTACAGAAGAGATTGTTAACGCGTATTATAGAAAGACGTTTGGCTAAAATGGAGGCTGCTTTAGACTCTGAACCCATGGTTTCTTTTACAATAAATTCAAGGATAAAAGATCAAACTCAAATGCAGAATGAAGATCCTCAAAAAACGATGCTTGAAAATTTACTTGGTCGATCTGGAGTAGCGTCGAACGCATCATTTAATGGTGATGGAGGACGTGATCCTAACATGCAAGCACAAAAAATTGCTTTTTTATCGCAATCACCAGAAGCAGAAGTTTATTTAAAAAATACACGGCAAGAGGCTATTCAAGCAAGCTTTGAAATTAAGGCCGGAACCATTATTCCTGGTGTTATGATAAGTGGTGTGAACAGCGATTTGCCAGGACAAATTATAGCTCAAGTAAGAGAAAGCGTTTACGATTCAGCTACTGGTCAAAATGTTTTAATTCCTATGGGGGCAAGGCTTATTGGAACATATGATAGTCAGGTATCCACTGGACAAAAACGCGTACTTATTGCTTGGTCAAGAGTTATTTATCCTGATGGTTCTTCTTTATCTCTTGGAAATATGCCAGGCTCTGATCAATCTGGTTATGCGGGATTTAATGATAAAGTGAATAATCACTATTTAAAAATTTTTGGTAATGCTCTTATGCTTTCTGTTATTTCAGGAGCTTCACAAATGTCTCAAAAAACACATAAGATAGGCAATGAAGATAGTAAATTAGCCACAACAAAAGAAACATTAGCGGAAGAGCTTGGTAGACAATGGGGTGAGGTTGGTATTGAAATGACTCGTAAAAATCTAGGAATTCAACCAACAATTATTATTCGTCCTGGTTATAACTTCAACGTTATGGTAACGAAAGATATCATTTTGCCTGCTTGGCAAGGTCATCCAATGGCAGCACTTCCTTATTAATTTTAAAAAGACTGCTTTAGTTCCTTTCTAAATACAGTACCATAAGGTACAGTACTATACTTTACAGTACTTAATTATACATATTATCCTATAATGATTGTGTAGAAGTTAGAGAGCTTTATAAGTGATATATAATGGTTAATCCTGAGTGGGCTTACGGTATGAAAAAATAATAAAATGAACTTTTGATTTTGAGTAGAGATTTTTTGGAAATTATATGAACCAAGTAGAAAATGGAAAAGGCAATCACTGACGTATGCCATGTGCATTAAAAAGGATTTTGTATAGTTTCTTACTTCATTTTATATTAACGTATATTGTAGTATAGTACCATCCTGTACGATATTATATGTACAGTATGGTATGCTTAATTGATGACTCATTATAGAAGAAATTATTTTTTTCTATATCACCTTTCCAAAATTTTGTTCCATTGTCTATCATTAGAGCCAATTGTAGTGCAGCCTCTGGAATCCTACTTTTTATGATATCCCCTCTCTTTGTTTTAGCTTCTGTAAATCCATCACGCTGTATAAGAGTGGGGTTGTTAAAGCTATCTATTTTTTGATTAAAAGCTTCAAAAAATTTGCTAACGTTTTTCTGTTTTATGTGTCATTTTTGCTTCTTTGTTAACTTATAATTGAGTACTTTATTATACCTAGTATAATATTATAATCCTACCCTATTTAGAGGGTAACTAAATGCCTGTTATCTCATTTGCTAATTCCAAAGGTGGTAGTGGAAAAACAACTTCTTGCTTGTGAACTTGCACATGCCAAGCCTGTTACGATTATTGATGCAGATCCACGCCACCCAATTACTACTTGGTCAGAGTTACCAGGTAAACCACACAATTTAACTGTTGTTATCAATGAATCTGAAAAGACAATTTTAGATGAAATAGAAATTGCTGCCGCTCGAGATCCATTCATAATTGTTGATCTAGAAGGTACAGCATCTCGTTTAACTAGTTACGCAATTAGCCAATCTGATTTTGTTATTGTAGCAATGAAGGAACAACAGCAAGATGCTATAGCAGCCATTGAGATCATTAAAGAAATTCATAGAGATATGAAAGCTGTAAGGCGTCGCATCTCTTATGCGGTTTTGTTTACTCAATCCAAAGTCGTTGCCAAATCTAGAACAGCTCGTTTTGTCTCAACCCAATTCAGAAAAAATCCAGAAATAGATGTTTTTGAAACAGAAATAAATGAACGTGATGCTTTTTCCGCAATTTTTGCCACTGGTGGTTCTCATCGTAATCTCAATCGAAAAGAAGTTAATAATTTAGAAACTGCGATTAGCAATGTTGAAGCATTTGTTGCAGAAGTCATTACGAAATTAAAGCAAACTCAACAGAAGGAAATTCAAAAATGAATGAAGAAAGAAAACCATTAGATTTTTCTGTCTTGACGATTTTCAGCCTCGCAAAACTGTATCTTCTCTACAAACTGTCAACCGCAAAGAGATAGATAAAACAGCTGCTTTTCCAAGCAGGGAGCAGTTAAATGAAACACAGATCAATATCAAAGCTAGCATAGTTATCATCAATGGTTTTCGTGCTATGGCTAAAAAAGAGCGCTATCGTCATGGTGAGTTTTTGGAAATTCTCATGGATACTTATGAGCAGAGAATAGAGTAGATGCCCATTAATAAAGCTTATTATTTTAAGACTATTTGACATAGCCTTTTTACGAGGCGTTTTGTTTCAAAAATTATAATATTTGATACTCTTCAAAAAAATACAAAAATATGTATCACAAATCGAGTTTTTAAATTATGATACTAATTTTGTATTAAAAACGATTTATGAGATTATGAAATGGCGCTTTTAGGTTATGCAAGAGTATCAACCAATCAACAAAAGCTAGCGCTTCAGATTGATGAACTTAAAAATGCTGGAGTGCGCGAAGACCGTATTTTTACAGATATAAGGACAGGTTCTACAGATAAACGTGAAGGTTTACAGCGGCTGCTTGGGCGTGCAGAAAAAGATGATATTATTCTTTGTACAAAAATGGACCGGCTTGGGCGTAATACTGCTGATATGATTTCTATCGTTGATAGTTGTTACAAGAAGGGGGTGTTTATTCGTTTTCTGGAAAACGGTCTTAGTACCGAAGGTACAATGGGAAAAATGGTTATTCAAATTTTGGCAGCTGTAGCAGAAGCTGAACGTGCGCGTATTTTGGAGCGGACCAATGATGGACGAACTGCTGCTATGGCAGCAGGTGTAAAATTCGGTCGAAAGCCTCATCCAAAGACAAAAATAATACTTGCGCTGATTAAACAAGGAGTATCATCTAAAATTGTTAAGGAAAAAACGGGGATCTCTCATGCTACTTATTTTAGACTGAAAAAACAGGTTTCTTTACAGAAACCATAGATATTTTATTGTTTTAATTAAACCATTAAATTAACATTTAAATACATATTACAGAAAGGAGTTTTCTATGAAAAAAAATTGCCAAAAAGTTATATGACTGATGCTGAACGCGAAAAATTGCGAGCAGGAGGCTTAGATCAAGATAGTATTTATACTGCCGAGTCAGAAGCTGCTGCTAAAGCAAATGACAGTCAAGCAGTATGGGAATGGTTCGCAATGGTTGAACTACCTGCTCATACGCTTTTGTTTCTTAAAAATCGGCGTGGTGCACAGTTTATTCGTGATATGGGTTTTCTTACAAAGAATGCTGATAAAGAATATGGTCCAGATTGGTTAGACAAAGGTGTTGTGATAGGAGGTCATCATTTCTAAAGAATACGAAAAATTAGATTGGATATTGTCATAAGAAGATAGCTATGTGCAAAGTCTTGATAAAGCATTGATAACAAAGAAATTGAATGGTGTACGAAATGATTTATGTAATCATATTCGTAAGATTGGGAAAAGCGGTGATTTCTCATTACTTCTTGATACGGAACGTTGTATAGTAGAAAATGATTTGTTTAGGTATTCCAATAGTAAGGCAAAATGGCCAATAGCCTTAAAACAGCATTAACTGAAATAGATGTTGTTGAGGATTACATAAAACTAGTCTCTAATTCTGATCAATATGATGTGATAAATAGAGGACATAGTCTATCAAAGCACCGAAAAGGTGGTTTACCCTATAGATGAAGCGCGAAAAGCAATGTTTTCCCATTATACACGACTAGGAAATCTCGATAAAGCCCGTTTAAAAACGGTTAAAAAAGCAATTATTGATGTACGTCGTGACAATATGAAGGTGATGTGCAGGCTCTACGAAAAAATGCAAGCCAAAGCTATAGGTATAGATCTTTCACGCGATAAAGGTCATTCTCTTTGAGAGGGAAAAAATAAGAGCTCTTGTACATTTGTATTGTGTATAGGTATACAGAGAATGCTGAAGTTCAATGGGGGGAAAATTGGGAAATCAATCTATACACACACTTAAAAGAAAATCTCGATTAATATTTATCTTTTTTTTCGGGATCTATTTTGTTGTTCTCAATCAGTGTTGCACACAGTATTTAGCACATATTTTTCATTATAGTTCTTCTCTTGGGTCCAATTTTAAAGGAATTTATCTATTTTTTTCTTGGTTTCCCTGGGTTTTTAAATTTTATGATTATGCTCCTAGTCGGTGTAATGTAATATTTGTTCTCTTTTGTGCTGGTCTTTTAATTGGTTTTACTCTTTGGGCAGGTTTTTCTTCAAGGAGTAACAAAAGTACCGATGATTTACATGGAACAGCGCATTTTGCAACATTTGATGAAATTCAAGAAATGGGGCTTGTTCCGCATAATCAAAAAGGAAGAGGCGTATATTGTGGGGCGTTTCCTGGTCCAAAAACAGGAATGTTGCATTATTTACGCCATGATGGACCAGAGCATATAGCAGCTTTAGCACCTACACGTTCTGGTAAAGGTGTTGGTTTAGTCGTACCCACTCTTTTGAGTTGGCCACACAGTCTTTTTGTTCTTGATACAAAAGGTGAAAATTATGCCATGACTGCTGGATGGCGGAAAAAGCATGCAGGGAATAAGATCCTAAGGTTTGATCCGGCAGAACCCGAAGTTGGATGTTCATGGAATCCATTAGGAGAAATTCGTTTCAGAACACGTTATCAAGTAGCGGATGCACAAAACATAGCTTTAATGGTCATTGATGATGATGGAAAAGGGATTGCAGGTGACCATTTCAGATCCGCTGCTTTTGAACTTTTGAATGGTCTCATTCTTCACGCTCTTTACAAAGCAGAGAAAATTGTACGTATCCCTTGTTTGCAAGACTGTGCACACATGTTAACGGGAGTAGGAGATTTTGCCGCTGTCGTTGAAGATAATGATGATTTTGATGAAGATGGTGATCCAAAAGCACTTTCTACTTTGTTTCATGAAATGGAAAATCTTAATATAAAAAGTGATAATCTTTTGTTTCAAGATGCAGATAGAGAAGCAAAACTTGTTATCAACGGTGTTGGCCGTCGTATGGCTGGAACACCGGCGCGTGAGTTAGGGTCTATTATTTCGACGGCAAATAATGCTCTGTCTCTTTATCATGACCCTATTGTTGGTGAGAACACAAAATATTGTGATTTTTATATTAATGATTTAATGGATAGTGAAAGTCCCGTTTCGCTGTATTTTATTACAACGCCGCGCAATTTGGATAGAATGAGACCTTTCGCGCGATTGTTGTTGACACAAATGGTTCTTTCTCTTTCAGATCGTATGGAATTTGATGATGGGAGATCAAAAACAAGTCACAAACATCGTTTGCTTTTAATGCTTGATGAATTTCCAACTTTGGGAAAATTGGATATTTTTGAAAAGGCACTTGCCTATATTGCTGGGTATGGACTTAAAGTTTATATAATCACTCAAGATGTGCAGCAATTGTACAAGGCTTATACAACGAATGAAAGCATTATTTCGAATTGTCATATTCGTATTGCGTCTGCACCTAATAAGGTCGAAACAGCTGAATGGATGAGTAAAATGGCTGGGGAGACAACGGTTGTTCGCGAAAAAGTTTCCACTTCTGGAAAACGTTTTGGTATGGCACTTGAACAGGTTTCAACGTCTTATGAGGAGACACGCCGCCCATTGATGACGCCTGATGAGATCATGCGCTTGCCTGGAGCCAAAAAAGACAATTTAGGGAATATTGTTGAACCTGGTGAAATGCTTATTTTTGTAGCTGGAAATAGCGTCATTAGGGGAACACAAATCCTTTATTTTTTAGATCCCATTTTTTCAGAAAGGTCAAAAATTCCTCCTCCTGTTACAAATCGTTTGCATCAGAGAAATGAAATCATAAAAAATAAGAAAGGCTTTGTTCTTTCATGAAACAAGCTATGGCCATTCTTACTTTATGTTCTCTTGCTAGTGCCTGTTTTATTTTATTTGCTCTCTCTCAGGGATATAGAATTAATTATTCGCGTTCCGCTCCTATAGGGATTTGGAAAGTTAATTACTTTCAAAAGAAAATGCAAAGAGGAGAGCTTATGGAGGTTTGTCCACCAGATGCACCTATCGTTAAGGAGTTTGTTGAAAAAGGGTATCTTCAATCTGGGGCTTGTCCTAGCGGCTCTATTTCCTTTTTGAAACCATTAGTAGCTATTGCTGGTGATGTAGTTAGTATAACGGGAAAAGGTATTAGTGTTAATGGTCATTTTTTAAAAAATAGCCAAAGAATGAGGGGAATATCAGGTGTACCGAATGGAGAATACCTTGTTGCAGAAGGATATGCTTGGTTTATTTCAAGTTTTGATCCTGTAAGTTTTGATAGCCGTTATTTTGGGGCTGTTTCGGTTATGAATATTATGGGTAAGGCTTCCCCAATTCTAACTTTTAAGAAGTGAGATTTTAACAATGAAAAACACTAGAATAAAAGTATTTCTTGTGATTTCTTCAATTTTAAATGATGCTTTTATACCTGGAATACAGGTTGAGTTAGATTCACAAGAAGCAAAAAATTATGGAGTTTTTTAGAAATAGCTCTTTCAGAAGAAGACGCTTGGGATTCATGTACTACAGATCCTTCTGAAACTGAGATTTTTGATGATATAGGGGGGAAAGATGAGTTTTGAGTATGCTAAAACGGTAACAGATCATTTCATTACACAACTTCAACAGGGAATAGCGCCGTGGCAACAAGTATTACTTCCTGGATGTGTTAGATCTCCTTATAATCCGCAAACAGGTAGAAACTATAGCGGTATTAATAACCTTTGGCTTGCAAGCTAAAAATATACTGATCCACGCTGGCTTACATATCATCAAGCAAATGAAATGGGCTGTAGAATTAAAAAAGAAATGAAAAGTACGAATATTATTTATTGGAAATAGGATGAAACAATTTCTTCTTATAATGAAAATGGAAAACAACATGAAAAGTTGAGAGAACTTTCTAGACCTCGTATTTTTTTGCAAAAATTTTTAATGCTGAACAAATTGATGGATTACCTCCATTAGAATTATCTTCTATTTTGTCAGAAGAGGTAAGACATGCACGAGCTGAAGCACTTTTAGCCGCATCAGGTGCAAGAATTGATACTGATGATAGAAATCATGCTTTCTATCGTGGTGGTGATATTGATACTCTTTTTTTACCAAAGCGGCATCAATTTGATTCAAGTGATTATTTTTACGCGACAGCTTTACATGAACTTGGACATTGGACTGGACATTCTTCAAGACTTAATCGTGATATAATGTATCCTATTGGGACTACTGGATATGCTAAAGAAAAGCTTCGTACAACGATTGCCTCTCTTATGATTGGGGAGGAATTGAATATAGGTTATGATCCAAGGCATAATGTTTCATATGTTTCTTCATGGATTGAAATTATAAAAAATAATCCAAAAGAAATTTTTAGAGCTGTTTTCGAAGCGGAAAAAATCAAAAATTTCATAATGGGATTAGAAACTGTTAAAGTTATTGAAGTTGAAAAAGAGTCATCTGTATCGGTTAGCAAAGATAATAGACCAGATAATACAGAAAAGATTTTTTTGAATGTTCCTTATTCCCAAAAAGAAGAAGCAAAAAAATCTGGGGCTAAGTGGGATAAAGATGCAAAATCTTGGTATGTTCCTGCTGGTACAAATTTAATTGAAAAAGGCTTGGCTCGTTTTTCTCATGAAGATGCACAACAAAACATAGTTTTGCCGATTGAACAACAGTTTAAGGAGGCACTCCATTCTGCTGGTTTGATTGTTTAGAATCCACTTATGGATGGAAAATTGCATAGAGTTTCTGTTGAAAATGATAAAAGAAGTCAAAAGAGTGGAGCTTATATTGGTTATTCCTCATTTGATGGTGGCTATATTCAAAATTTTCGCACTGGTGAGAAAATTTATTGGAAATCCGAAAAGGTTTCCTCTTTTTTATCTTTAGAAGAAAAAAAAGATTAGCCATAGAAGCTAAAGAGCGACAAGAAATCTTAAAAAAAGAAATAGTCGAAAAACAAAATAATGCAGCGATACTTTCATCACAAATATGGGAGGCTAGTAAAATAGCAACTCCAGATAATGCGTATTGCAAGCTTAAAGGGATTATCCAAACAAATGATTTAAAAGAGATTCCAAAGGATTTTCCAGAGGAAATAAAGAAGCAAGGCGTAATGATTGCAAAATCTGTTGAGGAAGCAAAAAAATAAAGAAAAATAACCCTAATATACGCCTGTTTTTAGCAGGAGATTTAATTATTCCATTAAGGGATAAAGATGATAATCTAACTACAATTCAGACGGTTAATCCTACTTTTAAATCTTTTATGAAAGATGGGGAAAAACATGAGTGTTTTACAATTGTAGGTTCTGATAATGTAGGAATATCCGCCTTTAATAATGATTTAGAAAAACCTATTCTTATTGCAGAGAGATATGCAACAGCTTTTGCTGTCGCATAGATGACTCATGTGTCCATTGTGGTGGCTTTTGACTCTGGTAATTTAAAAAATGTAGCCAGAGTAATGCGTGAAAAATATCCAAATCGGATCATTTTATTTGTTGCAGATAATGATCATGTTGCGCAAGAAAAATTACTTCTTAATGGAAAGAAGGGGATTAATGTTGGAATTAAGGCGGCTTATAATGCAGCGGCAGATATTGGTGGTGGGGTGATTTATCCTGAGTTTAAGAGAGAAGAGAAAGATTTTTCTGATTGGGATGATTACAAAAGAGTACATGGTAGTGATAAAGCCAGAAATGATTTTCTATCTAAAATGAAGATAACCAAAATAGAAGCAAGAGTGTTGGCCGACAGACTTCAAACACTTGCAAATATACAAGATCAATATGTTGTCGATGACCCAACACTTCGCTAGATGATAGATACGTTAATGATGAACGCGATGCCGCTAATCAGCTTCGTCAAAGAGCAATAACGCTTAATGGCCATAATATTAATTCAAATGATAAAGCCATGATTTCTCGTGTAAAGTATCATCTTTCGCAAGATAAAGAACAAAGACTTTCTCAAAAGCCTAATACAGCTTCATATAGGGAAAGAAAAAATCAAGAAATTGAAAGCGAACTTTAACAGTTTACTTGTTGCTCAGATTTAACCTTTAAATTAGTATGTGAACATACAATAAGATAAGGGATTTTCTATCTGGTTAGATAAAGGTGTTGTGATAGGAGTCCATCATTTCTAAAGAAATAGAAGAGTTTTTTTAAAAAAACATATGTACATACAAGATCTTGAGAAAACACTAACATCCAAAAAATTGCATGATATGCGGAGTGATTTTATAAAAGATGATTTACTTCGGTATGTTAATAGTAAAGCTACGGCCAGCACGCGATAAAGGTTATTCTCTCTGAGAATAAAAGACTATAAACTCTAATATTTGAATAGTTTTTGTAACAAGAATGTGGATACATGGTATCGCATAAAATGTTTTTTGTTGTTTAGATTCAAACTTTAAATTAAAGTGTAATCTTTATTACAATGGGGCTTTAAGTTTTACGTTCTTCTCATTTTTAGCACAAAGGGAAAGACCAGTGAACTCTTAAGGGCGGGGACTAAGAATGGCTGTCACGGTATTTGAAAATGGGCAAAGTTTAGAGCAAGATAGACGGCTCATTCAAAAGATGCGTTTTGAATTTGGACAGCAGGTATGTGATTACCTAGATGATCCTACAGTCATAGAAATTATGTTGAATCCCGATGGAACCTTATGGGTTGAACATTTGGGAAAATCTAAAAAAGCAGTGGGCACAATGGATGCGCACCAAGCAGAAGCTGCTATGGGGACAGTAGCTACAGCTCTTGGAACACAAATTACCAAGGAAAGTCCTATTCTTGAATGTGAATTGCCAATGAATGGCAGCCGCTTTGAAGCGGTTATTCCACCTATTGTTTCTGCACCAACATTTACAATTCGAAAAAAAGCAACACGAATTTTTACTTTGGATGACTATGTTACAAAAAACATCATAACTCCACATCAAAAATTGCTTTTAAGTGCTGCTGTTAAAGATCACAAAAATATTCTTGTTGTTGGTGGAACAGGAACAGGAAAAACAACATTAACAAACGCAATCTTAAAGGAAATGACAGACACATTTCCTGAAGAGCGCTTTGTGATTATTGAAGATACAGCCGAACTTCAATGTGCGGCACCTAACACCGTAACATTTCGAGCTGTCGAATATATTGACATGACACGGTTGTTAAAGGTGACTATGCGCATGGCTCCAGATCGCATCATTGTTGGTGAAGTGAGAGATGGTGCGGCTTTAGCATTATTAAAAAGCTGGAATACTGGACATCCAGGAGGGATAGCAACAGTTCATGCCAATGATGCATCGGCAGGATTAACAAGAATTCAACAATTAATATCAGAAGCAACTATTGCTCCCATGCAATCACTAATAGCAGAAACAATTGATGTGGTTTTAAGTATTGAAAAAAATCCATCGGGTAGAAAAGTCAAAGAAATTATAGAAGTTTGTGGGTATGACCCAGCAGTCGGTAAATATATAACAAATCTTATTCACTAAGGAGCATAATATGCAATTATCTTCAATAAAAACTAGGAATAACTCATACAATCATATTGTGATGTTTCTTCTTATCATAGGGGCGGCATTGCTTCTATCTCTTATCTTGGGAGATATTGCACATGCTGCTGATGCAACAGCGGGTGGTGGAGCATCTCTTCCGTGGGAAAAACCTCTTGAAAAGTTGAAAAAATCAGTTTCAGGTCCTGTTGCTTTTGTTGTTTCTTTGCTTGGGCTTGTTGCTGGTGGAGCTACACTAATTTTTGGTGGTGAAGTTAGCGAATTTGTAAAGCGTATTATTTATCTTGTTTTGGTTATCAGTGTGATTGTTTTTGCAAACACTCTCCTTACAGGTGCTCTCTTTTCTGGTGCTGTTGTTCCTGCTAACGTTGTGGTTGGAGGGTTTTAATGGGAGGCAAACGGTATACACAGTTGTTTCGTTCTCTACATAGACCCCAACAAATTATGGGAGGAGAACGCGAATTAATGCTTTTATCAATGCTTTTAACCGGTATTCTTATTGTCTCAGCAATGAATGTTGTAGCAGCAATTATTGGACTTTGTATCTGGTTTGTTTGTCTTTATGTTTTGCGTAGAATGGCAAAGTTTGATCCTAATTTGTCTCGAATTTATATTCGTCAATTGAAATATAACAAGTATTATGCTCCTTTTTCACGACCGTTTCGTGTTGCAAAATCAACAAGAGTGTATTGATGCTTAAATTAAAACATTTTCGCTCTACGTTAGCAGGGCTACCTGATCTTTTAAATTTTGCTGCATTAATTGATGACGGTATTATTTTAGGAAAAGATGGTTCTTTGTTGGCTGGCTTTTTCATTCGTGGGGATGACCCCATGTCTGCGACAGATACAGAAAGAAATTATATCACAGGTCTGGTCAACACATATCTGTCTCGATTTTATTCGGGATGGGCGATATGGGTGGATGCTATTCGTGTAGAGTCACCAGGCTATTCAGATCCGAGATTATCTCATTTCCCTGATCCTATTACCGCACTGATTGATGCAGAAAGACGCTTTTATTTTAAAAGAAGTGAGACGCACTATGAAACAGAATATGCTTTATTAATTCAATATCTACCACCTACTCGAAAGTCATCAAAGTTAGGGGAAATTGTTTATGAAGACGATACAGTTGAAACAACCACACCTGCTGAACGTTTGCTAGATGAGTTTAAAAAGAAAATAGAGGATTTTTATGTTGGTCTTGGTGATCTTCTTAAAATGCAGCGGATGAAAGCCGTTACTATTAAGAATGGTGATGAAACCTATAAAAGTGACCAACTTGTTAATTATTTACACTATGCCATTAATGGTGAGGCAGTTGCTCTGCGAATACCGGATTGTCCCATGTATTTGGATTCATGGCTTGGTTATACTGACTTGTGGCCTGGAGATACTCCACGGCTTGGGGGTAAATTTATTGCATGTATTTCGATTGATGGTTTTCCAACGGCTAGTTATCCTGGAATATTAGATATTCTTGATGGTTTGCCTTTACACTATAGATGGTCAAGTCGTTTTATATTTATGGACCAGCATGAAGCTGTTGCAGCACTAAATAAATATAGATTGAAATGGCAGCAAAAAGTTAGAGGTTTCTTTTCACAGGTTTTTAAAACCAATAAAGGAACTATAAATACCGATGCTTTATTAATGGCACAACAAGCTGAAGCAGCAATGAACGAAGCTCGATCAGGTCTTGTTGCTTACGGCTATTATTCCCCAACGGTTGTTTTGATGCATGAAAACCGTGAAGTTTTGGCAGAAAATGCTCGGTTGATTAAACGTGAAATTGAACATAAAGGTTTTGCTGCTCGTATTGAAACAGTCAATACAATGGAAGCGTGGTTAGGGACAATTGCTGGTCAAACCTACCCAAATATTCGACGTCCATTAATTAATACTCAAAATCTTGCTGATATGTTGCCTCTTTCAAGTGTATGGCCAGGCTTACAATATAATCCCTGTCCACTCTATCCAGATAACTCTCCTGCTTTATCTCAAGTGGTGACAACAGGGGCAACGGCTTTTCGTATTAATTTACATGTTGATGATGTTGGTCATACACTTGTGTTCGGTCCCACTGGTGCGGGAAAATCAACACTTTTAGCATTTTTATTAGCGCAAGCGCGCAGATATTGGTCAAAAGCAACAGATAAGAATGGCAAGCATCTACCTGCTAATATTACTGCTTTTGATAAAGGACACTCATTGTATACGTTGTGCTATGCTGTAAATGGTCGTCATTATGATATTGGAGAAAGTGATAGTGCCATTGGTGCTCTCATGCCCCTTGCAGATATTGATACAGAAGCTGATAATCTTTGGGCGCAAGAATGGATTGCTACTTGCTATGAATTGCAAACCGGAAAAGCACCATCTCCTCAACAAAAAATAGAAATTCATCGCGCAATGAAGCAGATGAGGCAGACGCCTAAAAATATGCGTTCACTAGGTAATTTTGTTACGACGGTTCAAGATAAAGAAATCCGTCAAGCACTCATGCATTATACGCTTTCTGGTGGTATGGGATATTTGTTAGATGGACAAGAACCACTTGAAGAGAATAATGATTTTATTGTCTATGAAATTGATGAACTCATGAAGCTAGGTGACAAAAATGGTTTGCCGGTTTTATTGTATCTATTTAGGCGGTTTGAGAGAGGCTTGAAGGGACAACCATCTATTCTTTCGCTTGATGAAGCGTGGATTATGCTTGGCCATTCTGTTTTTCGCGAAAAAATTCGTGAATGGTTGAAAGAACTAAGAAAAAAGAATTGTCTTGTAATCATGGCGACACAAAGTCTATCAGATGCTTCCCGTTCCGGAATTCTTGATGTTTTGCTCGAACAGTGCCCTACCAAAATTTTGCTTCCTAATGAAGAAGCAGAAACAAAGGGTGCTGAAGGAGTACCAGGGGCGGTTGATCTGTATAGAATGATTGGACTGAATGATAAAGAAATTCAAATTATCAAAACAGCAAAAAAGAAGAGGCAATATTATTATAAGTCTATTCTTGGCCGCCGTCTTTTTGAATTAGGATTGGGTGATCTAGCCCTCTCTTTTGTAGCAATTTCTAGCAAAGAAGATCTTGCTGAAGTCAAAAAACTTATCAATGAAAATACACAAAACTGGCCTTTGAAATGGCTTAAAATGAGGGGAGTTCATTATGAGCAATATCTTGAAAAAACTTAAATTTATTTCTATAATAACCACATTTTTTATAACAAACTTTGTTGTACTGATTATTCCACAACAAGCTATCGCGCAAATTATTTGCACCAATTGTTCTACTGTTTTTACTCAAGTGTTGGAGTATGCAAAAGCTGTGGAGACTGCAATAAACACTGCAGAGCAGGTCGCAGTAGAGATTAAGCAATATAAAGATATGATAGAACAGGCTAAAAAACTTGATCCTATAAGCGTTGAAAGATTTGAGAATGATTTGAAACTATTGAACAAAACTTATCAAGACGCTAAAATCATTGCTTATAATATGCAGAACTTGCATAATAAATTTAAAGAACGTTATCCTGGTTATGAAAATTTTTTAAAAAAGATTGGAAAAGAAAATCCGATAAAAGATTTTAGAAAATGGGCAGAAACTGGTTTTGCTAATGCGCGTATTGCTATTCAGGCAGCTGGAATTAACATAAGTAGTTTTGTTAACGAGGATAATTTTCTGCGGAGGCTCCTCAATCGCTCAGCAACTGCAAAGGGGCGTATGCAAGCCATTCAAGCTGGAAATGAAATTGCTACCCAACAAGTTAAGCAACTGCAAATGCTTCGTGAACTGGTGGCTAATAATATTACCTTGCAAGCAAATTACACAGCTGATGAAGTAGAACGTAAAGCAAAAAATGAAGCTAATGTTGAGAAGTTTTTTGAAACAAAATTACCTTCTACAGACAGGGGACATACATTTTAAAAATGAAAAATGACCAAGTGCTAAAAAATAAAAAACTCATTTTATTAATGTTATTTTTACTGGTATTGGGTTGTGTTTTCTTTACAGATGTTTCTTTTGCAGATTCCTTAGATCAAACTAAATCATTTAATAGTCTATTGGATTTGATACAAAAACAATCTAACAATTGGTATTCAAAATTACATTATTATGGTTTTCGTCTTTTCTGGTCATTAGCTGTTTTTCAATTGCTTTTTAGCTTTATTCCTCTCTTGTTTAAGCAATCTGATATTGCTGATTTTTTTGGTGAGTTTGTTAAATTCATTCTTGTTATAGGTTTTTTTGCTGCTCTTTTAGAATATTCTCAAGAATGGGGGACAGCTATTATTGAGAGTTTCCGTACTGCAGCAGCTGATGCAAGTGGAAGAGGCAGAGGACTTTTCCCTGGAGATATTATGGGTGAAGCTTCTAAGATCATGGAAGCTATGGCAAATGTTAGCACTTGGAATCCTATAACTGCTGTGTTGATTGCTATTCAATCGGTTATTGTTTTTTTATGTTTTGGTTTTATTGCTGTTTTATTAGCTATTAGTCTTATTGAATCATATATTGTAATCAATGCATCTGTAATATTTATGGGTTTTGGAGCTTCTCAATGGACGCGAGAAATAAGCATAACAACATTTCGTTATGCTGTCTCTGTTGGTGCAAAACTATTTGTAATGACACTCTTAGTAACACTGATTACTGATTCCATGATATCATGGAAAAACGCATATGTTTATTCTTCTGCGTCAAATTGGACATTGCTAGGACTTGCTTTGTTATCTGCATATTTAACAAAGACTATTCCGGAAATTGTTGCTGGTTTAATTTCTGGTTCAAGTGGTGGAACAGGCGCAACTATTGGAGCAATGTCTGGTGCTGCTGTAGGGGCGGCTGTTGCAGTGGCAAGTGGTGGAGTATCTGCTGCTGCTGGTGGAGCATCAACTGCTGGTGGAACAGGTAGTGTTTTAGGAGGAGGAGCAAGTGGTGGAACGGACGCTGGAGTAAGTGGTAGTGGATCTGTGATGGGAGCGGGTAACAATATAAATGCTTCTCAAATGACGGGGAATTCTTTTAAAGATAGTGGTAATAAACCTCAATTTGGTGGAAATCCACGTGTAGCTGGAGGGGGAAATCAGTCTACCAGAACTAATCAACCTCAAGCTGGGTTAGTTTCTCTCGATCAAGCTGGATTAGTTTCTCTCGATCAAGCTGGGTCAGTTTCTTCAGATCAAGCTGGGTTAGTTTCTCTAGATCAAGCTGGGTCAGTTTCTTCAGATCAGGCTGGGTTAGTTTCTCTAGATCAAGCTGGGTCAGTTTCTCTAGATCAAGCTGGATCAATTTCTCCAGATCAAGCTGGGTCAGTTTCTTCAAAACTTAGAAATTTTGCAGATACAGGTTTAAGGGTTAGTGGAACTATGGCTTCTCTTTGTGTCCCTGGAATGGAAGGGGCGGAAAACCTTAATCTTAACACTCCATATCTACTACCAGAAAATAATGACATCCAGTTTTCTAATAATAGCAATCCTCAATCTAATGAAATGGAAACAAGCAGTATTATTGAAAATACAATTTCTGGAACATCATCTGAAATAGAAAGAAATTAAAGAAGCTACTATTTTTTGAAGTGGTACGTTTTTTAAAATTCATGTCCCTCATCTGTAGAAGGCAATTTTTTTTCAAAAAACTTTTTAGCTTGTTCTTCTTGTTCTGCGCGGCGTTTTTCTTCTTCGCTTTTACCACAACCAGAAATACTCAATCCTACACCTAACATAACCATACATAATAAAATAATTTTTTTCATTTTACCCCTCTTTAAAGATCTTATTTGTTAATATACCAACCCCCAAAAAAGAAAGGGTTTTCATTTTTGTGACATATTAGGATAGCTTGAGTTATCATTACTTCTTTGCTTTTATAATAGAAAAATTCACGACAGACGTCGTATAAGTTTATCATAGTATAAAATTAGAAAAGAAGAGCCAAAACTGAATACAAATGACGAAATTGTAAGGCGCATTAATCCTTTTGTCCAACCCATTTCTAATAGAAATACTGCAACAGGAACTATGACTAGCTCTAAAGATCCTATGAGCATTATACGTGTAGTATAGTTCTTAATGGATTACGAAGCCATAAAAGAAAAAGAATCAATACCTTTCTGCTTATTTGTATTTTGGCTATGAACTTCCCCCCTCTTTAATGTTATGTCTATTCCAGTATCATAATATATAGGAAACGATAAATGATACAAGTTATTTTCTTATAAAATCTTCTATATTGATTTGGTATTCATCGGATGGAATATCGAGTTTAGCAGAAGACGGTTTCATTTGATATTCCTTCATAAAAGCAATCTTCTCTCCTTTGAAGAATAGAATAGGATTTACCCAATATTGATTAGGCAATTTTGGTTTCAGAATTCCTTTTTGTATAAGTTCTCTTAAACTGTTGTGAAAAGTTCTGTCGACCATATCGCGCTTTTTTCCATTTATACTCCCATCAAACCAAATTAAGGTAACGCTGCTGGGGTTTTCGTTTGTCGATTTATTAGATTGGTATTCTTCTAAAACTATTATCAAAGCACGATGGCCTGTACGAGATAAATTAAAAATTACTTGAATGCCATCAGCAAATATTTCTATAAAATTTTCTTTCTTTATTTTTTCTGTGACGTGAATTATAGGTACAACCTCTATTTTATCAGTGTCAGCGTTGATAAACTTTTGTTGTATAATGCACGTTTTAACAATTTTATTATCAGCAAATATTTTTTATTATCAGCAAATATTTCAGAATTTTTAAGAAAAGGATTTTCATACGGGGAATATTTTTACTTTCGCAAGTTTATTTTATCCATTTTGATTGTCTGTTGAATTTTTTATCACCTGTTACGACTTAAGAAACTTCTTCTTCGCAAAAACAAAAGTAATATTAACACTTTAGCGAATACAGATTACCATTTTTGAGATTCGATTTATTATTTTAATATGGCAATTGTATTACCATAAATGACTGTTAGTATATCAGCTAAACAAAGAAAGCAAACCGTTAGGCACGGTCAGAGTCTTTTCATTAATGATATTGTGGTTTCTATTAAGGATCCCAGATCCAGAAGAGCAGATTCTTGTCAATGTGGCGCTAATTTTTGATTTAAAAACAGCAGGAATAAAAGTTTTTTTGTTTTGGCTTGGATACTTCAAAATAGATTAATTCGCACGAATACTGTGATTTTAGACAAGGCTATTTTAAAAACATTTCTTGAAGCTCAAGAAAGAAATTTAGCGTTGTCACCAACAACCTTTTTTCGGGGCGTAGCTGAATTAGAAAAAGCTGGTATTATTGCTAAACGAGATCATAGAGCTTAGTACTTTATTAATCAAAAGCTTGTTTTAACGGCAGGCAAATTGTTTTCACAAACGATATTGAATTAGAGAATAGGAAGATGGGGAGCTAAGTTTTAACTATGTTAAATTTATTTTTCTTTTCAATATAGTTATGTCTTGACTCATTATTTCAGATAATGAGTCGTTCGGAATAGAGGGAAATATAATAGCAAAAAAATAAAAACCCAACTGCCTTAACAGAAGGGCTCCTAAAAAATATCTTAAAGATAAATAAAATGGAACCTTAATTTATCTCGATATATTCTGCAAGAGAAATTTTGTAGAAAGAGGATATTTTTAACGTTTTTTTGCCTCTAATAGAGAGGTTTTAAGAATTATGGTTAAGAAAATATCGGGAAGAAGATTAAACTCACATCATATAGAATATAGAAAATTAGCAAAAAGCGCTGAGCTTGGTTTTGTCAGTCGTGGTTAATCGATTGGATTGGTTAATCAACTAGAACAGACTAATTTTACGCTTATCTACGTGTTTCTCGTGATGGACAAGATACAGAAAATCAAAAATTTGGGTTGTTAGAATATGCTAACAAAGATGGCTTTGCACCACTTCATATTGAGGAAGAAATTGCAAGTAGAGGAAAAGATTGGCGTAAGCGTAAACTTGGTGCTTTAATTGAAAAGGCTGAATGTGGTGATGTGTTACTCACACCGGAGTTTTCTCGTATAGCTGGTTCTTCTCTTGCTGTTTTAGAAATTCTCAAAGCAGCCAGTGAACGTGGTTTAATTGTGCATATAACAAAACAAAACCTTATCATGGATGGAAGTTTACAAAGCGATATCATTGCAAACGTATTGGGTATGGTATCACAAATTGAACGGCATTTAATTCAAACACGCACAAAAGAAGCCTTAAATGTTGCTCGTCAACGAGGAATAAAACTTGGCCGGCCAAAAGGAAGTAAAGCCAGTTCGCGCGATTTTTTTTGGAGGTGGAACTCCTTCTTTATTATCTCCATCTAATATTTTAAAAATAGGAGCAGCTATACATAAGCACTTTAAAATAGCATCTAATTGTGAATTTTCTTTTGAAATTGAAATAAAAAGTCTGACCGAGGAAAAAGTAATTGCTATGAAAGAAATAGGGGTTACACATCCACGCTTTGGTCTTCAAACTTTTAACCACGAATGGAGAAAGCTCTTTAATCTCACATCTACATACGAACATATTAAGTTTGCTGCTAGTATATTAAATGCGAATTTTAAGTATGTACTTTTTGATATATTGTACGGTACGAATGGACAAGACGAAGAAGAAATCATTAAAGATCTCGAAATGGCTGTATCTCTTGGTACATCTAATATAGATATATACCTAATTGACAATATTGTAACTCAAGTAAAATTGCATAAAGCTATCAAAAATCGTGATTTAGGTTTTACTACAGCAACAAGAAAATTTTCTATGAATATGCTAATAGATGCTTATATGAGAAGTAAGGGATTTATGCCTCATAATGGTCATGGTTATATTCGTACCCCAAATGTGACCTCTGATATAGTTACGGATGAATATAGTTTTGTGTATCATGAGCATGTTTATGGATATTCAGATTTTGATTTGCATGGTTTTGGAGTAAATGCTGTAACATCAATACGTGAACACGTAATAACAAATTTTTCTAATCGTAATGCTTACATTACAGCTGTTAATAGTGAAAAAATGCCCGCAAATATTAGTAAGCACTCTCCAATTCTAGATGAAATAAAGCCAATCATTCTACACCTACCTTATCATGGTTTAGTGAATAAATCTTTAATAAAAATGGATTTTGTGCCTAAAAGTATTTTTTCTAAATTAGATATTCTTTTATCCAATGATCTTATAGTGGAAAATAATGACTCCTGGCAACTTACAAAACTAGGTTGGTATTGGTATATTAATATTATGTTTTGGTTGATGCCAGAAGAAGATCAACGTATTTTAAAGGCATTTATTGCAAAAAAACTGAATGAAACAGGTAGATTTATAGCTAAAAAAGAACTTGTGTATGTATGATAATATTCTGTTTTTTATAATAAAATAAAAATATTATTTTAAATTCTTGTATCAAAATGCGGATTTCTTTAAACGTTTTTTTTGAAATTCATATTACCAATTGTATAAAAGACGCGTAACTTTAAGTGTAGAAAAGTTTAATATCGGAAAGCTGATATGAATTTATTTTTAAAAGAGAGTCCTTTAACTCTTTTTTCCTCTCTCTTTATTTCTAAAGTTGGTGATTATGCTTATGAAGTTGTTTTTGTTTTACTGGTCTTAGAATTAACAGATAACACCTTTTTTATAGGTCTTGTGTATTTTTTTCGATTTATCCCTTTTCTCTTTTTTGGCCCTATAGGAGGTTGGTTAGCGGATAATTTTTCTTTGAAGAAAAATATGATCTTCAGTGAATTGGTGAGATTATTCGCTTCATTATTCGTTTTTATAACCACTATAACAGGGACTGCACATATTATTGTTCTTATTTTCGCAGCAATATGCACAACCATAGGAAGAAGTATTTTCCAACCAAGTTTTCAAGCTGCTATTCCCAGAATGTTTTCAGAAAAGGATCTGACAAAGGCAAATAGCCTTGCACAAATTATAGAGGAAACTGCATCCGTCATGGGTCCTTTGGTATGTTCTCTACTGCTTTTTTTAGCCAATAAATCGGCAGTACTCATTTTTGATTTTTTTACCTATTTTATATCTATTATCGTGTTGTTTAATCTCATGAATTTAAATTCAAATGAGAAGAAACCATTCAATTTTATAAATATTTATCGAGAAACGGCTTCCTATCTTAAATATATTTCTAAAGAAAATAATAATTTACTTATTACGCTTGTTGGCTCGTCGTTTGCTATTCTCTTTACTGGTGCAATTTTAAGATTTTTAATTCCAGCTTTTGTGCTTTCTGTGGGTGGAGAGGAAAGCCTTGTGAGTTATATTTTTTCTCTCATGGCTGTTGGAACTATTGTCGGTGGTTTGTTATATCATAAAATTATATTCAAGGTTACATCTTTGAAGCTTATGGTATTTTGGCTTCTTTATGGGGTTATTCTGTTTGTTATGCCCTTAGCTGCAGAACTTTATTTAAATCTAATTTTAGGGTTAGCCCTTGTTTTAGGATTTATTGGTGCATTTGTGGATATTAGTTTAGTCTCAGCTATTCAATTATACTCTCGTCGTGAAGATTTTGGTAAGAGTTTTGGAACTTTTTCAACTTTAGCGAACTCTGCGGAAGCAATGTCTGGCTTTATTGCTGGACTTTTGGCACTCGTGGGATTGTTAAGCTCCTTTTTAGCGATGTCTGCCTTCATTATTTCCACTGGAATGATTGGCGTTGTAAAAATTAAGAAAAATAAAGAGTTAACACCTCTTAACACGACAGTAGATGATGATCATTGACATATTTGATATCTACATGCAGTAGAAAATAGAGCAGTAGTGAAATTCAAGCATTTATAAATGTTGGTTTGTCACAGAGCCGTATTGCTAAGGCATTAGAAGTTAGTGTAAATACTTTGCGTTTATTTATTGAACGTAGAAATATTAAGTCTACAAAAATTAAGCCTATCATTACCATGCCAAGAACATTGGAAAATTAAGATAAATTGCGCCAAGTTGATAGTTCTTTTCCATGACGTGACGCATTAAAGTATGTTTATTATTTACGTACAAAATACGTAATAAATAAATGATATTTATTTATTGTTTATTCGCTAAATAAGGAATATCTTAATACCTGTGATTACTATGTGTTCAACAAAAGGTGGTGTTGGAAAATCCACATCTATAGCTTATTCTTTTATAGGTATTAGCTCACTCATTAAGTAAGGAGTTTTACTAACTGTCCGTTTTTCTTTAACAGGTCTATTGCTAATTTATCAAACGAAACAAACGTCTCACCACCTAGCCAATTTCCCTCATAAGATATAATTCCATCAGCAAAATCACCACCAGCCTCTAGAATAGCAAGCCCTGCTTCAACAGCTGGTCTATTCATTACTATATTACTGGTTGCTAGCAGATCGCGTAACATTCCAGCTACATCTTCTTTTGATAGTCTTGCACCTCGGCGAAGTATCCAAACAAGTTCGCATAGACAAGGTAGAGAAATAGCTATGAGAGAAGCTTCTCTTAAAATCTTACTTGCTACCTCCCCTTGCTCTTTATCATCTTGTAAAACAGCACGAGCTAGAACATTTGTATCTACAGAAATCTTCATTTTTTTCCAGCCCAACTAGAAGCTGTAATTTCGTTCATTTCTTCAATGGTTAGAGGTTTTTTTAGTTTTCCAGAAAATCGTCCAATAAAGCTCTCAATAGTGCTTGTGGGTTGTGACGCTTTTATACGAAGTTCACCACCTGGTAGTTTATCAAAGTCAATCTTCTCACCTGGTTTAACACCAAGATGCTGTAGTAAATCTCGCTTCAGCGTAATTTGTCCTTTTGCTGTAACTGTTAATGAAGGCATAAAAAATTCCTCTTACTATATAATTATCCAACATATATAAAAGTAATGTAAAAATCAATTACACTTAAGAAACGAAATTGTGAAATAAACTCATTTGCATACTGGAATGTGCGCACCAGATTATACCTTATTTGAAATTAATAATATATAAATATTTATTACATATTTTGTACGTAAATAATAAATATTTACAAAATAAATAAATGTTATTTATTTGGTGTTTATTCATTGAATAAGGAATATCTTAATGCCTGTAATTACTATGTGTTCAACAAAAGGTGGTGTTGGAAAATCCACAATGGCATTAGTATTAGCTAACGTTTTTGCTAAAGCTGGATCTAAGGTGAAATTAATTGATGCAGACCCAAATCAACCACTTGTGACATGGATGAAAAGATCTGTAGATACATCGCCCAAAAATATAGAAGTTTCTGGAGATATTACAGAACAGAATATTGTTTCTTGCATTGATGATGCTGTAGAAAAGTTTCCATTTGTTATTGTTGATCTTGAAGGCTCTGCTAATCTTGCGGCTTCTTTTGCTATAGGGAGAGCGGATTTAGTTTTGGTTCCTATGAGAAAAAAACAACTTGATGGAGATCAGATAGGAAAGATCATTGCTTTAATAAAACAACAGAGTCAGTTTTTTAAAAGAGAAATACCTTTTCGTATCGTATTTTCTATGACCAATACCTTAAACAGTCGCGAAGGACAGCATATAGAGAAAACGTTAGAAAAAGCTAATGTTCCTATTTTACCTGCTTCATTAACTGAAAGAGGAGCTTTTAGTGCTCTTTTTCAGATAGGGGGGTCGCTCTTTGATTTAGCATCTTCTGATGTGAATAATCCTCAAGCAGCACAAGAAAATGCAACGGTTTTTGCTAACGCTGTTGTGAAGGTATTAGATAATGAAAATTTATTAAAGGACAAAGTAGCATGACAAAAAGAGCTGAAATTGTATTACCGGATCTTGAAAATTTACAACCGTTTACAAAAGCACAAAAAGTAAATGAACAAGTTTTAGGTGAGATAGGTCAAAAAAATGGCTTTACAACACGTCATAATGTAGAAACAAAACGTGGTAGTGGACGTAGAAGACGTAGCTTAAAAACAGCACGATTAACACTTGCACTTGAACCAGAAGTAAGAGACAGTTTTTGGTCTTTAGCAGACGAACTTAATGAAGATGGTGGTGATTTTCTTAATCGTCTTATTGAAAATTACGTAAATAGTAATAAAATAGAAAATACATAATATTTATTTATTATTTACGTACGAAATACATAATAAATATTTTATAAATCAGCTGAACAATATTCCACAACTAGAGTTGCCCACAATCCACTACGTGTCATGATGGACAACTCTAGTTATGGAAAATTGTTGTTTTTATTAAGCTTGCTTACTCGTATAGGTTGGTCACTACAGTGCTATATGGGGGCGCGTTCTCTTCCCTATATGTCGCTTCGCTACGATTTTTAGAATGAGAGGCTTTCCGCCTCTCAAACTCTCCGGAACGCTCACCAAAATCATGAGATCAGATCCGCATTTAATGAGAGGACTAACAAGTCTTGGTTCTTAGTGTCAAGGAGACCATTACAGGGCGCCTTACGGCGTCCTTGACAAAGAACTCATAACGGTTTGTTTTGTCCCTCTCACGCGGCTCCGAAATCATGATTAGAAGGGAGGAGCTTATAGGGTGGGCTTTAACAGCTTACTTGTAATCTATTTATATCTGTATATACATTATGGATAGGTTTATTGGGATAGGTAAGGCCGCTCAAGTTTTGGGTTTATGGAAAATCGGCTGTTTACAATGATGTCAAAATTTATGGCAATGCTGCTCTTAAGGAAAAGAAAACATTTCGTGATGATGTTTGTAGTAATGATGCAATTAGTGAAAAAGCAGCGTAAATAACGGCGCGGGGGTGCCTGCTTTTTAAAAAGAAAGAAACCGTATGTTACATTAAACGCTAAAAAAAATTATAAAATTGAAATAATTATCTATGTAGGTATATAAATAATCGTAAATAAAACGTATTATGTAGCTATAGAGCGTTTTATAGATAAAAATATTGGAGGGGGTAATGGACACTCTGTCTACTAATAAATTAAATAAAAAAGAGAAAAATCCAAATTCCAAACAATCAATTTTAATAACTATAATGCGTAGAGTGTTTTCTATCGTTTATAAAATATTACATAAGATATTGAAAATTTGCCTTTTTTCCCTTTTCCTTTTTCTTTTGCTTATTCGTAAACCGGTTATTATTTTAACAGAGTTTATAGCAGGGGGGAGTTTGTTAGTGTTATTTATTTTTTTTACTGGGTATGTAGCGGGTTCTGCACCTTTTGAACACCAAACAGCAATGGTTATTGGTTATATAGTTTTGATATTTCTAAGTTTAGCTGTCAATTGGGGGTACGATACGCTCCTATTACGGTTAGCTCCTCCCGATTCTGATCTTATGCTTTTCAAGTAAAAGCTTATTAGAGAATGTTCGTCAAGCTCTCCAATACGATAGAATGGTACTAACAAGAGCTAGTACAAAGAGGATGTATTTTAGGTTGTTTCTGTTTTAAAGCTTGCGCTAAATCATAATTTGTTTGCATAGCTAGCCAAGCACGTGCAGTACTCACACCAGCCATTTCAAGCCTAATAGCGAGATTTGGACTAATAGCAGCTTTCCCATTTAAAACCCTAGAAAAAGCTACACGAGACATACCAAGCCGTTCAGCTGTTTCGGTAACAGATAAACCAAGCTCTACGATTACATCTTCACGCAAGAGTTCTCCAGGATGTGGAGGGTTTTTCATCATTTTTTAGCTCTCCTTATTCAATGATAATCTAGATAATTAACTAATTCGACATCTATACCAACAAAACGGAATATTACACGCCAATTTCCATTTACAGTAATTGACCAATACCCTTTGGGGGAGAGCAACGACAGTTTTTAGCAAACTTAAAAAAGAACAGCTCGAGGTTGAGCAATCACAAAAAGAGTTGAATGTTTCTTCAAAAGCAACAGAAAAAGCTCCATACCTTGCTGCTTATATAGATAATTCTAATTTAGAACAGAAAGCGCTAAGCGCTCTTAGGAATGAAAAATCTTATGTTAATATGTTTAAGGAGTTAAACAGTCGTTTAGCATTTATTTATAAAGATCCACAAGAGGTTGCCCTTAGGATTGAACAAACGATTTTAGCAGGAAAAGGCGATAAATTATCTGATATTCTGGAAAGGGAACCTGATAGAGCAGGAGAACTGCGTGGGTCAGATCGTTTTATCGATAAACTCAAATCTACAGGAAAAGAACGAAAAGAAGCGCTTTCTCATGTTTCTCGTACTATTTCTTCTATTGAAAAGCTTCAATCCCTTTATAAGAATTCTTATGAGACACATATAAATAGGCTTACACGGGAGTGGGAGCGATTGAAAGTTGAAGTTCCCTCGCTTTCACAAGAAGCAGTAACTTTTATGAAAAATGTTGAAGCTGGTCGTGATAGTTATTCAAAGATACCAGAGCAGGTTAATAAAGAATTTTCAAAGCTTCAAAGTGCTTTAGATAAACGTTTTGGACAGGATGCCATTCATAAACAAGACTTTGACTTGTCAAAAGCGATACCTCAAAACCAGCGTCATGATAAAAAGCTTGTAAATGAGCTTCAAACGGCTGTTAAATTTTTGCAACAGAGACATGTGGAAGAGCAAAACAATGCGATAACGCAAACGAAGTCAAAAGATGTCATGAAGTCGCGTAAAAAAACTTAAAGCATAGAAATCTTATTTTTGTAACTCATTTGGGCTATAAATAGGAAGGTAACTAAAGGAGGTTTACTATGAGTGTATCCGTAGATTCAAAAGATGTCGTTCGCGCACGTATAGATAAGCATTTAAAAAAAGAAGCCCATGAAATATTAGCTACTCTAGGACTTACGGTGTCTGATTTTATACGGATTGCTTTAACTAAAGTCGTCAATGAAAGGGGATTGCCATTTGATATGTATGTTCCTAATGCGGAAACACTTGAGATTTTTGAAAAAACTGATAGGGGCGAAGATGTTTTTTATGCGGAAGATATGGACGACTTGTTTAAAAAATTAGACATTTAATTATGCGTTCAGGTTGATTTACACTGTTAGTGGTGATCATGTTTATTTTGAACGTACAGGAACGCATTCTGATTTGTTCGATTAACTTAGACTGTTTTTAAAAAAGCGTCTCGGCGCTTAAAGGGATCATAGTAAATTTCTGTCACACGGAATTTTCCTTCGAGGCGTTTACATTGAATGATGACATCAATCATCGAGATTAATAGGCCACGGATATCTTCTCGTGCTAAATTCCCACCCCCTTCACTTTCTTTCACAAGCAGAGTCATTTGTTCAAAGGCTGCAAGTGCTGTGGAGGCATGAACCGTGGTGATTGAACCTGGGTGACCGGAATTGATATTTCGGATATAATAAAAAGCTGTACCATCACGCAATTCTTGCAAAAGTATTCTATCGGGGCGCATGCGTAATCCGGATTCAAGCAGTTCTTTTGCGCCTGCTTTTGCTAGTCCTTGGTTGTCTTTTGAGTAAAAGAGTTGCACTTTATTTGAATGCGGAACAACAAGTTCTGAAGTATCTTCTATGGTGAGAATCCGTTCATAGTCAGGGATTTTTGCAATTAAAGCTTTAGAGAGTGTGGTTTTACCCGAACCGGTTTTGCCAGAGATTAAGATATTTTGTTGTGTGATAACTGCTCTTTCTAAAAAGGTGCAAAAATCTTTAGCGATAAAGAGATCTGTTAGCTCTTTGTCTGTATCAGAGAGTTCGGATAACCGTTCTGTCATTTGTTGCGTGGGTGTGAAACTGGTGTTTTGGGCGACAGAGAACAGATTGTTTTCGTGTAAACTTTCAAGAGAAAAAGTGCGTGATGAAGGTTTACGAATTGTCATACTGATTGTATTTGGTGCGACTGCTGGAGGCATAACAATTTGTATGCGTTCATTGTTGGGCAGTGTTGCGGAGAGGACTGGATTTTCTACACTAATCTTCTGTGTTGTATAAGCCGCGACGACTTTTGCAATCCCTTCTAATTCACCATATGTTAAATCTTTAAGGATGTGGGTTTGCCAACCATTGGGGCCTTCAACGATCACTTCACCAGGGCGATTGATAACAATTTCGAATAAATTGTCGTCATTCAGATAGTTCTCTAATATTTTTAATTTCGTTAAGACGATGGAAGCGCGTTCTGTATTTTTCGCTGTGGCCATAATTTATTTGTGCTACCTTTGAGAATGGTGAAAGAAATTTCTTGGAATAGAGCGAGGAAAAATGCCGTTCCTTCTTTCTTTGACGGCGAGTTTATACACGGATGAAAAGTCCAAATCTCTGGCCACGAAAATATTGACGAGTTCCCCTTGAAATTTTTCTAGGGTAGGGGGGATGTTGATTTGATTTTCAAGGGCAATACTGGCAGCATCTTTTCCTAAGTTGTTTGCTCCAGAGTTGTTTAAGCCGCCTGTTTTAGAATTGCTTTTCATTTTATTTGTTAATGTTGCTGTAGCGCTGTCAACAACTGAAAGCAGCAAAGCTGAACTAAAGCGTTCCCACCAATGCGTATTAATGTTGCCATCAAAACCGGCTCTACCTAAACTATCGGTTGCTGGTGAAGCAAGAGTGATGATGACACCATTTGGTGTTTTTGCCCTTGTCCAAAGAACAAAGAGGCGGGATTGTCCTTGTTTTATACCTCCTCTGTATTCACCAACCACTTGAGTTCCTTTATCAAGCAGAACAACGCGACCATTGTCAGAGAGGATATCACGGTTAATGATGCAGCTTGCAAAGCCAGGTTGGTCACTGTTTAATGCCGTTTCTAAGATACAGGGAATAGATGTTCCCATGGCGATGATAAAGTTTCTATTCCCAATGACTCCAGCTCTTGTACCTTCTATTCGTGTAGGTTGTAAAAGTGCGGAAAAATTTTGGGAATTCTCATTAGGAATTTCATTTGTACTACTATAATTATTGTTTCTTATTTGCTCTGAGTGAGATCTGGAGTCATTCGTAAAGGCTAAAACTGGAGAGCGTTGTGCGGCTTCAAGTAGTGGATCATTTTTAACCGTTATTTTAGGTGTTTCTGTTGGTATCGGTAATGTAATTTGAGCAATTTTTGCTTGTGGAGTAGAAGGCACTAATTCTAAAGGTGTGAGTGAATTATTAAAGTTTTGCGTTTGGTTTTTATGAGATTTTGCCGTGTCTTTTGTTATTGTTGGGGTTGAGAAGATATTCCAGAGCACATAAGCGCAAAATCCTACAAAGATTATCACGACAAATATTTTTGCTCCAAATGTTTTGGATATATTATTTCTGTTATCGTTAATAACGCCTCGATCTTCAATGATTACTTCATCACTCATATGTTAATTCCCCTCATTTCTATTTCATTCAAGATCTGATGCAATTTTGCGTTCAACAGACGGTGAAGTTGTTCCTGTTTTTGGATTTATGCCTTGGCGTTGATAGGCTTCATTGAAAATGCATAAAACATTTTTTCCATATCTTAGAGTGAATCTGGAGCCAATAGCATGGACAATGACCATATTGCCTTTGGTAGTTTTTGGAACAAGGGATTCAGTGCCGTCACTGCTTACAATATAGATAGCAGGAATTTCTTGATTATCTGGAAATGTAAATGTTGTTGTTTTGCCGTTGTCATACACGGATGATGGTTCAAGAGTGATAGAGCCTTGAGCAGAATAAGCCCAATTGCGTGGTCCATATTGTTCGTAAGCATCAAAGACACCATCAATTCGTTGTGCTTGTTTTTTTGTTTGTCTTAGGAGTGCTTCAAGCCTTCTTTGTTCTGCTTCGTCTTGAGGATAGCGGAATTTCACAAGGAAATAAGTTTCATTGCCTGCGGCGATTTCTCCATCTTTCACCATCAGTTCGAATTGATAAGAGCGCTTTGAGCCATCACGGCGTGTGGTGACAACTTGGAGATTGGTGATAGGTTGTACTTCACGGGCTTTGAGGAAAAGAATGTTTCCAGCTGGAGCGACTTCCCATGCGACGCTGTTGCCAATAGCGACATGGGCAATTTCTTCATTGGCGGAAAATTCTATTTGGACTGATGAGCGTATGGAGCCAATAATTTTTGTGACATTATAGGCATCATAATTGACAAAGCGAATGCGACTGTCGCTTAGAGCGCGTGTAGGAAAAACACTTGCATAGCCCCAATGCGCAGAAAAAAAGGTGATAGCGCTGAGAAAAAGAAAAAGGACTTTTTTTTTCATGGATCAGTTAACCACTTCTGGATCTGTTCTATATTCACTAACAATAAAGCCAAGAGGGTTTACCAAACGGTTTTGTACGGAGATGGGAGCATTGATATATTCAAAGGTAAGTGTTGCGACCCAATGGGTGATGGATTCTCTATTGTTTTCATTGTCACGGACGGTTTTGTAGTAACGCACCTGTGCGACATTTTGGTTGATGAAAGAGATTGATTTTATCGTTATTGTCGCGGTTGCGTGTTTATAGATTGTTTGAGGACTTTGCGGATTTCGAGCACCATACCATGTAGAAAATCTGTCCTGTTCTTCAGGAGAAGAGAGCAGGGAGACGGTTTGGAAATTGTGTTGTATTTCTTCGGTTGTAAAGCCTTCGCGGGAGCGGACGTATTTGGCAGCAAAGTAGCGTGTGATTGCTTCGTCGACGTTTGTTGGTCCTTCTTTTAGGGCTTCGACAACTTCGACAATTCCTGTTGAATTATCAACACGGATGACGAAGGGTTCGACGGTTTTGAGTGGTGTGAGTGTTATAACCGCAAGGGAGGATATGATGGCCACTATAACGGCTATACCAGCAATGGTCAGTGACACGCGGGTGATGCGGCGTGAGGCTAACATGCGATCTTGATCAAATAAGCGCGCTTCAGAGATATATTGCTCTAGGTCTTTTTCTTTCATGCTTTTTGACCACAATCTTTGTAGGATTCAATTTCTTCATCAGTTAATTTTTGTGCCAGAAGGGCTTTGAAACCATTTTTTTGAGGGGGTGGTTTGATGTCTGTGTTGTTACTGATGATGATAGGAGTGGGGGAGGGCGTTTTGCCTTCCCAATTCCACATTGATTTGTTTAATGGTCGCTTAGAATATCCATCGCATTTTGGTAATGACTTCAGGGTATTGGGTGAAGACATACAACCGTTTAAGAGAACGAGCGATAAAAATACCCCAATTATTTTAAATTCCCGCATTTGGTTGTATTAACCTCCTCGAAATTTTGATGCTAAATTTTTTAAACCTCTCCAGCCTCCACGACCTGCGGAAAGAATACCTTGACCAGCTAGTCTGCTAGAATGGTTAGCTAAATGCGTTGAGCTTGTAAGGGAAGCACCCCCAGCAGCTAAAGCAGAGGCAATTCCTGGTAAATGGATGAAAAGATAAATCCCACCAGTGCCAATAATCATGAATTGAATTACAGAAAACATAATATCTTTAATGTCACCTGAAAGGATATCTGTCGCAAGACTTACGTATACGTTACCAAGCAAAGTGACTAATACTTGTAAAATGATGAAATTTACGAGTTGTCCTAACCATGCTTCTGTAAAACGTCTTGTCGTTGAAAACATATAAAGGCTTATGAAAAGTGGTCCAACTGATATGACAAGAAATGAACCAAGTTTCGCAAACATTGTAACGATAAAGCCAATAGTGCTAAAAAAAGCAGCAATTAATAAACAGATTAAACCAGCAATCCAATTAACAATATACACCCCTATTTCAGTCCATCCGTTGTATTTATTTGCTGCATCAAAAACATGTGCAGAAGCATGTTTCATCATATTGTCCCAGACATTTTTATCTGAACTTGCTCCTTGGGTGACATTTGCAATAGCGTTAGGAAGATCAGTGAAAAATATGTCTTTGATCCAAGCGTTATATTGAGAGGCGTTTGTCGTAAGTGTAACAACGATAGCAAGTTTTACAGTTGTCGCTATAAAATCCCATAAAGGTATAGAAGAACGCCCATACATAATGTTGTAACCTATAAATGCAATATAGATTATACAAGACGCCGTAAGAGGAGCGGATAAAGAACTTGAAAGATAGTTAATGGTCTTATCCATTAAGTCCCCAAGAGTATTCATTAAACGGTCATCTATATCACTGTACGTAGGAACGTAATTCATTAACGACATTGAATATCCTTTTTATTTTTTTATAAAGATAACTATTGAGCGTTTTTTTCAGCTTCTTCTTTCTCTTTTTGTACGGCTTTAACGCGCTCTTTTGCTTCTCGTTCCTCTCGTCTTTTATTTATTTTCTCTAGAGCTTTTTCGTAATTTTCGTCAGCTTTTTTACGTTCTTCAGTTTCAAGTTCCTTAGTGGCTTGTCGGAAATTTTGACAATTTTTAGAATTATCAAAAGATGTACATTTCCGTTGAAATTTTCTTATTAAGTTTTCATTTTTTTTAAGTTCTTCTACGCTGTAGGTTTTTTCGCAACCAACAGTGATAAGTCCTGTGCAAAGTAATAATGCTGATATGATGATCTTGTTCATATTCAATTCCCTCTCTTTAATTTTTAATGACCACGGATTTTTCGTGCATAGTCTTGGTATCTTTTACTAGTTTCTTCTCTAATCCGTATTGCTTCAGCTTCAGATTGAGCTTGTTGAATCATAGACGTGGCTTGTGTTTGTAAAGCCTCTGCTTGTAATATTGCTTGTATAGCTGCTAATTGTGTTTGAGCGTCTTGAACTTCAGCAGCGGTTTTAGCATTTTTAAGTTTTTCAATGATCTTGCTAATGGCTTCTTTCTTTTTGTCGGCATCTTCGTAAACAGCTTGCCCTGTTGCTGCTTGTCCTATATTGCGATTGTGCAATTTTTCCACTTCTTGCTTGTAAAAAGCATCAACGGCTTCTTTTGATCCACTACCACCCGATGGTTCTTTATATAAAAGTTTTTCTTTCCATTTTTCAGTATTTCCGCTACCACCACCAGTGCCATCTATTGATTGTTCTAAATGATTAAAATCAGAGGGGAGAGCGCTATTGCTTCCTTGCTTGTTGAGCAATTCTTGCAATGCGGATAAATCAGGTTTTCCATTTAAAGAACTATATAATTGTTTCATTTGATCAAGTTGGTTCTTTAATTGGTCTAACTGTTGCGTGCCTTGTTGAATTTGTTGCATTATTTTACCCGCAACGGTTGGGTCGAATACAACTATGGCAAATGCATTTGTTTTTAAGCTAAGAGATATTGCACAAAGAGCTGTTGCCAAAAAAAGCCTTTTCATTGTTTTGACCTTTCTTGAAAAAGAGGTAGCCATTTTTCTGGAGATTCACCAACTTCATCCATAATGGTCTCTAGAAGTTCAATATTCTTTGTTGTGCCGCTTAAAATGGCTATTTCATCATCAAAACCCCGTAAATTCAGTTCGGCTACAACAGAACTTTGTCCTTGCTTGATGAGAAAACGCCGTGACTCCCTACTTAATTCTGTTTGTATGAGGTTAAATTCTCTGTCTGATAATTTAAAACCTTCTACATAATCAGCATGATTGCCCTTTTGATTAGGAAAATAAATCTGGGTTGGGCATTGTTCTATAATGGTGTGGGCAATGGTTGAATTGATGGCATCTTTCGGGGATTGTGTGGCAAAAAGCATCAAACCATTCTGTTTACGAATTGTTTTTAGCCTATCTTGCGCAAAGGCTTTAAAGGAATCATCTTCTAAGGCTTTCCAGAATTCATCAATGACAATGATAATGCGGCGCCCATCAATCAAAGAAAGAATTCTATGAAAAAGATACATCATTAATGGTGGACGAATTTCATCATTGTCCAAAAAGTCCGTCATATCATAGCCAATGAATTTTGCATCAATGCCAATGTCATCATCAGGATTGTCAAAAACCCATCCTAATGCATTGCCGCGACACCATCTCTCTAAACGCCCCGCTATGCCCTCCCTATGGGTGGTATCAAAAAACATTTGTAGGGCGGAAATCGTGCGTTGCTCTCTAGGCAATAAGGCTAATTGGTCAACCGCCGCAGAAATATCTTGTCTTTCGGATTCACTCATCGCTTGACCCTCTGCCGAAACAAGTTTGGTAATCCATTGTCGTAGAAAGACTCTATCTGCTGGATTGTTATAATCTAAACCCTTCAGTGGGGCTATGCCTGTTGGTTGACCATTCTTCAACGGCATATAAGTGCCGCCGCCCGCTCTCACAAAAAGTTCTGCTCCACGATCTTTGTCAAAAAAGATCATATTGGGATCATGTTTTTGAAGTTGTGCTAAAAGAAAATTAACAATAACAGTTTTACCAGAACCAGAGGGACCACAAACAAACGTGTTGCCTAAATCACCAAAGTGAAAATTAAAATAGAACGGTGAACTAGCCGAAGTTTTCATCAATGCGACTGCTGGCCCCCATACGTTTCCATCTATCTTGCCAACCGGAAAGGAATGAAAAGGAGAAAGGGCGGCATAGTTGCGGCTTGTTATCGCTCCAGAGCGTGTGCGATAGGCATAATTCCCTGGAAGCTGTGCCCACCAAGCAGCGGCAAGCCCAAGATCTTCCCGTGCAATAACTGCACCACCGTCTGTGAGACGAGAACGGGCTTTGGCAAGATTATCAGCTAACTTTTGCGGCGTATCAGAAAAAACTGCCAATGATAAGTGATGTTCACCTAACACAAAACGGTTGGATTCAAGATCGTCTAATGCATCATCCAATTCTAGAATTTGTGAACCGGCGCGGTCTCCAGCATTGACCATTTGGTTTTGTTTGCGTCCCATAATCTGCTTGGCAATGTTTTTGCTTTTGAAGATAAAAGATTGGGTGAAAATAAATTCAAAGGGAAGGGTGAGCAAACCATCCGCCATGCCTACCCTAGTTTTTGCTGGATATTCTTTCCAACCAAACATGGCCGCAAAACGCTGTCCCGCCTCGGTGCGTATTTCTATGATCTCTTTCCCAAAAATGAGACGGTCTGAATAAACAGTCGAAGCTATCGTCCCCCAGGTGAGGGGGATATGTTCACGACGACCTCCCACTAATTGATGGATAAACTCACTTTGCTGCGAATAAATATTACCTTCATATTCATAAAGGCTCAGTCTTCTTGCTCCATAGCGCTCTAAGTTTTGAATAAGATCTGTCGTAATATCTTCAAGTTTACGAACGGATTCTGCATCAACTTCTGTCTTTTCTTGCTTGGCTTTGCCTAAACGTTTGAAAAACTCCGCTAATTTATCCGTCTTATCAACGTGTGGATTCCACAAAATTGAAAGATAAAGATCATTGCGATAAAGCTCCTGAGAGATCATTCGTTCACGATATTTATCATTTAACTGCTTGGCAAATGCAGAGCTAAAAGTGCCATCCGGATAGACTGTTTCACGCTTTCTGATGATATGGCTGTAAATGGCTATGCGTTCATCAGAAATGTTTTTAAACAGGTTATTGAGTTGTTCGTGAAACACATTTAAATCAGCAATATCAGCCGTTTCAAAATTAATACCTTCAAGTTGAATGACCGTCATAAGAGCGCGAGATTCCAATGCGATAACATGTTTGTTAACATGACGCACATAAGGAATAATGGATTCTGGCTGTTTTTCACGTTTGCGCTCTGCTGTCTTCATTATAATTCCTCATAATTACGAATTAATCGTAATGGAGAAATACTTCCCCCACCCCATAAACTAGAATTTCTGGCAAAAATAGATGTCTTTTGCCATGTCAGAAGAATACGAAATTTGTTATGGTCGTGTTTGAGAATTTCCTTGAAGATAAAATGTCCAGCAATGCCAAAGGCGATAAAAAAAATATTGCCTGTCATAATAAACAATATCAGTGTGCCCATGGCATTTAACCCCATAGCTTCCACTGTTACACCTGCAATCATTGCAGGGCGCGTGCAAGCAAGGAATAATGTATCTTCTGTTAGCTTATCGCGTTCTTTCATGATTTTAAAATGCCGGAGAAAATCAATTAATTAGAAAGCATTGCAACAATTTGCGGAGCACCAAAGACAATGCCGATGCCAACACAAACGAAGAAAGCTTTGCGCATTTCGATATAACCAGCAATCCAAGCAAGCCCAACACCAGCAACAGCAATTGTTGCAATTGCTTTTGCAATGGGTCCTGTTAAAGCCTTTACGACTTTATCAAGAACACCTTGAATTTTTCCGAAGTCTTGTGCAAATGCTGGCTCACTGAGTGCTATATAGGCAATCAATAGCATAAAAGCTGTGGTTAACCATTTTTTTTGAGTATTTGAGAAGGTTAATTTTTGTAAAGAACGCCCATAAATGGACAGACAACGAATTTTCAACATGAAAATTCTCCCCCTTTCCGCTATTTGTATTAAAAACGCAATTCATAAATTAAAAAAAATTTTTTTTCTACTGTTTTATAAATCGGTTGAACAATATTCCACAACTAGAGTTGCCCACAATCCACTACGTGTCATGATGGACAACTCTAGTTATGGAAAATTGTTGTTTTTATTAAGCTTGCTTACTCGTATAGGTTGGTCACTACAGTGCTATATGGGGGCGCGTTCTCTTCCCTATATGTCGCTTCGCTACGATTTTTAGAATGAGAGGCTTTCCGCCTCTCAAACTCTCCGGAACGCTCACCAAAATCATGAGATCAGATCCGCATTTAATGAGAGGACTAACAAGTCTTGGTTCTTAGTGTCAAGGAGACCATTACAGGGCGCCTTACGGCGTCCTTGACAAAGAACCATAACGGTTTGTTTTGTCCCTCTCACGCGGCTCCGAAATCATGATTAAAAGGGCTTTAGCAGGCGTTTAGGTGAAAAAACTGAGAAAAATATAAGCTATTATTTAGTAAAATCTTCTATATTGATTTGGTATTCATCGGATGGAATATCGAGTTTAGCAGAAGACGGTTTCATTTGATATTCCTTCATAAAAGCAATTTTCTCTCTCCTTTGAAGAATAGAATAGGATTTACCCAATATTGATTAGGCAATTTTGGTTTCAGAATTCCTTTTTGTATAAGTTCTCTTAAACTGTTGTGAAAAGTTCTGTCGACCATATCGCGCTTTTTTCCATTTATACTCCCATCAAACCAAATTAAGGTAACGCTGCTGGGGTTTTCGTTTGTCGATTTATTAGATTGGTATTCTTCTAAAACTATTATCAAAGCACGATGGCCTGTACGAGATAAATTAAAAATTACTTGAATGCCATCAGCAAATATTTCTATAAAATTTTCTTTCTTTATTTTTTCTGTGACGTGAATTATAGGTACAACCTCTATTTTATCAGTGTCAGCGTTGATAAACTTTTGTTGTATAATGCACGTTTTAACAATTTTATTATCAGCAAATATTTCAGAATTTTTAAGAAAAGGATTTTCATACGGGGAATATTTTTACTTTCGCAAGTTTATTTTATCCATTTTGATTGTCTGTTGAATTTTTTATCACCTGTTACGACTTAAGAAACTTCTTCTTCGCAAAAACAAAAGTAATATTAACACTTTAGCGAATACAGATTACCATTTTTGAGATTCGATTTATTATTTTAATATGGCAATTGTATTACCATAAATGACTGTTAGTATATCAGCTAAACAAAGAAAGCAAACCGTTAGGCACGGTCAGAGTCTTTTCATTAATGATATTGTGGTTTTTATTAAGGATCAAGAAGAGCAGATTCTTGTCAATGTGGCGCTAATTTTTGATTTAAAAGCAGCAGGAATAAAAGTTTTTTTGTTTTGGCTTGGATACTTCAAAATAGATTAATTCGCACGAATACTGTGATTTTAGACAAGGCTATTTTAAAAACATTTCTTGAAGCTCAAGAAAGAAATTTAGCGTTGTCACCAACAACCTTTTTTCGGGGCGTAGCTGAATTAGAAAAAGCTGGTATTATTGCTAAACGAGATCATAGAGCTTAGTACTTTATTAATCCAACCTTGTTTTAACGGCAGGCAAATTGTTTTCACAAACGATATTGAATTAGAGAATAGGAAGATGGGGAGCTAAGTTTTAACTATGTTAAATTTATTTTTCTTTTCAATATAGTTATGTCTTGACTCATTATTTCAGATAATGAGTCGTTCGGAATAGAGGGAAATATAATAGCAAAAAAATAAAAACCAAACTGCGTTAACAGAAGGGTTTTTAGAAATATCATAAAAGATAAATTAAATTTTAAAACAACTCCTAATTTAATTTATCGTGATGCATTCTGCAAGAGAAATTTTGTAGAAAAAGGGTATTTTTAACATTTTTTTGCCTCTAATAGAGAGGTTTTAAAAATTATGGTTAAGAAAATATCTGGAAGACGGATAGATGCACATCATATAGAATTTAGAAAATTAGCAGAAACTGCTGAGATTGGTTCTGTAAGCCGTGGTCAATTGATTGGATTGGCTAAAAACATGAAAAAAACTGGTTTAGTTAAAAAACCAGAAGGCGAACTTCTTCTTGAGTTACTGGATACAGCTTCAAGAGATTCATTTGAAAAAGGAGGAGTTCCTATTGTTTTCAAAAGCAATAAACGATTGAGGTTTCAAATTAAACGTAGTGGTCACGTGTTAGTTTTTTACTTTCATGCTTTTATGATTATAGTTTTATTGTTATGTGCGTCTCTGGTAACTTTAAACGCTATCCTATACGTAACCATAGCGATGATATCGTGACAGCTTGTAGTGTTGATTTACGTATTCTTGTTGCTCGATATCATGAACTTAAGCAAAAAGTTGATGAAGTTTTGAAAGCACAAGAAAAGCAGAAAGAAGCTTTGCATTATTTTAGGGGATTCGTGCAGCAAATTAAAACCTCTTATACAGAAATGGAAGCAACTCCGTTTATGTCCTGCTTTTTTTAGAATGCAAAAAATCATCCATATTATTGTTCGGTCGGCTAAAGCTTCTTTTGAGAAATTATACAAAGCAATACGTCTTTTTGAGTGGATTTTACAACATTTTTTGGGGCCAAAAACATCAAAAACAAGATACAAAGATCTTACTGATAAGATACACATAGAATATACAACCACTAACCATAATTGTGACTATAACAAAATCAAGTATTCAGAAAAATCTAAACATATTCAGACTACTAATGTGACCTTCGATAACAAAAAAAGCTTGTGAAAAAGAGATTACTCAAAAGCAAAAACTTTCTAAGGCGAGAACCAAGAGAGCTTTTTAGCATACTGTAATCAACAGAGAGCTTGTAAGCATTTAACTTATTATGATACGCTTTGCAGGATAAGCATTTAAAAATAATGATCTCTCTTCACAAGCTACAGCTGTTTAAAGTCTCTGTTCGCTTACCAAAATCATGTTAAAAGAGAAGAGCTTTTTTCTGTTAAAGCAACACCTATATTATAACTATTTTATGTGAAGTTATATTTCACAAAATACCATTAAAATTAAGTATTTTCAGTATCTTAATGTTTACAAGTGTAATCGATAGTAACTATTATTATTCATGATAAATATAAAGAAAATACCGCTATGAAGGCTGCTCTTTCTCCATTAGTTTTAGAGCTTGAGATAGTTGAGCAAAAACTGATTGGTTGTGTATAAGGTAGCAAGTAGTCTTACTAATTCGCATCCTGTTGTTGCGCATGATGAGGTCATGGCTGAAATGGAAGCGGTAATAGATCGATTTGTTGCTGAACAGAAAAAGTTATAATGCACCAATTGTCTGGTTAGATTCAGCTCGTAGCGGTTTACGTCAAATTTTTAACTTACATTGCACGTGAAAACTATTCTGTGGTGCGGAGGAATGAAGAAACTGCTAGAAGCGTCTGTGCTACCTTTATCTGAGTATCCATACTTGTATCAAAAAAGTGAGAGAGTATTAGGGTTAAGAGAAATTGTAGCTCATCCAAGTTATCTTATACTATCGAGTAGCTGTAAACCAAATCGAAATTGTTATTGTGTACATGCTCAGTGTAAGTTTCCTATTTGCCTTTGTTCTCCTTAACGAACAAGATTTTAAAATATATCTGTTCTTAGCATAATATTATATATCAGAAAAAATGAACATTTTTCTGAATGAAAATTGTATATTTAATTCATATTTTTCTACGCGATAAAATGTAAGTTTTAATCTATAATGGCCTTTTGCTGAATATACCAAAATTTATTAAATGAGCTTCAAATAGTTGTTAAATTACTTTAGTAGAGACAGACACAAGAACATAACAACACAATAGCGTGTACGATGATGTATGAGTATTTCATATATCAAAGAAGATAAGAAAACAGTTATAGAAACAACAGTTTATCTAACTTCTGCGAAAGATAAAATTATATCGTCTGATGAATTATTTGATATAATTTTTATTATGACTGCTAATATTGTCTTGTAAAAAGTGTCTGAAATCATGAAAGCTGAAATATTAAAATGTTTTTATGCTGAATATAGCATCCTCTTAGGATTTAAAGTCAATGCAGCATATAAATAGTTATGTATGGTTTATATGCTGCATATTCTTTGTACTTAAATTAAGTTTCTCTTAGAGAAGAGATTTTTTCTTTTGGACAATTTTTCATTAAAATATTTATTCATTTAGTTTGAAAATAAGATCTTGAGTGTTTCAAATAAGAAACTGTATCAAGGCAATATTTAAAATTGAAATTTTTATGAGTAGAGATGGCATTGTAGAATTACAAGCTTTTGATATGAGTCTTTTCAGAATTTTGCACGCCTTACACAACTTCTTTATTTTATCATTTCTCATGATCTCTATACGCAATGCAAAGTTTGATGCAGAGAAAAATACAGTGTTAAGAAACCAGATGACAGAAGAATTATCTTTCGATAAGTAATTTTGAAGTAAAAATCAGTTTGATAAATAGAAAATATATAAACTAGGTGCAAAATGAATGAACTTACCCATATTGATACTGTTATAGCGCATTATGATGCAGTTTTTTGTGATGTTTGGGGTGTTGTGCATAACGGTGTGCACGCATTTGAACCGGCGTTGCAAGTGTTGCATAAAATTCGAAAGATGGGAAAAAATGTCATTTTCTTGACCAATTCACCTCGACCGCACGAAGATGTTGTTGCTCAATTACAAAGTATGAATGTTCATAGTGATTATTATGATGCTATTATCACTTCAGGGGATGTGACACGCGATCTCATTCGCGCTGCACCGCGTAAAATTTTTTTTATTGGTCAACAACGTGATTTAAAATTGTTTGAAGGGTTAGATTGTGAATTGGTTGAAGAATGGGAAGCTTCTGCCGTAGTTTGTAGTGGTTTTCTTGAAGATCTTGATGAAGAACCTTCTGCTTATGAGGATATGTTTCTCCGTATACGGACGCGGAATTTGCCTTTTATTTGTGCTAATCCTGATGTGACTGTACGTTATGGAAATCAAGAATTTTGGTGTGCTGGTGCACTGGCGCAGCTTTATCAACAGTTAGGGGGAGAAGTGCGTCTTGCTGGCAAACCCCATGCGCCCATTTATGAGTGTGCCTTTGAAAAATTACAAAAAATTCGTGGAACAGTGGAAAAAAAACAAATCTTAGCTATTGGTGACGGGCTTTTGACCGATATAAAAGGTGCTATTCATTTTGGTCTTGATGCGCTTTATATTATGGGCGGTATACATAGTTATGACTATATGCAAAACGGTATGGTGGATAAGCAAGCATTGCAATCTTTTCTTGAACGTCATGGTTATAAGCCACAAGCAGTAATGTGGGCACTTCAGTAATGTCTGATTTTTTGCGTTTTCAGGGGATTAATAAGTTTCCTGTGGTTTGGCGGGGAGCTGTGTTGGCACTTGGAAATTTTGATGGTGTTCATTGTGGACATCAGGTGGTGCTTCAAAAAGCACTTCATTTAGCACGCATAAAAAATAAGCCGGCTGTTGTTTTAACCTTTGAACCGCACCCAAGGAGTTTTTTTTGTCCTTCAGATCCTGTTGATCGTTTAACAGAAGCTGCTGAAAAAGCTGAAATTTTTAAATTGCTTGGATTTAATGGAGTGATTGAACAGCCATTTGATGCGCATTTTGCTACTCTTTCAGCGGATGAATTTATTCATGTGATTTTAAAACAAACTTTTGATGTTTCGGTGGTGGTAACAGGTGAAAACTTTCAATTTGGTCATCGGAAGAGGGGAAACTCACATCTTCTTTTTCAAAGGGGAGAAGAATTGGGATTTGATGTAGTGCAAGTTCCTTGTGTCTCTAGCATACAAGGTCTCCAACAGTTGATCATTTCCTCCAGTTCTATTCGTAAGCTTCTCTCACAAGGGCAGGTGGAAACAGCAGCTCATTTGTTAGGGTATCATTATCGAGTACGCTCAAATGTTATCCAAGGCGAAAAACTCGGCCGCCTTTTGGGGTTTCCAACTGCTAATCAGATGTTACCTCCTCAAGCTAGTTTGGCACATGGTGTTTATGCGATACGATTGCGTCGTGCTAACGGTGTTTTACATGATGGAGTTGCAAGTTTTGGTTGTCGCCCAACAGTTGTAAAAGATGGTATTCCACTGTTGGAAACTTATTTGTTTGATTTTAACGATAACCTTTATGAAGAAAGTTGCATCGTTTCTTTCTTTCAATTTTTACGGGGGCAGGAAAAATTTGATGGGTTGGAGCCTTTGATTGCGCAAATGCAATGTGATGAAAAAGCAGCAAAAGCAATTTTAGCAGAAGTACAGCCATTATCACAGTTGGATCAGCTACTTACTTTTAAAAATAAATCTTAAGTTGATCTGAAAAAGATATAAGAGCGGCAAAAATAGCACTTAAACTGACTATGATTACGAAAATATACTCTAAAACATCATGAAATATGTGTGTTTTTCGTTGTTGGGTAGGGGAATCGAATATCTGGAGATCTGTTTTAAGCATTGTTTTTATCTTTTTCATAAGTTTACGAAATTCTATGGCTTTTCTTATCTCTCAGAAGTTTACAGTTTATTTCTTTCTGATATGTTAAGATAAGTGTTTAAACGTGGGCTAACCGGTAAAGATGTATTGAGCGTGTTCCGTGGAGGCAATAGGCAAGAAGAGGTACGGGGGCTGTCTTTAAAATTCTTTTCATAGTTTCAATATCTGATTGTTTTATAGTAGGCAGTACGATAGGAATATAATGTGCTTTTATGCCATATTTTTGTGCTGCTGCTTTAATAATGGAAAAATCAGGTTGATGGGGTTCTTCTTTATCGGGACGATTACAGATAATTGTTTTAAATCCCGCTTGTGCTAATGTTTTAATATTTTTGACGCTGATTTGAGTACTGATAAAAATGTTAGAGTCAATTTGTTGTAAGCGCATTTTTTATCTCCAATAGCAATATTTTTATGATGCTCTCTGGTAAGCTAAAAGAACATTATAAGGATAAGATTTTGATGATGTTTTAAAAAAATGTTCCTTTTGTCCAGAAGAATAAACCTGATTGATAAAAAATAAATGATGATGTGGAATGCATCTTGTCTGTGAGATGTTCATTATCCGTAGTGCTGTAAAATATTGTCTTTAGGGTGATGATATAAGATACATTTGTGCATATTAAAATAACAATGTTATTTGTATTTGGTTTCATTTTTTGCATTAATTGAAGTGTAGAAAGGTAAAACTGGACAGAGTTCAAAAGTAAAACTTACCGGGTGAGTTTATGAAATGAATTCACATTATTGATTAGCAGGAAAAACTAGTTTGATGATGGTTTTGTGGTGGTAAGAAGCTTACGTTCTTCAGAACGAAGGATAGGCTGATATTTTGGGTATGTAAAATGAAAATACCAAATAGAGGCATATTTTTTACGTTTATTTTACTTAATCTCAATCAAGAAATCGTTTGCTTGTACCTTACAAAAGGGGTGAAAAGGTAAATATAATCGTTTAGAAAGTCTTTATATGTTTAGTAAATTATTTTAAGGCAAGAGCAGGTGCAGGAAAAGGTGACTCATATCATGATGCTCTTTGTCATGTGGTCATGTTCTTTGCGGAAAGTTCTTATAGAAGGACAGGTTTGTTGTTAAGAAGCTAAAACAAAAGAAATGATACAATTCTAAACCATTTTTCTAAATTTTTATAAAGTATTGTGTGTTGGTAGATTTTTCAGAAAAGCTGCTTTACGCAGGGTGTGTCGTTGTGGATTGAAATTCATGAATCCAGTAGGAGATATTCATGTTTCAAGAAATGTGATTTTTTCTCTTTAGTTGATTTTAGTAACTTTTTTCAGAAGGGGGAGAGAGTTTCAAGTGTTCAATCGAGGTATCTATAGGTAGATGTTCGTGTACCGCTGCGTTAGTGATTGGAAAAATCAGGTTGGTAATGATCTCTTTGATCGGGTAATTCCAAATAGTTGTTTTAAAGCCTGCTCATGCTCATGTTTTGTTGTTTTTGATATTAATTGAGGGATTGATAAAGATATAAGAAACAATTTGTTGCCTGTTCATTCTTGTTTCTCTAATAGCCCCAACTTCATGACATTTTCTGTTATGCTAAAACAACGTTGTGAAGGGGAAATTGGGGGTTGTTGCTTTTACCTGTGAATAGGGGAAGTGATTATTTGCGTGTGACAGAAGCTTGCTTATTTTGTTATTTTCTGTATAATCGTAAAAACGGTAAAGCTGAAAGGCGTAATTAATGATCATTGGATTCTTAAATCAAAAAGGGGGGGTAGGAAAAACTACGTTGAGTGTGAATCTTGCTGCCAGCTTCGCACGTATTGGAGCACGTGTGCTACTTATTGATGTAGATCCGCAAGGGAGTGCATTGGATTGGGCTGCTGCCCGTGAAGGTGATCCTTTGTTTTCAGTTATCGGTTTGCCACGTGCAACGGTTCACAAAGAGATTACACAGATTGGTCGTAACTACGATCATATCATTATTGATGGGCCTCCACGCGTGACAGATCTTGCTCGCAGTGTTCTCATGGCTTCGGATTTGGTACTCATTCCTGTGCAACCTAGTCCATATGATATTTGGGCAGCTGATGGCATTATAAAGCTTATTGATGAGGCACGCGTCTATAAGGAAAGTCTGAAAGCTGCTTTTGTTGTTAATCGTAAAATAGTTAATACAGCAATAGGACGTGATGTGGATGAGGCTCTTGGAGTATATCCAGTGCATGTCCTTTCTGCTAGTGTTGCGCAGCGTGTGATTTTTGCAGAAGCTGCGGCACAGGGGAAGGCTGTTTATGAGGTCGATAAGCAAGGACCAGCAGCAGCAGAGATTGAAGCTGTTGCTGCGGAAGTCAAGGAGTTAGCACGATGAATAAAAAAATTAAGATTGGGACAAAGCCAACCAATAAATCAATTCCTTTAACGGCTGATGCATGGGTAGGAAACCATAAAGGAAGTACAGAGGGAAGTATGAAGCGTCTCACAATTGATGTGCCCGAAAGTTTGCACCGTTTAATTAAGATGAGTTGTGCAAGTCGTGGAACAAAAATAGCAGATGAGGTGCGCGAATTGCTTTCACAGAAATACGGAAAAGTGTAAAAAGTGATATACGGTAATACGTTTTTATTGGCTTGATATATTTTCCTAGGAAGCAGACGTTATAAGTGTACAATTTAACTAGAATGTATTGTGATTGTGCATTGTGTTGGATTTGCTTTATACATTTTGTATCCTTTCGAAGCGTTGGATTCAGTCAATCTGGTATTGGTTAGTCATTTTGATATTGGGGCAGAACCATTATATAAGCCACATTATTATTAGAAGATAAATGTTGAATGTTATAAATAAATAGGCATTTTTGTGTATACATGTTCTCGTGGAAATGACAAGGAAATTGATTGTGATATTTAAACAGTTAAATCGTGTGGCAAAAAACTCTTTTATACAAATTTTCTATTTGATTTTACACTATAGCAAGATTGGCTAAAGCTGCTTTATGCAAAATATCAAATATAGTCATTGAAGGAACAGTATAACCTCATCCTGAAGGTTAGGAATAAAAATAGAGTTTTCTAAGATCTTTGTTTCTGCAGAAGAAATTGTTGTTTCTATGATTTTTTCTTTTACGTAATGGAGTGAGCGTAAAAAAATAATATAAACAGTAAACTGTACGTTTTTTAGTAAAATGAACTACAAAAAGCTTATGTTGTAAATAAACTGTTAGCAATGTCAGTGTAGGATAACTCTAAGGAGTTTATGGCATCGAAAGATTATATGAATGTAAGTTTTTTAGGTACTCTTGAAAGGATTTTCAAAATCCTATATAATCATTCATTGCAAAGAAAAGTGGATAATAACTGAAAAAGTAGATTCATAGCTGTTTGGCTATTTTAAGGTGTTTTTTTGGTATTGCCATATGGCTGATCTGTCCAAAAGGTGTTCTTTTGAATTTCAGGCGAAATGGTTTTGGGTGTATGCAGAAGAAAGTATGTAAGAGTAAATTTTTCTGGATATATACAAGTTGGTTTCGTTGAGTGTTAAAAGGCGTACAGTTTGGTAAATAGAAAGCCAAGGCTATGGAGGGTGGAATGCTGAAATCTTTAAAAAGTTTAAATCTATATCTGCTACAGATTTTTGTCGGCAGGTGTGGTTGTTAGTATATTATCGTTTTTTATTTTGTTTAAAATAGGCAGAATAAATTTTGAGCTTTGTGATTTGATGATTTGCAGCATTTTAGTGAATGGTTATTGCGTCAATAGTAATTTCAGAGCGAGGAGAAATATTTCATAGAATGTACTAATGTATTGAAAGTCGAATAGATATACGCTTTTAGGATTATCGTGCTGTTGTCAGAGCAATGTTCGCACAATGAACTCGATGAGTGTATCGGCATTGAAGAGAAAGCTGTTTAATCTTCCTTATTTTATGTTTGGGAGCGAGGTTAAGCAACACTGTTGAAGGGGAAACAAAATGTCTGTAGTGCAATATGGTGATGATAGCTTTGCATCAAAAGCAAAAGTTTTTGATAACAATCTTATTGATCGTGATTGGGCGATGACGAAATTTGTTGCTGCTGTTAAAGGATTGGCTCAAGTAGTCGATTATGAAAGCGATATGCTAGAGAGCAGTGGTGTTCCAGATTATGAAGAAATAAATGTATGTAAAATACGTGGTTTACGTGACCTTAATAAATCTATAAACGATATAAAGCGCTATATGAATGAAGCTATTGAAAATGAGGTTGAAAATTTGTTATCAGATTTACAGGAAAAATTACATCGTAATAGCGAATTGCTTCAAACGCATTTGGACGCAATCAACGATCTTTCGCAAGCTATGCAGATAACTGCTTGTACGAAAGAAACAAATGTAACTGGTGATCCAATTTCGGTTAATCCAGGATATTCTAAGTGATTAAAATAATTATGTAACGTACCGATTTATCTAGCGGTTGTGCATTTAATAATTTGTACAAGCTTAGTGCTCGTAGCAAAAAATCTGTTCCTTAACTAAGAAAATGACGTTGTTAGAGAAAAGGAAAGTCATTTCTTTTGATGATTGGAAAAAATCTTTCTCTAGTACCAGATGATTTTTAAGCACTCTTTTATAAGAATTTTTTGAGAAATAAAGACTAATTAATAAAAGGCAGATTGCTATGCTGCCTTTTATTAAAATTGATACTGATTTATTTTAAAAATGGTAACGTATTCCACCAGAAAAATTCGTTCCAGAAACACCGGCTCTTTGAAGTTTTTGCCGATAGCTAATGTCACCATAGAGCGCGATCTTCTGAGAGAAGAGTGCATTAACACCAACACCAACTTCAATTGAGGAGCCGGTAGGATCAAGATAAAACGTGTCAACAATTTTTATCGTTTCACCATCGCCGAAGGCTTTGATCATATTCAGCTTGCCATAGAAAGAAACAGTATTATCTTCTTCTATAGTTGTGAGATTTTGTGTTAGACGCCCACCAACCCGTATTAACCATTGATGGGGATTATTCATATCAACTTCAAAATCATTAGCATCTGAGAGTACATCAAACATGAGATTTTGATAAGTAAATTGTGCTTGTGGCTCAAATATTAGTCCCTTTGTACCAGTTGCTAATTTTTGACCAATAGTGGTGGATACACTTAATGTTTCAGTACTGTCCAATTTTGCAACATTTCCGATGAGAGCAGTGGTAATGTTTCCTTTCACGGTTCCGTAGGAAAGAAGGGTGTTTACATATATACCATTGCTATGTTGGAAGTCATTATAAGCTGTGAGAGACCATTTATTAAGTGTCGTCTTTTTAGAATCTTCCATATTCTTTGGAATAAAGGTAAGTGTTCCATATGTCCCTAATAGACCAAAGTGTGTACTGATATTTTTACTTTCTAACGTAGCCAACACGATACCTAGTTGTATAGCAGTATAGTTTACATCAGCATCATAGCCATAATGTAACGAGTCACGGTTGGAAGATAAAGAAAGTTTTTCACCGTATGAGGATACAAAGATGGCATTTTTTTTGTTATTCTCTGCTCCAAACATTGTTGTACGCATATTGCCTAACAGCGTGTTTTGATTATTCACGTCAGAGAATCCAGAGGCAAACAACGTATTGGGCATAACCAAATAATTTGCTACCTGTGGTAAAAGTGCCCTAATTTTCTTATTGCTATCAATATAGGCATTCTGCAAACGAAAATCCCAGAAATTGTTATCATTTTTACCAAAGAGGTTCTGGCTTGCATGAGAAGTACCTGGTGCATAAGCGGTGAGCACATACTTATAAGGCAATCCACTTATAGCCATATAATTCCCTGCTAATTTGAAGGAATTTTCATTTGCTTTCCCGGAAACTTGAATGATTGAAACTCCCTGTGTCGATAAAGGAGCAGAAGCCATATGTTTTCCCCCAACAGAACTGCTATCGGTCAGTTTTTTATTCTTTTCCAAGAGATTTACGTGAATTACAGTGGTTCCTGACACATCTCCATTAATTAAAAGGCGATCGGTTTCCTGTTGAAGCACCGGAGAATGATTGCTCCATTTCGTATTCAGATAAATCTCTGCAGCACCTGTTGCACTATAAGCAGCTAGAGCATTGAGGGGTTTGTCTCCTTGTTGTGAGTTAGAGCCTACAAATAAAGTTTGGTAATGACCTGCTACTGGCTTGCCAAATATGATGGCGCTGTCTGTGAGCTTTAGTGTAGAAAGATTAGAATATGATTTTTCATCAACCGAAAACTGCGAATAGTCAGATGGATTTTTATCATTATTCACTGGATGTTGATTAGTTTTTAAGAGCCATTTTGTACCATTTTTGAGATCAAAAATTGTTTCATTCTCTCCTGATATTTTTACTCGACCCTCTAAATAAGAATTATTCGTATTTAACATAAAGCTGTGTGCAGGAGCACTCTTCTCTTTTGTATTTTGTAGTAAAATGTCCGCATAAATTGCTGAATCTTTAAGGCTGACTTCACCGTCCATATTTGCACCATAAATGCTAATACCGGCACCATTTTTGACGAAAAGCTGCGTATTGTTCAAAGTTACTTGATTGGCAAGATTTTGCTTTTGGATGGTATTGCCTCTTCTTTCAGCATTAGCATGTATATCGTTTTCTAGCTGTATATATGGATTGTTCCGGAAAACAATACCATCAGCCCCATGAATACTCGTGACGTGTACGGTCGAATCCTTGAGGTTGATTATACCATTGATGTTTACCAAACCAGTTGATGCCGCTGTTACAGTAACACCTGTTGCGTCAATAGTTCCACCATTTGATGCATTAAGTGCAACAAAATTTGCAGTAACTGTTCCTTCTAGCATATTGACTATTGAATTTTTCCCGTCTGCTATTACTGCAAAATTCCTATCTTGAACTTTAGCATTATGCAGAGTTATAGTTTTACCATCCTTAGCTTCAGCTGTAGAGTGTACATTTTCAATTTGTTCTTGTTTTTTAGGTGCTGGTTTTGCTGAATCTGCCTGTGTAGATACAAGAGAACTCGGTAGATTTTTTTTGGTGATGAGATTTGTAAAACGAGAGAAAGTATCTTGACGCCTTCTAGATTCAGTATCTGTTTCTGTCGTTATAGACTCTGAAATATTATCTCCTGTGGATTTAGAATTTGCAGATCTATCTGTTGGGGTATCGGCTGTAGGACGCGTAGACAAAAAATCTTTCGTTAACAGCAGGGGAGACGTTAAATTAAGGGCATAAGATAAGCTCGAAGAGCAAAATATAACACCAGAAACTGTGTAAAGTAAGAAACTTTTCTTCTTCATATAGATATATTCCTAAATATTTACTCCCCCCCCCTTTTTAACAAAAGGCAAAATTTTAATTCATTACGGATTTTTATAAATTACGAAAAGAAAACTATAGGGCGCTCTTTATATTTCAAGATATGAAACAAAGTATTTTTAAAAACGATAGCGCATTCCATCAGAAATGTGTGTTCCAAGTAGGCCAACTTTTTTGAGTTTATATTGGTAACTAATCTTAACTATGAAGTACAATATTGTGCGATAAGTGCGCGTTAATATCAAAAACACTTTCAACGGAAGTTTTTATAGAAGGAAACGGGCGGGGCTTTTGTTTTGCGTTAAACGTCTGCAATATGTAGTAACCATTTATTAAGGATGGCTCTTTTAAACTTTAAAGCTATCAGTATCTGAGAGAGTGCTAAGCATGGGAGACTGATAAACATATTATTTGGTTCAAACGTTATTCTTTCAGCACTGATTGGCAATTTTTGTCTACCGATAGCACAGGTTGCTAATGTTTTTGTATCATTTATTTTTTTCTACTTTTGATAAGAGCGGTGGTGATATTTTTTTTGAGAATTTTGCAAGAGAGGAATGAACATGCATATAAGCCACAGTTATGCTGAACGCTTTCATATGTGGTGAGTGATCTTTTATCAAGCATATTTTGATTGTCTAGCGCTGTTGATGTGAGATCTGCTTGCAGTGTAGCATAGCGAATATCTGCACTGCTATCTTGTGATAGATTAGGACTGGAAAATGACGGCGATCCTATTGCCATAAGTAGACAAAAAATCTCTTTCTTTGTTTATTATCTTTTGATTTAAATATTGTTATTCGCATATTGTCTAATAATAAGTTGATTGTTTATATCAACAAATCCAATAGCGAACATCATGTTATGAATTGTCACATTGTTCGCAACTTATGGTGTAAGTGTTTTAGTTTTTGTTTTAGGATTGAGAGAAACATAAGATAAAGCTGCGGTTTTTCTATTGTTTGTAAACTTAGACGGTTTTTCAATATCCGCAGCAGTTTAGTTAACAGTTTCAACCTTTGAGGCAAATTCACATGAACCTCCGGGGAAGCGTTAAAAGTGATTTTCTGTGTTGAGGAAGTATGTTAGCTCCTGAAACACCATCAATATTAGATTACAAAATTTCATAGATTTTAGGTTATAGAGTAATCCACTATTTATTATTGGGAATGGATTGTTCTTATCTTTATGTAGGGTAGTTCAGTATGATCAGGTAGCAATTTTTTACAAGCACATTTTTTTCTCTGCATTAGAGTAAATGAGAGAAAATTTGTTCTCTTAGATGGATGAGAAGGTATTCGAGGTTTTTTCCTCCACTTTTGTTATATATCAGCGTTTCAAGCATTTCTTAATTCTGCCCGTACAGTATCGGAAAGCACTTTATTTTATCATTGAAAACCTTATATGTGGCTATCACTTTGTGCAGCATATTTACTTTATTTACAGCTTATTCCAGTTGCGATTATTTTGCATCATCTATTGTTTGCGTTTCGCTTCAACATGTTGTTGTTTATCGATATCAAGGATCAATGCTTTTTGTAAAAGATTAGTAGTTGTATTGCTTTATTTTTGTGAGAAGTTATACGCTTTCTTTCAAATTGGTATTGATTGCGTTAGCTAGCAGCATGTATTTTACATTGTATTATATTGCTTAGCTATAGTACGAACATATAGATTATTGAGTCTTCAACTGATACGTAGTCATGTACACTAGCTTATAGCGACCAATGTTATGGAATTATTTGAGATTGATGCATATTTTTTATCTTTTCAACTTCTGTCAAAATTCTTTACTGAAATACGAATTTTCTTCCATCATTCTACCAGAAACCATACTTTCAAATTCTTCTGTTGTTGCTATTGGAATGCTATTCAAAATCTCAACAATTTTATTATTAGCTAGAAGTGTTTATATATACATGTTTATATATACATGGCTGGGTTTCTTCTATAAATTCGCTTTGATATGCTCTAGATTCATAACAACTAAATGCTGAAGAAAGCAGTTAATGTGATTTCTTATCTGTTCTCAATCATTTTGAATCACCTTAATTGAAATACTGGATCTGTTTTGTGATACCACAAAGAATCTACTGCTTTACGGTTGTTTGCTTTTATCGCTGAAGTATTGATTAAATAATAGCATGGAGGTATTGTCCGGTAAATTGCTAAGCCGCTCAAGTGTATTGCGTCTTTGATCACTTAAATTAGAGGCGTTACTTGTATAAATCAGGTTAAAATAAGAAAAAAACAAAGCGCAAGTGTTTGTACATAATATAAATGCTTCTTATGTATGAAGATGCTTCTGAATTATATTTTTCTATAATGCACGAAACATAAGCAGGACTGCTTTCATTGCTGTGCTGCCTATGTTTCAGAATAAAAATCAGAAATTTTTAAAAGTAGTAGCGGATTCCACCGAAAATGTTAATTCCGGATACGCCAGCTTTTTGAAGCTTACGTTGGTAATTGATATCAGCATGAAGCACAACCTTTTGAGCAAAGCGTATATTAACACCTAAACCACTTTCAATTGAAGACCCCATAGAATCAAGATAGAAAGTATCACCAATTTGTATCGTTTTATTATTACTAAAAGTTTTAATCATATTCAGTTTACTATAAAAAGAAATGGTGACGTCTTCTTTAGTAGGAAGCATAGTTTGTGTTAAACGTCCGCCGACCCGTACCAACCATTGATGAGGATTGCCCATATTCACTTTAAAGCCATCTACATCTAAGAGAGTGCCAAGCATGAGGCGCTGATAAACAACTTGTGCTTGTGGTTCAAATATCAATTTCTCAACAGTGGTTGCTAGTTTTCGTCCAATAGTAGCTGAAGCACTCAATGTATCAGTGTTATCTAATTTTGTGGTACTTTCAATGAGAGCCGTGGTGATATTCCCCTTGATGGTTCCGTAAGAGAAGAGCGTATCAACATACGTGCCATTGTTATGTTGGATGCTGCTATATGCTGCGAGAGACCATTTATCCAGTGTACTTTTACCAGCTCCTTCTATGTCCTTTGGAGTAAAAGCTAATTTCCCGTATGTTTTTAAAAGACCAAAACTTGTCGTGATGTCTTGAGCTTCTAACACTGCTAATGTAATACCTGTTTGTAGGGCAGTATACTGAACATCTGCACCATAGCCATATTGTAATGGGTTACGGTTAGAAGATAACGTAATCTTATTGCCATAGGAAGATGAAAATATCCCTCTCTTTTTATTATTTGCTCCAAAGTTTGTTGTCCGCATACTGTCTAACAGTATATTTTGATTGTTTACATCAGCGAATCCAGCAGAAAATATAGCGTTAGGCATCACCAAATAACTTGCTGCTTGGGGCACAAGAGCTTTGATTTTTGCTTCACGATCAAGAGTGGCACTTTGCAAACGAAAATCCCAAAAATTTTTATTTTCTCCCACAAGACTTTGTGCAACACTGGCTCTCCCATGACTTGAAGTTGGTCCATAGGCGTTTAGTATATATTTATAAGGAAAACCGCCTATTGTGGTATAACCATTTGTCAATTTAAAGGCAGTTTCATTTGCTTTTCCAGAAACTTGAACCAGCGACAGACCGCGAGTGTTCAAAGGAATAGCATTTTCTTCTTTTGGATTTTCATTCTTTGAAAGATTGTTGAAATAGATTGTTGTAGTGCCTGACACATCACCATGAATAAGAAGACGGTCCGTTTTTTGTTGTTCTTTTGTTAGGCCATCACTCCATTCGGTATTAAAATAGATCTCTGCATCGCCTGTTGCATTATAGACTGCTGCTACATCGGAAGCCCTATTTTCTTGTGGTTGAAGCTCTTCAGCTTGTGGTTGTTTTCCTACATTCAAGATTTTATAATGGTTCTGTGTTAGTGCATTTGGAGCATTAAAGATGATAGAACTGTTATTAAGGTTCAGTATTGAAACGGTAGATTGCGCTCGTTGATTAATATCAAGGAGCGGGTAGTTAAATAGATTGGTATCATTATCTGCTTCGTATTGACTGATTTTTAAGTACCATTTGCTGTTATTACTCAGAGTAAAAATCGTTGTATTTTTTTGTAAAGTTCTTGTTCTTCCTTCTACAATTGAATTATCAGCGGTTAATGTAAAAGTAACAGGATCAAGGTCGGTTGATATAATATTTTTTAATAACATATCGGCACGAATTTCTGAATTTTTAAGTTTAACTTCAGCGTTTGAGTATGGGCCGATAATACCGATACCGTCTTTCACAAGAAGTTTTGTATTGGTCAAAATTGCCTTGTTAATAACTTCTTGGCCATTATTTATATGAGCATTTAGTGTTCTACCAAAAACAATACCATAGCTTTCATGGTTACCTTTAACATTTATGACTGAATCATTAAGATTTATGATACCATTTGTAATGTCTAGACCCTTTATTAGAGCCTTTGCATCAATTTCTGTAGCATTAAGATGTCCACCTTTTGTTGCACCCAATGCAACCATTTCTGAGGTTATTTTTGCTTTTGTTATTGTAGCAACAGACTGCGGTCCATCAACAACCACTGCATAATATCTATCACGGATATTAACATTATTTAGAGTTTTTTCTCCTTCGGTAATATTAACTTTCGGGAGTTCGAGAAAGGTAGTATTGGCATAAACCGAACTGAAATGAGAGAAAACAAAAACTCCAGCAATTGTACATAATAAAAAATTTTTCTTAGAGATGTTCTTCATGTTAATATTCCCTCGACTTAACTTCTTCTTAATGGTACAGGACCGGAACCATTTTATATCAATATGTTATTATTGTAAATAACAAAATGAATTATAAGTGAAGCATTACATAATATGCCCTCTACTTTGAAAGTCTTCTTCAGAAAATCTTTCAAAATGGGAATGCAAACCAGTGAACAACAGATTCAAAAAACTAATTCTAGTAGGTCCATGTTTATTTATTGAATTACCATAAAGATGATGTTTTGCAGCATTATGCGTGGGGCAAAGCTTGTTGTCATGAAAGCTCTATAGGGGTAAGGTGAAAATATTGCTCATATACGTCTTGAGCACCATTATAAAGTGTTAAGACGATGTGCTTTTGCGTAAAAGGAAAGGGAAGAGTGCATAAAGTGTTTTATAAGATAGGACTACAGAAAAGATTTTGCTCTCTTTAATTTCGCTCTCTTCAATTAAAGTAAAAGAGGATTGTGATGCAGTAATCCAGGTTTATAAATCAAAATGCGGCGTAGTATCCTATCTTTGTATTAAAATGAATGAGTAAATAGATTTTTTTCGTGGTTTTGTACTAAAATTAATAGCGTATTACGCTTGAAAAACTTGCTCCAGTTATACCAGTTTTTGCTGTTCTCATAAAGAAGCATCTATTTCAGAATTTGTAATGGGTTCTCAAATCATCTTGATTATCTCACTGTCTTTTGCGTTAAGACTCAACGGACTATCAGAGGCAGTCCCAATTATTGTTGTGCCATCCAATAACTCAATTATATGGTTAAGATCTTCAACTGTTGCAATGTACTTGATTAGCCCTGAGTTAGAAGCTGTTTCTTTATTCTCGGTTAACGTTATATGCTTGCTGATCATTTTTTCACCATCTTTTGCATGGATAATCTACACAAGTTTGGTTGGATACAGTTTCTGTTTTCCTATTAGAAATTTCAAGATTTTGGCTTGTATATTAAGATATGCACCAGACAGTAAAATTGTTACAATAGCTGTGCAGAGTATAAAGAGATTTTTTAGATATCAATAGTTTCCTAGCTTATAAGTTTTAATATTTTTCTGCTTATAAGAAGTATAAGTTATAGGTTTTTTAATAAAAATAACAATATAATAATTTAATAATTATTATTATATTAAATAGAAGTATATTTTGTACATATTTGTTTATTATTAAAATTTAAAAATATTGAATTTTTTATAAATACTTTTTATATTATTAAAATAGATTACAAAGATAATTAGCAATATTGATTGCTTCTCATTTATTATGAATAGTTTTTTGTTGAATGTATTTGATCTTGATATCTAAAAAATTTGACTGTTAAAATATTTTGACTGTTAAAATATATAGTGGTCTCTTGTGTTTTCTTAATTTGGAACATTTTTGTAATATACCAGTGCTTGCTAGGTTTTTTTGATAGGACAGGCTTTTAATTAAGAGGTTGTCATACGGATCTTTACAATAGCCATATCTCAAGCTAAAAATCTTAACTAATGAAGTGCCTTAGGTTGAAAGTTCAGAGAAGTGGTGTTTTGATATTATCCAATTGCACTTTCATTGATTTTGTTTTTGTCACATTATTGACAAGAAGAACTAAAAGATTGCCTTTAGAAGCTTTTTTTACAATACAATAAAACATATAAGTTTTTAGGTGATATGTTTATGAAATATAAAGTTGAATATATCGCAATCATTATGATTGTCTTTGTTCTTTCTGGTTGTTTTAATCTTGATTCTGAAATGCTAAAAAGAGACCCGGGGCTTTATCATAGTGCATTACCGGTCCAGTCTATGAAAAAAGACTCTCTTGTAAAAAATTATACCGCCATCATTATGGCTGATCCACAACCATGGCGTTTGAATTCTGGTGATGCAAATAGTTTGTCAAATAGAGAGCCTTGGTTAAAGATAAATGAGCGGGTTGCAAGTGTCATAAAAGCGCATAAGGCTGCTTTCCATATTGTAAATGGTGATTTGACAGAATTTGGTCAACAGAAAAACTATGATGATTACGCAATGGTGTATAAAAAGCTCACTTCTTCTGTCTATGAGGGGTTAGGAAATCATGATTATGCTAATAATGTTGGTAAGTGTACAATTCCTGAAGCATTCAATTTTTATAAAGATGCGTGTGCTATAAGTGCGGTTTCAAGAATGGTATCGGAAATTAAAAAATATAGTAGTCAATTATCTCATTTTAGTGCAGATATTTCTGAAAATTTAGTTCCTATTTCGGGCGGGAATATTCATTTAATTAAGGGGAGTTTGAGTTATTCTTGGGATTATGGAGATATTCATTATGTGCAGCTTCATAATTATCCGAGCTATACGGTTCGTTTGAAAGAACAGTTCATAGAAGTGGAAATCAATAAGTCTTTGGATTGGCTTAAAAAAGATTTAGCTGCTGCTGACGCGAGAGGTAAAGTTACAATCATTAATTTTCATGATGCTCGTGCAGCGTCTATTGATGGTGAATCCTTTTTTATTCGTAAAAAGAATGCTAAAGATTTATCGATGTTTAAGTCGATCATTACCTCTCATAATGTCAAAGCAATATTCGTTGGACATACACATTATCAGTCCTATTGCCGCGCAAAAAATGACAAGGTTTTTGGGAATATTCCTGTTTATACAGCTGGAGCGCTTTTTAATGGAGATTATTACCTCATAGATGTGAAGGGAAAAAACATTCATGTCAAAGCTTATAATGGAGTAATAGGAAAGCCCCTTCTGATAAAGGATCTAGGTGTTATTGGGGTGGATAAGCATTTCTCCACTAGTTGTAGTAATTTGTAGTGATGTTTTTTCTTTTTTAATTGGAAAAAAGAGGACACGAAGCTTGTTAGACGTTCTAAATGAAATGATATCTTTTAAAAGAGTATAGATTATGTGAGAGATGTCGATAATTTTGCTAGGAAATTTCGTCTATAACTATAATGAGGAATAGTTTCTGTCCTTTTTGCGCTATGCGTTCCCATGTTCAGAGTATGTAGTTGATTGTAATGGTTATTTTAACTCTGTCCAATTCTTATACATAAATAGAAAATCTTCTATACCACAGAGATTACACTAAAAGCACTAGACAAAGAAAAGCAAAGCAACAAAGAATAGAAGCTGGGTTGCTGGTCTAGTCAACGAGGCTAGTTTTGTGAATAACCCGTCTGATACAATATAACACAATAGCGCAGCCAATTATTAGTGTGCATGTAGTTTGACACTAGGTTTTATACTAAGTGGGAAAAGGTGGGATTAGGTAGGAATACGTGGTAATTTGTTGTTTTTATGTATAAAATTTAGCATTAAATGCGCGTTTTGTCAAAATAGATTTTGACACCTAAAATTGTAAAAAAGAGCTAAAAAGAGCGAAAATTGGAATTTAGGGGTAAAAATGAGAGAAGGCTTTGAAGGGTCTTTGAAAACCCTGTGAAAAATTTTGAAAAGTCTGTGAAAGCCCAGAAAACCGCCTTTGAAGCCCCTTAAAAAAAATCAATCCAAACGTTCAATTGACTCCAAAATCAGCCAAAAATGACCAAAAAAGCAAAAAAGATTTCCATATATAAGTGGAAATCTCTAAAAATTGAGTAAAAAGCATTTTTTATCAATAATTTATATAAATTTTTTAATGTAAAAAGATTTCCACTTTCATTTTTCATTTTAGAGAGGCATTAAGCCGAATTTTGTGCAGCTTTGGAGTGTTCTTTTTCAGCTTCTATTTGACGTTTTAAATGCAATTTTAGAAGAGGCAAGGTGAGCTCTATTTCTTCCGTGTCGTTGATGTCTTGAACAAGCTCTTGCAGTTTTTTATAAAGTTCCGCCGCGAGTTCCGCTATATCTTCAGGGGGGAGTTTTATATTTGCATCGCGATAGGTTGTGTAAGCTATGCGACCAAGCTTTTTCATCAATCCAGTAGGAATGCTAGGTGCTTTAAAGCCTGCTGCTTTCGCTTTTGCCATGTCACTAAACATTTCGCCTTCACCAGTGACAAGCCAATAGGGATTAATGTTATAGGCTGTATGATAGGCGTTAATTACTGAGGATGTTGGCTCATGTGCTCCGATTTCGTAATTTGCAAGAGTACCTCGTTGTAAATTAAGGCGTTGCGCAAAAATGCCCCGTTCTTCGTTTCCGAGCATTCGTCTTATTTCACGCAACCGCTTTGCGAGTTCTGTTTTAGGTTCTCTTTCAGGGCGTGCCAAAAGTGCTCCTTATTCATATTTAGGTTAGCTTAAATTACAGGATTTTAAAAAGAGATTCCCCCATTCATTTTAGAGTAGCATTAAGCCGTATCTTGTGTAGCTTCTAGATGTGCACTTTCAGCCTCTATTTGACGCTTTAAATGCAGTTTTAGAAGAGGCAAAGTAAGTTCTACTTCTTCTGTGTCGTTGATGTTTTGAACAAGCTCTTGCAGTTTTCCATAAAGTTCCGCCGCGAGTTCCGCTATATCTTCAGGGGGGAGTTTTATATTTGCATCGTGATAGGTTGTATAAGCTATGCGACCGAGTTTTTTCATGAGACCAGAAGGAAGGATAGGAGCTTTAAAACATGCCGCCTTTGCCTTTGCCATGTCCATGAACATTTCGCCATTGCCAGTTACAAGCCAATCTAATGAAATACCGCATATTTCTTGATATTTAGATAGAGCAGAGGCGGTAGGTTCGCTTATGCCAATTTCATACGTTCCTATAGATGCAGCGGTTATACCAAGATGCTCCGCAAATTTTTTGCGTTCTGCGAACCCAAGGACGCGTCGCACTTCACGAAATCGTTTCGCTAATTCTGTTTTTGGTTCTGCTTCTGGACGTGCCAAAAAAACACCTCAAAACAATTATAATTAATTTGACAAAACAATTATAATTGTTTATACCTCTAATTACCGCCTGATATAGAGGGCGGATATTTTACAATTAACCCCACAAAAAACGGATGTGGGAGCATCCGTTTGAAGCAGGAGCGAAAGTTATGACAACCACCCAAACATGCATTCAAGTATGGGATCGCCATAGTATTTTAGCCGAGCTACGCCGCCGTAATATGACCTTGGCAGAGCTCGCGAAAGCTTATCAACTCTCGTCATCCAGTGTTCAACATATCTGGACACGGTCTAACGAGAAAGCTGAACGCGCCATTGCCGATTTTATCGGTTTGCCCGTCGAGCAGGTTTTTAGCGACCGCTACCCCAAAAGTCGCCGTCGCATTTTTAAAGCAGCAAAACATGCCAACACAGATTCGCGTGCGCATTCTGCTTTGCGCGGTAATGCTGCTTAAACTTCGTTACACGGCTTTGCGTTTTTGCGCATTTGCCATGAATTTAAATACCATAAGATAAAAAGGTTTATCAATGTCTAAAGATCAATACGAAATGGGCAAGATAAATTGCAGAGAGTTGCATCATGGAACAGCCGTTTGGATAGGTTGGTTTTGGCGATTAGGGGGTGGTCATATTGTTTTTATCGGGGGTGGTTATGGTTGCTGCTTGTAATTTATGGACCCCAGAGGACAAAAGAGAAATTTTTAATCCTTATTCAGAAGTTGAACGTTTACAGGTGATGCTTTCCTGTTCTTTAAAAGCCGTGAGTGGTGGATTTAGGCATGTACCAATCCGGTATATTATTGACCCTCCGCATGGCTTATTTGATGCGGCGTTAGCACGGCAGATTGTTATTCATATCTTGCATTATCAGTTTGAGGTGCCGCGGCGGCGTCTTGTTGCCATGCAAGAGCGTGAACGCACTGCTGTTGCTCGCTCTTTGCATACAATTAATCGGCGTTTGGAAGAAGCTGTATTTGCGAAAGCTTATCGAAGATGGGCGGGGCGTGCGATGGATTTATTTTTTAAAGAGATCAGAAAGGCGGGGGCGTGATGGCACAGTTTCAAAAGCTTGCTCTTGATGTGATTGTGGTGCCGGAGCGTATACGCCCTGTGGATGATGAGCATGCCAAGGCGCTTGCACAATCAATAGTGCGGGAGGGATTGATGAATCCGGTTACGGTGCGCCATACCCCCAATGCGAAAGAGGGCAATTATACGCTTATTGCTGGTGCGCATCGGCTTCGTGCTGCGGAGCTTTTGGGCTATAGCGCTATTGATGCGGTTGTGGTGCAGGCTGATAAGGATAATGCTGCGCTTTTAGAGGTGGCGGAAAACCTGTTTCGCAATGAATTGTCAGTGATTGACCGTGCGCTTTTTGTCCAGACTTACCGCGAATTGTGGGAAAAGAAGTATGGGGAAATTAAGCGTGGTGGGGATGGCAGTAATCAACATAAAGTCAAAAAAGAGCAATTCGGTCAAGTTGACCGAATTGCTCAAACAAACGAAGATGCCTCTTCAAATGACAATGAAACCGCAGGTGCAGGGGATAAAAAATCAAAGGGACAACTTGTCCCTTTGATCGGTGATGGTGCGCATTTAGAGCAACTGGTGCAACTTGCACCTATTGCTCAAATAGAAGGAGAAGATGGTAAAGGGACAACTTTATGCTTTTCTAAACATGTGGCGGATCGTATTGGTTTGTCTCCAAAATCAGTAAGACGTCTTAACAGCATTTCTCGACATCTACATTTGAAAAAAAATAAATTGGTACAAAACCTAGTGTCAAAATATACAAAACCTGCTGGCAAGCTACAAACATTTCTTGGCTGGGGAACCTGGATTCGAACCAAGATTGACGGAGTCAGAGTCCGCTGTTCTACCATTAAACTATTCCCCAGTGGCAGATTTTGTCATTTTTAGCAGATTTTGTAGGGTACGCAAGTTCAAAAAAGAATCTTAGTAATTATTGATAATAAGAAAAATTCATTGATAATAAAAGGCGATTGGTATTTCATTGATCGTTTGAATCTGAATATCTACATCATAGATATCTTTAAGGATTTTGGGTTGCATAATTTCTTTTGGTGTTCCACAATAAGCCGCTTTGCCATTTTTGAGTGCGACGATCATATCCGAATAGGATGAAGCGAAATTAATATCATGTATGACAATGATAATGGTTTTTTTGAGCTCATCAGCTGTCCGACGTAGTTGCTTCATCATGGAAACGGAATGTTTCATGTCAAGATTGTTCAATGGTTCGTCTAACAGAAGGTAATCGGTATCTTGACAGATGACCATCGCGATAAATGCTCGTTGGCGCTGTCCTCCAGAAAGTTCATCCAAAAAGCGATTTTTTAGGTCTTGTAAACCGAGATATCTGAGTGCACTTTCAATAAATTGTTTATCTTCATTGTTATATCGGCCTTTGGAGTGAGGATAACGTCCAAAACTGACCAAATCGTATACGGTTAGACGAACAGATAAAGGATTATCTTGGCGTAGAAGTGAAAGTTTTTGCGCCAAAATATCGTGGGGCATTGACTCAATATTAAAATCGTCGATGTTAATTGTACCTTTATTACTTGGCAAAAGACGTCTTATCATCATTAAAAGAGTGGATTTTCCAGAACCATTGGGACCAATGAGAGAGATAATTCCTCCTTTTGGAAGATGAAGGGATAAATTATCGATAATTAATCTCGCTCCATAAAATTTGGAAAGATGATTAATTTCAATCATTTTAATTTCCCCTTCATCAGTAAGGTTAAGAAGACAGTTCCACCACAAAATTCAATAATAAAACTTAAACGTCCTGCCATATTAAAAATTTGCTCTAAAATAAATTGTCCACCAACTAAACAGATAACAGCTACTAATATCGTAATTGGAACAATAACACTGTGTTTTGCTTGTGGGGAAAGTTCATAGGAAAGGTTGGCAACTAATAGTCCAAAAAAGGTAACAGGTCCTACAAGTGCTGTGGAAATGGATACGAGAATAGAAACAAAAATGAGTATAGTTGTAGCACTTTTATGGTAATCAACTCCGAGATTGAGGGCATTCTCGCGTCCAAGAGCTAGAATATCAAGCAGGTGGTGTGAACGCCAACCAATCAGACTTACAATGAAGACAATGATTGTGGCAAAAATTATTAATGACGTATTAAATTTATTAAAATTTGCAAACATGATGTCCGTTAAATTCATCATTTGATCTGGATTCAATTGTAATTGCATGAACATGCGTAAACTGAAAAAAAAGCCACCTAAAACAACACCAATCAATAGGGTCAAGTGAAGCCCTTTTATACTTCCTGAAAACAGCCAATGAAAAAGGCTTATTGAAAAAATAATGAGAATGAGAGCCTCAAGAACGAGTTGTCCTTCTTCATTTAAAAAAGGCAAAGAAAGAGAGCCAAGAAAATAAATTATGATGGTTTTGATTAAAATATAAAGCTGATCAAATCCCATAATAGAAGGAGTAAGCAGACGGTTATTGACGACTGTTTGAAATAAAATAGTAGAAACGGCAATCGTATATGCAATAAGAAGAAGAGAGATAAGTTTTGTGAGCCGGAATGTCCACGTATAGCTGTTGATGTTCCATGTCATGTAAAGGCTGATTAGAAAGCCTGCACTTACTATAAGTGTCGTGAATACAAGCATTGTTGCTTTCTTTTTATCCAAGACGCTTTCTCCAACGTAAAAGCAATATAATAAAGATAAAGCTCCCAATAACCCCCATCATAGTGCTGATGGGGATTTCAAGAGAAGGATGAATTATTCGTCCTAAAATGTCACAAGTTAATACTAGTCCTGCGCCATTGATTGCTACCCAAGGAGCTGTATGGCGCATATTGTCACCCATAAAGTTTGAAACAAGGTTTGGAATAATCAGTCCAACGAAAGGAACACGGCCAATTGTACAGATTACAACGGCGGTGATTGATGAGACAATAAAAAGACCAAAGAACATAACGTTACGATAATTAAGCCCAAGATTATTAGTTAAATCTTCTCCAAGAGCAGCTACTGTAAAGCGATCAGCGGTAAAGTAGGCAAGAGTACACAGGGGAAGTGATAACCATAAGATTTCGTATTTTCCATCAAGAATCATCGCAAAACTGCCAAATAAATAAGTTTGCAGAGAAGGAAGCAGCATTTCATGATCGGCAATAGCGTTGGTTAAGGAACCAATGACGTATCCTAGCATAATCCCTGTAAGAGGCACAATAAGAACAGATTTTAGAGGAATCTGGCGCAATAAAAACATAAAAAGTAATGCGCCAACCATGGCAAAAATCGTAGTAATAACCATTTTCCCGAACACAGGTATATCAGGAAGGAAAATCATGACCAAAAGAATACCAAGAGAAGCGGATTCATCAGTTCCCGAAGTCGATGGCTCCACAAAGCGATTGCGTACAAGCAATTGCATAATCATGCCTGATAGTGCAAGTGCTGAACCGACCAAAAGTACTGCAACTGTACGAGGAAGGCGCGTTTGCCAGAAGAGGAGCCACGCGTGTGGATCGCTTGATAATAGGTCGGAAGGTGTTACATCAGAATAACCAACAAAAATACTTAGGATAGACAGCACGATGAGAACTATTATGGCTATCCAGTAATTCGTCACGTTAAATTATTTCCTAACAAAAAAGAGCAGAAGTTTTCTATAAACAACTTTTGCTCTTAAATTGTATCTCTATAACAAGCAAGTTATTTGTATGCTTATTTGCCTTTTGTAAAGGCTTCATTGAGTTTTTGAACTGTGTCATGAAGTCCAGTTAGACTACCATTCGCTAGATACCAGCTCCAAGAGTCCAGATAAATAATCTGATTTTGTTTTCCAGCTGTTGTCCGTTGAACCAGTTCATTATTAAGTAGTTGTTTTGCTGATTTTCCTTCTCGTCCAATTGCTGCATCCCGGTCAATAACCAGTAACCAGTCAGGATTAGTTTCGAGAATAAATTCGGGAGAAATAAGTTGTCCATGTTTTTGTACGGTTAGTTTATCAGTTGCAGGAGCAATTCCAAATGTTGAATGGAAAATATCAAAACGTGATTGAGGTCCAAAAGCACTTATCTTTCCACCAGATGTCATGAGTATAAGCCCTGTACCTTTTCCTTGGGTGTTTTTACGAATTTCTGCTAAATTTTCTTTTAATTTCGCAATTTGTTCTTCAGCCTCCTTTTCTTTGCCAAATATTTTACCGAGAATAGACACATTACGTTCAATTTCTTCAAGAGCATGCTGATTTCCAATAGTTAGATCAATAGTTGGAGCTATTTTAGATAAATCTTTATATTTGGCTTGAGTTCGAGAGGAAATAATAATGAGATCAGGTTGAAGGGCGGCAATTTTTTCATAATTTGGTTCAAAAAGAGTACCAATTTTTTCATATTTTGTGTCATCAAATTGTTGCAAATATGTAGGTTTTTTTCCTTCAGGAACACCGATAACCGCTTCAATTCCAAGGCGATTCATATTATCAAGTGAGGCAAGATCAAACACAATAACCTTTTGTGGCGAAGTAGGAACAGAAGTTGTACCTGAAACGTGATTAATAGTCACCTTTTCTACATTTGTATTCGCGTTTGCCCATGAAAGTGTTGCAAAGCTGATTGCAGCAACCAAAACAAAGATTGCCCATTTTAGATATTTTATCATCATCGTTCCATCCTTAATCTTATAAAATATTATAATCATCTTTAGTCTTATAAAATATTATAAGGGATTGTGCACTGAAAAATTTAACTTAGACATTTTTATGTACAAAATGATATAAATAAATAACATTATGTTGTAAAGTTGACTAATATATGTTACAAATTGTTCATTACCTCATTTTCACTTAAATTCTGGTGCTTTTGCAATTTATTTAGAAGGTTTAATATATGATCAATGTATTTAAAAAACGTACACGTTTGTGCGCATTAACAACAAGTGCTTTCTTCTTTTTACAAGGTGTGGATGTTTGTATTGGGAATAATCCTTCTAATGGCGAGGGTATTTCTCAGAGGGATGTTACATCGTGTCAAGTTCTTGATCCAGCAACTCGTGTGATTCTTGGCGACGTGACACCAGAACGGCAGGGACCTATTGAGTGTACGAGTGGTGGTCAATCTACGATAAGTGAATATACGATAAAAGACAGAAATATTCGTGTTACAAATCCAGGTATGGGTTTGTATGCGGCGGGCACATCTGTTAAAGCACAGAATGTGAACATCGTGGGTGTACCTTTTATCATGGGTGTGCCTTTTACAGCTGGGAATGATAATCTGAATGGTAGTCGTGTGACTTATTTGGATTTTGACAACTATAACAATAGTGCTGTAGGAGCAGATTCGGGAGCAAATATTGAATTAAAAAACTCAACTATTCAGTCTTTTTTTGTTGGTCTTGTAAGTGCTCATGGGAATATCAAGATGGATGGTGGGAGTGTGAGAGATTCTTATGGAGGTGTTATAGCTTCCTCCGGTGCAGCTATTTTTTTGAAAGACGTAGATATTGCGGTGGATGCAATGGGTCTTTATGGTTTGGGGAATTCTGCAATACTGATGAAAGATGGAAGCATTACCCTACCAAAAGGAGGGGTTGGAGTCATATTACAAGGGGGAGCAACTGTTGCATTAGATGGGGTTGATATTCGATTAAAAAAAGAAGAAAGAGGAGTAGATTCTGATGAGGGACTGACGAGTCTTTATTATACAATACAAATGGAAAGAGGTACATTAAATAGTCAACCTAATGTTACCCGGAGCGTTTCCGGTTTGCAACTCTCCGGCAAGAATATTTTGCATGGACCTGAAAATGTTCTCTTTATTGTATTTGACGGTATGCTTGCTCTTAATCAGCAAAATATTGAGGTTTCTGATACTGGTATCCTATGGATCCATGATGCTCCTGTTAGAAATTCTAGACCTGCTAAGCTTCCTCCCAATTCTGCTGGACGCCTTCCGCGTAGTGAAAGAAGTTTGGAAGCTTCCAGTGAAAGAAGTTTGGAAGCTCCCCATGTTAATCTTATCCATGGTGTTGAAGAAGCTGTTTTTTCTCATGCTAGCACTGCTCTCCACAAAGCGTTCTCCGCACATAGTTATCAGTTTGATGTAAATGATGCTAAAAAACTGTTCTTCGATACTGGTATCAACTCTTCGATTATTAAAACACGTGGTGTGACATCTTATGGAGTATATTTTAGTGGATCTAATAGATTCCCTAAAACGCCGTCTAAAGAGCCGCGTCTGGCTTTTTTGAGACAGAGCATTTTAGATGTTCCAGAAGGTATAGGCATTTATAACCGTAATTTGGACAGTATTGTCCTTATAGATGACAAGTCACGTTTTTCTGGTGATCTCTTTTTGAAGGTTGAATCTTCTGGCAGGTTAGCGGTTTTTGTCAATGATTCTGTAATTAAGGGTGGTGCTCACATTGCTAAACGTGCTAACGCCGCTATTTATTTATCAAATAGCTCAGAATGGCATTTAACGGGAAGACCACAAATATGGAAACAGCACTTGCAACGCCGTAATGATAATGACAGTTGTGTAGATTCATGTATTTCATCTTTATCTCTTGTTGATAGTACTCTTAGATTCATACATTCCAGCAGCCAAGATGGAGCAAATGGATATCAAACACTTCGCATTGGTAAAGGATATGGTACGGTTTACTCTGCTACTGGTAATTCTTGGATTCACCTCAATGCACGTTTGAGTTCTAACAATTCGAATGATGCACAAATTTCTGATAGACTTTTAATTCATGGTAATGTCTCCGGAACGACTAAGGTGCAAGTACACGATGTTTTAGAAACTGGAGGGTCAAGGCCGCCGCAAAAAAACAGTATTTCAATTATTCAAGTTTATGGAAATGCACAGAAGAATTCTTTCCAGTTGAATGGTGAATATGTAACACTGAATGGTTCACCTTATCAATATACTCTTCATGCTTATGGTCCGACTATTCCTCCCAAAATGCAATATTTTGATAAGGCACTAGTTAATAAAAGCAGCCAAGTTTGGGATTTTCGTTTAGAAAATGTGCAAATTGTTCCTGACATTACTCCATATAAGTCCTTTGCTAACAAGGTTAGTCCGCCTGAAGAGAAGATAATTGTTGAGGAATTTGATGGTGAATCTGACGGATTTTTGGGTTTTACAGATGAAGACTTAGAGGTAGAGGAGGCAGCTGAATCTCAAAATCATATGCCTACAAGGCCTTCTGAATTTGGAAGACCTGATGAAACTTCTGAAGAGACTATAGTGTCTACTTCTTTATCGAGTACGCCTTCTACCATGTTTCAGCATACTGCACCTAAAGGACGTGTTCTTTCTGCTGCTTTAGTAAAATCTCTAACAGAAGAATCTGAAGTATCTAGTGTTTCTTCTGGATGTTATATTACGAAGCAGAATGATACAGAGAGTTTGTCTAGTTCTTATTTATGCGGTGATGGCGAATCACATGTAATCAAAGATCATATATTTCAATTAAGTGATGATGTCGGGCATTCTGTGCATGCGAATAGTGAAAATACTATTATTGAACTGGAGGGAGTGAACATTATTAGTATGGGTTCTTCTGATAATGAAGATGGGAGTGAACTTTCTCAGTTACCTATCAGTGCTGTGCTTGCAGAAGAGAATGCAGAGATTATTTTGAGTGAGCAGTCAGCTATTCAGTCTTCTCAGATTGGGCTTGAAGCGCAAAGAGGCGGAAAGATTAGCATGACTGGTGGAGAGATTAATGCTGATTATGTAGGAGTTCTTGTGGGACCTGAGTCCTCTGTTAATTTAGGTGATACAGAAATTAGTGTTGAAGGGCCTTCGGCTATGGCTGGTCTTACCAGTCAAGGCGGTAAGATAGCAATGAATTCTGGTTCAATTAACCTTACAAATGGAGTGGCAGTGAGGTCTGAATTAGGGGGAGGAATTAAATTAAACGAAGTTAATATTACTGCAAAAAGTAACCAGATACCGGATTCTGTAGAAATGCCTGAGTATGCGGCTTTTTTATTAAGTGATGGTAGCTCTATTGATTTTGCTCATGGACGTGTTGTTACTGATGGAAATGCTTTGTGGTTTAGGGATGATACGGATGCAAATGCTTTGTCGTTTAGGGACGATACGGATAATGATGCGGATGATGATGTTCAGATAAATGCCCAAAGAAGAAAGAGGCACACTGAGGCTCTTTCCTCGATTAATCGCGCTAATATCGAGTCTTCATCTATCACGGTAGAGGGTAATAAATTCTACGGTATATATTTTGAAGGATCAAAACAGAGAGAATTAAATGTAGGAGATGTTTCATTGAAAGAAACTGATTTCAATGTTCCTAATAGTATAGCTATTTATGGTTATAATTCTCTTGGTCGTATTACCGTAGAAAAGAAAACAGTTCTCTCTGGTGATTTGTTGTTGGTCTCTAGAAATAACTCTGATTTGTCTGTTTTAGTTAATGATTCTATAATCACAGGTCGTGTGCGTATTGATAATGATTCTGATGCCCGATTTGATTTATCTAATGGGTCGAGATGGCTCTTAAAAAGAAGTGAGTATGTATCTCAGCAGCTTTCGAATAGTTGCCCAGATTCATGTATTTCATCTATAAGCCTTGCAAATAGTACTATTGAATTTGTATCAGAATCCGATGGGTATCAAACACTTCACATTGGAAGAGGAGAGGGGGGTATTGTCTATAATGCTTCTGGCAATGCTTGGATTTACTTTAATGCGCGTTTAAACCCTAATGATAGGGACAGCTCTAATGATATGAACATGAAGCGAGTAAATCAACGACTCCTAATGTATGAAAAGCAAGTATCTGATCGACTCATAATCCTTGGTGATGTTTCTGGAAAAACTGTAGTGCATGTGAACGCAGTTTCAGGAAATATGGAGGAAGACGGATATAGCGAAACTCCTCATAGTGTTCCAATTATTAAGGTTTATGGAAAGGCAGAGGAAGATTCTTTCCAGCTGAATGGTCATTATGTAACATTGGAGAATTCACCTTATAAATATACTCTTCGTTCTTATGCTCCAAAAGAGCTTTCGGAGGAAGAGTCTCAGGATAAAGAGCCTTGGGTTTTCTGTTTAGACAATCAATATGTTGAATCGACTGATTCTGCGTATACTTCTACTGTTTTAGGCCGTACACCTCCAGGAACACTTTCTTTTGAGGATATTTTCAATTCTAGGCAAGGTATAAGATCTGTTGTGCCGCAGGTTCCGACTTATTTGCTCTTGCCAAATAGCGTGTTCCATGCTGGTTTGATGGATATCAGTAATCAAAACAAACAGTTGGAGTTACTGCGTACTATTTCCATTGGTATGGTGGATATTCATAAAGAGCCTGCTTTATATTTACGCGGCTATGGTAGCAGTTACCGTTATGCCTCAGATCTGTCCGCATTTGAATATGGTTACGGAGGTGATCTTGATTATAATGCTGTAGAAGCAGGTATTTTGTTGAAAACAATCGAAAATATGTACGGTACCATGTCCTTTGGGGTTATGGGAACTTATGGTAGACTTTCTTTGCAACCTTTGGATGTTAAACAAAGCCAAGAGAGTTCATTTAATAAATGGACAGCTACAGCATATGGCAGCATGCAGTATGATGCGGGTTTCTATGTAGATGGTCTTCTCTCTTATGGGTTGTTTAAAGGTGATGTTCTCACCCTAGCACGGGGTAAGACAGCAACATTGGAGGGTAATCCTTTAAGCGTTTCCTTGACTGGTGGACAAGCATTTGCAACGGGCTATGAGGGTTTTGTTGTTGATCCGCAGATCCAGGTTGTTTATCAACATCTTCAGTTTGATAAGGCTCGTGATATTGATAACTTTGACATTGAGATGGGGAAACTTGATCAGTGGGTGGGACGTATTGGAGGGCGTTTGATTAAAACTCCGACTGGATTTGATGGGGTAAATGCTATTTCCTTCTATGGTAAGCTTTATCTTTCTCATAGTTTTGGAGAAAAACAATCTGTGCGATTTAAAGATGCTTTCCAGTTAGGTAGTTTGGGTTCTTCCCTAGAAGCTGGATTGGGCTTTAATGCGAAGTTATCTTCAAAGTTTACCCTTTATGGTGATTTCCTCTATCAACATAAGCTTAGAAAGGCTGGTTTTTCTGGAACGAGTTTTTCTGGAGGATTGCGTTATCGGTTTTAGTATAAGATATAATACGTATTTTGATACAGAAGGCAGCACAATGTGCTGCCTTTTTGCTTTGTAATAATCTGTGTTATTATCAAAAAGTTCCTCTCTTTTTGATATTAACGAAAAAGGTTATATATTTATTGTTTTGTGTATGAAAGCGGCTGTTGGCCGTTTCAAGTCTTTTTATGGGAACTTTCTTAAAGATTTTGGTGCTAATGGTACGATATAACGACTGATTTTCAGGGCTTTTTAATGCTCAGGGGGCAGTGTTAGTGTACAATATCCCGCTTTAACCACTGTGGTATTTTATGCTCCCTAAATCCTGTTTTTGAATTCATCTTTTACTGATTTTGCAAGCTTTTTTATGCACATTTTTGTTAGTTTTTTTAAACTCACAATGATAGATTGTTTATATAATTAATTACACTCTATAGTTTTATTTTCTCTTTACACGAAATACAGAATGCATTATACACTTATAAAGTGTGTTTAGTAATTATTCTCTTATAGGTAGTCGTTGTCTTCCATACAGATCTTCTGCAGAGTTTATGAGGGTAATTCATTGGCACGGTTCAAATGAGCGATAGATGCGTTCTTTGGGTTGCACTTTTCGCGTTTTGAGGTGCTCAGGGAGACGTTTTTATCAGGGTTTTTATGTCAATGAGAGGGGAAAGAAAGTTTCGAGGGAACTATGATTAGAGTTTTTAGGAATCATGTACGTTTATGTACTTTCACAACGGCTATCTTTTTTTTGCTACCAAGTGGAATAGGTGCTTATGCAAATGCAGAGAAGCGTGAGAGTGCGCCTTATAGGATCACCGTTACTTATATGCCTTCTACGTCTAATTCTTCTACGTCTAATTATAGTGGTGTTCTTAGTGGGAGTAATGTTGGACGGCCTCTGCAAGGCGAAGGAGGGGATAGCAGTGGTGCAAGATATAGATATGTTTATGTCAAAGATGGAGGCTCTGGTAATGGGCCGGGCAGGCTTATGGTATATGATGGGATATATTATGTATGTGATCGTTGTGTAGAAGACAGAATGAAAAGTAGTAATAACTCTTATATGATTACTGCGCAAAATGTTTCCCAATACTCCTCTAGTCCTGTTGCTATAACGGTAAAGGGGGAGAATGCAAAAGTTATTGGAGAAGATATAACTGTTCGCAGTGAAGTACCAGCTAAATCTTTTATACGCGGTGTAACTGTATCAGAGGGGGGAGAAATTACTTTGTCTAATTTTACTCTCAAAAATACACAGGTTGCTCTTCATGCTAGCAATGGGACGATTAAAGTGAACAATGGAGTTATTAGTGAAAGTCAGATGGCTATCCAAGCAATAGGGACGCCAACGCGGATTGCTTTAAGCAATACAAAAATTAAAACAAGTAAGGGGAAAGCCAGTCTTTATAGTTATGGAGGTTCCGAAATTAAGATAGGGGATAGTTTAGTTGGTTTTGTGAATAGTCATGGGGTTTCTTCAGCGTTAGGTGGCAAGGTAATTCTCAATGATGTTACTATTACTGGGAAGGGCGAAGAAAATAATCGAAAAAATCATGCGCTTTTTTTGATGGATGTAGGCGGCTCTGTTACTTTTAAGGGAGCTGTTAATGTTGCTGATATTCATGGTATATTGTTGGAAAATACAGTTATTACTCCTAATTCGGTTCCACTGAGTGAGAAGTTGTTACCTTATGCTGCTATGACGGAGGTTAATGTTCAATCTTCTTCTGTTACAGTGAATGGTGATAAGTCTTATGGTATATATTTTCGGGGAGAGAAGACGGGGACAGGAGATGGACTTAAAAAAGAGGCTTCTTCAGAGGAAGGGAAAGTTCGTTCCAGAAAGGAAGTTGTTAATTTGAATCGAACGATGTTTTTTGTTCAGGATGATGCAATTTACGGTAATTATGTCACTGATGGCAGTATTAATTTAACGCAAAGTACTTTGAGTTCGGAGAATTTATTATTAAAAGCTGAAAAAGGCGCTTCTTTGACAGTTCGAGCTATTGCTTCTAGCCTTGAAGGAGGAGCTCATGTTGATGAGACTTCTACTGTTAAACTTTATTTGGGCAATAATTCTGAATGGATTTTACAAAAAACACAAAGGAGAAAACCGAATCGACTTAGTTTTACAAATAATTCAGTTGTTTCACTTGTTACTCTTATGAATGATAGTAGCATTCGGTTTATACAATCAAAGCCTGATCAAAATTATACTTATCAAACACTCCACATTGGAAAAGGAACGGGTGAGGTTTATAAGGCGCTTGATGGTGCGCATATTCATCTTAACACATATTTGAATAGTGGAGGCTCTCTTGAAGATCAAAAGACTGATCGTATTTTGATACATGGTGATGTTTTCGGAAAAACGACAGTTCATGTACAAGGAGTTTCAGGAAGTCCTGGGGGGAATACAGGTAGTGGTGGAAATGAACAAGGTATTTCCATTATTCAGGTTTCTGGAAATGCAAGTAAAGATTCTTTTCAGTTAGATGGTGGTTATGTTGCGCTGGCACATTCGCCTTATCAATATGCGCTTTATGCTTATGGACCAGAATCTGATTTAGGGAAAGCAAATTCTGCACAAAGATTAGTTAAAGGTAGTGGAGAATTTTGGGATTTTCGTCTCGAAAATCGATATTTTGATTCTGAACCTAAACCTGGAGTTAAGACTGTTGTTCCGCAGGTTCCAACTTATCTACTTGTACCAAATGCTTTGTTCCATGCGGGTTTTGTGAATATTGGCAATCAAAACAAGTGGTTAGAATCGTTACGCATTGTTTCCAATGGAATGTTAGAAATGCGTGAAAATCCTGCTTTGTTTGTACGTGGTTTTAGTGGTAATCACCGTTACACTTCGAATCTTTCTGTGCTTGAATATGGTTATGGAGGAGAGCTTGACTATAATGGCTTCGAAGCGGGTGTTTTGCTACAAACAATCGAAAATGCATATGGTGCTACTTCTTTTGGAGTTATCGGGTCCTATGAGAAGTTTTCTCTGCAGCCTTTTGAGGTTGAACAGAGCCGGAAAAGTACTTTTAATAGAGGAGCAGTTTCCTTATATGGTGGTATGCAGTCGGATACCGGCTTTTATGCTGATGGTTTTTTATCCTATGGTTTGTTCAAAGGTGATGTTCTCACTCTTGCACGTGGCAAGACGGCGACATTAAAGGGAAATTCTCTAAGTGCTTCGTTGACTTCTGGTAAAGTGTTTATGATAGGGGGTGAGGATCTTATTTGGGATCCGCAGGTTCAGGTTATTTACCAGCGTTTCCAATTTAATAAGGTCCGTGATATTGACAACTTTGATGTTGAGATAGGAAATCTTGATCAGTGGATAGCACGTGTTGGAGGACGTTTAACAAAGTCGCTTACAGCAGCTGATGAGGCACGTGTTATTTCCTTTTATGGCAAGATTCATGTTTCTCACGATTTTGGAAGAAAACAATTTGTGCGCTTTAAAGATGCTTTTCAACTCGGCGCTTTTGGTTCTTCATTAGAGACGGGATTAGGTTTTAATGCCCAATTGTCTCCAAAGTTAGTGCTTCATGGTGATCTGGCTTATCAGCATAAGCTTACAAAGGCTGGTTTTTCTGGAACGAGTTTTTCTGGCGGACTACGCTATAATTTCTAGTTTTTCGTTATATTTTTGATCAATTTCTTAAAAAGTCACAGGAATGGCCTGTGACTTTTTTCTTTTTCTCCATCGATTTTATTTTGCTAATGTTTTTGAAGATATAAATAACCTTACAGCCCTTAAATGTGCTTTCAGTTAAATTTTCTGGCTTCCTTCTTTAGAAGATGATTTGTGTATGGCTAAGAGATTTAAATCTGTGTGTTTAATAATGGTCTTCTCTATCAGCGTCTTCTTAAAATTTGTTTTAGACAACGGCTTTGGGGTGAATTTTGCTATCATTTTTTCAGTTATCTTCTTGTTAATTTTTGCGAAGCCATAAATTTTTGATTGTACCTTTACGAAAATACAAAGCGCGTTAAATAAAACAAACATAATTAACAAAATGCATTAAATGGCGCGCAACTGAATCAAGCAAGCGTGTGTTTTTTGTAGCCAGGAGAGGGAGAAAGTTTGCAGTAGGATTATGATAAAAATGTTTAAAAATCATCTCTCTTTATATACTCTTACAACAGTTATCCTTTTTGTTGGGCATGATGTTGGTGCTAATATGCAGTCTGCTAAGAAGGATCAATTTTCTTGTGAATCAAATTCAGTAACTTATCATTGTAATGATGGTGGAACACATAAAATCTCCAATAAAATTTATCAGCTAACTGGTCAAAACGTTGAGGGAGCTGTAAAGGTATTAGGGACGAATACATTAGTTGAAGCGGAGAATATAACTATTAATGGTATTTCATACAAAAATGATCATTCAGGAAAGAACTTTAAGGTGCCTGAAAAAATGACTGGCGTAAAGATAACAGAAGGAGGGAAAGTTATTTTAATCAATTCAACCTTAAAGGATATGACAATAGGTGTGGATGTTTATAATGGGACAATCGAGGTGCAAGGTGGATCGATTGATGCAGTTCAAACAGGTGTTAGCGTAATTGGTAACGACTCCCTTAGTATTCTAACTAATATGCACATTAAAGTAAATGACCCTTTGGCTATAGGTCTTGACATCAGAAATGGTGCAGAAGTTAAGATGAAAGGTGGGTCGATTCATTTTATAGGTGGTGATGCAGTTACAGTAGTAGAAAGAGGAAAAGCTATTTTAGATGGTGTTTCTATTACCGGAAATAATAATAGTAGGAGAGGAGCGGTTTTAGGCACGTATTTTAATGATAGTTATATTGGTTTTCAACGAGGGAAGGTTAATGTTGCCAATATCTCTGGCCTTTTCTTAACAGGGAAGAATAATAATATTCATATCGAAGATTCTATTATCACAATAAATAGTGAAGGAGTAAATAATCAAGAAAGTTATGGTATATGGTTTCATGAGGAGAAACTTGGGCAAAGATACTATGTATCGAATAAAGGAAAGTTAAAAGTCCCCTTAAGTATACGCGGGGTAGTGGATTTAAAAAATACGATTTTCACTATTCCCAATAGTACAGCTATTTATAGTGATAAATTTGACGGTTCTGTTAAACTTTCACAAAATACAAAAATTTCTGGAGATTTATTATTAAGAGTTGATAAAGGTGCTGCCATAAGCGTTGTAGCTAATTCCTCTGTACTTGAAGGGGGAACGCGTGTTGATGAAAAATCTATTGCTAAGCTTCATTTAAGTAATAATTCAGAATGGGTTATATTTCGTCCGAAATATAACTCTCAGCTAAATCCAAATATGGTTGGCACTTCAGTTATCTCATTAGTAGAACTTAATAATAGTTCTATTGTTTTTAGAAAACCAAAATCTACTATACCTGGTAATTATCAAAGACTTCACATTGGAGAAGGAGAGGGTGTTGTCTATAATGCTTCTGGCAATGCTTGGATTTACTTTAATGCGCGTTTAAACCCTAATGATAGGGACAATAATCAAGTAACCGATCAGCTTTTAATCCATGGTGATGTTTCTGGAAAAACTGTAGTGCATGTGAACGCAGTTTCAGGAAATATGGAGGAAGACGGACATAGCAAAACTCCTCATAGTGTTTCAATTATTCAGGTTTATGGAAAGGCAGAGAAAGATTCTTTCCAGCTGAATGGTCATTATGTAACACTGGTGAATTCACCTTATAAATATACTCTTCGTTCTTATGGTCCAAAAGCTTCTTCGCAGGTAAAGTATTTTGATGCTGGATTGGCTCAGAAAGGCAAAGATTTTTGGGATTTTCGTTTAGAAAATCAATATGTTGAATCGACTGATTCTGCGTATACTTCTACTGTTTTAGGCCGTACACCTCCAAGAACACCTTCTTTTGAGGATATTTTCAATGCTGAGCGAGGTATAAGTATAAGATCTGTTGTGCCGCAGGTTCCGACTTATTTGCTCTTGCCAAATAGCGTGTTCCATGCTGGTTTGATGGATATCAGTAATCAAAACAAACAGTTGGAGTTACTGCGTACTATTTCCATTGGTATGGTGGATATTCATAAAGAGCCTGCTTTATATTTACGCGGCTATGGTAGCAGTTACCGTTATGCCTCAGATCTGTCCGCATTTGAATATGGTTACGGAGGTGATCTTGATTATAATGCTGTAGAAGCAGGTATTTTGTTGAAAACAATCGAAAATATGTACGGTACCATGTCCTTTGGGGTTATGGGAACTTATGGTAGACTTTCTTTGCAACCTTTGGATGTTAAACAAAGCCAAGAGAGTTCATTTAATAAATGGACAGCTACAGCATATGGCAGCATGCAGTATGATGCGGGTTTCTATGTAGATGGTCTTCTCTCTTATGGGTTGTTTAAAGGTGATGTTCTCACCCTAGCACGGGGTAAGACAGCAACATTGGAGGGTAATCCTTTAAGCGTTTCCTTGACTGGTGGACAAGCATTTGCAACGGGCTATGAGGGTTTTGTTGTTGATCCGCAGATCCAGGTTGTTTATCAACATCTTCAGTTTGATAAGGCTCGTGATATTGATAACTTTGACATTGAGATGGGGAAACTTGATCAGTGGGTGGGACGTATTGGAGGGCGTTTGATTAAAACTCCGACTGGATTTGATGGGGTAAATGCTATTTCCTTCTATGGTAAGCTTTATCTTTCTCATAGTTTTGGAGAAAAACAATCTGTGCGATTTAAAGATGCTTTCCAGTTAGGTAGTTTGGGTTCTTCCCTAGAAGCTGGATTGGGCTTTAATGCGAAGTTATCTTCAAAGTTTACCCTTTATGGTGATTTCCTCTATCAACATAAGCTTAGAAAGGCTGGTTTTTCTGGAACGAGTTTTTCTGGAGGATTGAGCTATCGTTTTTAAATAAGATGCGGTATGCATTTCAGCTTGAAAGGTAGCACATCATTAAAATCAGTATTATTATTTTATCAAAATTGTTCTTTTTTATTGATGAAAGAAAAGAGTATAAAGATATTTTATGATTGTGTTATCTTCTTGTATGTTTAGACAATTTCTCAGTTTATCTCAGTTCTGTAAGATATTAAATATGGGTACTTGCTATCATTGCACATGTTTGGAATATTATTCTTCGTAATATCTTTTGTATCATTATAAACTGGACATAATTGTTGATAACAATTTTTTAGTGGCTTAAATTTCATTATTTAACTTTACAAATAATATACAATACATTATACGCGACAAATTAAACGTTATACACAATGGACTGAGTACAATAATTTAATTAATACAATTCTTTAATACAACTCTTTTTTTATATTTCTTGAATTTTAAGATATTTATTGGGATTTTTCTTAGAGGCATGAGGGTAAAGAAGAGTAATGATTAACGTGTTTTGCAATCATATTTTTTTGTCTATTTTCATAGCGATAGCGGCTGTTTTTCATTTTTTACAAATTGTCAATGTTAAGGCGTCTGATACTTTGTGTAGCCCAGATGCTCAGTTTTATACATGTAGTGATGGTCAAAAACATACAATTCAAAACAAAGTCTATCATTTAGAAAATTATCAGGGAGATTCTCCTGAATCTGCTCCCATTGCTGCCATCTATGTAAAAAATAAAGGTACCATTCTTGATGCGTCTCAGATAACTGTTTTGGGTAATAATTTAGAATACGTTTCTGCATATGGTGCATATGTAAGAGATGGGGGTACACTTAATCTAATCGATTCAAATTTTAAGGGTGTACCTGGTCTTCGTGCTCAGAATGGAGAAATTCAGATGACCAACGGGTCTATTGGGGGCACTACACACGCTATTTATGCATCAGGGAAAAAAGCTGATATTGCTTTAGTTACTGTAAATATTAAGATTGAACCAGACGATATGAAGGTAAAAGGGGTAGGTATTATTAGTGGTTTTAATGCAATAGTGAGGATGTCAGATAGTACAGTTACTTTTGAGGAGAATGGCTCATTTTCAACACGGTTCGGGGGGAGATATCTTCTTGATACAACGATGATTACGGGAAAAGGGAAAAAAGAGAGGATTAAAGTTTCTGATGAAGACAATGATTATCATGATAAATTTATAGATAGGCTTCCAGAGGCTTTTGAGGTAGAGCAAGCTGGTAATGTTCATCTGAGAAATAATATTATTCAGCTTACCGATATGCATGGTTTTTTGATTAAGAATTTTTCTGGCTTTGCAGATGCTAATGGCAAGTTAGTTCAAGAATATGCTTCATCAAATGTTTTGAAAAATACAGAGATTAAGCTTGAAAAAACAACTATTTCTGTGCAAGGAGAGGGGGCACGTGGTCTGTATTTCGATTCTTTAGGTCCCAAAGAATTAGTTGAATTAGTAGGTCGAGATGAGGAGAAACTTTTAAAAACGAAATCAGTTATTACGGGAAAGGCCTTTGTTTATTTGTCACAGTCAACTTTGACAGTTCCAGATGGTGTAGCTATTTATGTTACTGAGACTGATGGTAATGGGGTTGTAGGTACTATTGAATTATCTAAAGAAACAAAGATCTCTGGAGATTTATTATTAAAAGCTGAAAATAATTCTTCTATATCTATTAAAGCTAGTGATTCTTCTCTCACAGGTGGAACTCGTGTTGAGGATATATCTACTGTTGATTTGCAGTTAACTAATGGTTCGACATGGTTTCTAACGCAAAGTAAATATAAAGGTTCTCAGGAATCTGATTCTACAGATTCATCGATTTCATCTGTAGCTCTTTCTGATAGTACTATTGTTTTCAATAAAAATATATCCGATGGTTATCAAACATTACGCATCGGAAAAAAAACAGTTGAAGGATACATCAATGACGATGGCATAGAGAGTTCAACGTTATACGATGAAACAGAAAAACTACACAAGTTAGTAGATAAGAAAGCATACAGTGCTCAGGGTAATGTCCAGATTAAACTTAGTGCATTTTTGAAGAGTAATGGCCTGTTTGATTCTCAAAAAACCGATCGCGTTTTGATCTATGGAGATGTCTCTGGAACTACGTTTGTTGATATGCAAAATTCCCTAAAAATTTCGGAAACAGAGATGGAGAATGAAGGAGAAGGAAGTGAAAGTGTTTCACTTATTCAAGTTTCTGGAATAGCACAAGAAGGTTCTTTTAAATTACTTAATGAGTATGTTACAGTAAATGGTCTTCCTTATCAATATTCTCTTCGTGGTTATGGCCCCGGTTCTTCTTTTGGGGAAGCAGATCCGAAGAATAGATTAGTTGCAGGTGATGGAAAGTTTTGGGATTTCCGCCTTGAAGGCGTTTATGATGATCCTGAACCAGATTCTTCCGAGGTTATTCCTTCTATACCTGTTTCACCAATACCATCTCCGTCTATGCCTTCTGATCCAGTAGATCCTTCTTCTGAAGAATTTGAACCTGTTCCATTGTCACCTGTCTCACCAATGCCATCTCCGTCTAGGCCCTCTGATCCAGTAGATCCTTCACCTAAAGACGTGATACCTGCACCTCCTGTTCCTGTTAAGCCTGGTATTCATCCTGATCCAGGAATTAGGGCTGTTGTTCCGCAATTGCCAACTTATCTCCTTCTACCAAATGCTTTATTCTATGTTGGTTTGATGGATCTTATTACCCAGAATAAGAATTTGGATATAATGCGAAATACTTTCCGTAATTCTTTGACGAGCGGTGAAGATTCACCATTTTTTGTCCGCGGTTATGGTGGAAGTCACCATTATGTTTCAAATTTATCTGCTTTTAAATACGGATATGGAGCTGATCTCGATTATAATGCACTTGAAGTAAGTGTTTTGCTGGAAGCAATTGAGAATTTATATGGTCGTACATCCTTTGGGGTTATGGGAAGTTATGGAAATCTCTCTCTATATCCTCGGCGTGTTAAGCAAAGCAAAAAGAGTTCATTTGATAAATGGTCCGTTGCCGCTTATGGAAATATGCAGGATGACACAGGTTTGTATATGGACGGTTTATTATCTTATGGTCTGTTTAGAGGTGATGTTTGGACTCTTACACGGGGCAAGACAGCTACGTTAAAGGGTAAGCTGCTCAATATTTCATTAACTAGCGGTAAAGCTTTTACAATAAAGCATAAAGGTCTTGTTTTTGATCCGCAAGTTCAATTTATTTACCAGAATCTTCAGTTTGATCGGGTGCGTGATATTGATAATTTGGATGTTGATATGGGAAAATTTAAGCAATTGACAGTGCGCATTGGTGAACGTTTAACTAAAATTCTTTCAGCATCTAAGGAAGATCATGCTGTTTCCGTCTATAGTAAGCTTTATTTTTCACATAGTTTTGGAGATAGACAGTTTGTATCTTTTAAAAAAGGTTTCCAATTAGGTGCTTTTGGTTCTTTCTTAGAAGCAGGGCTTGGTTTTAATGCTCGATTATTTTCAAAAATTATCTTTTATGGAGATATAGCATATCAGAAGCAGCTTACCAAAGCTGGCTTTTCAGGAACGAATTTTTCTGCGGGTTTGCGTTACTTTTTTTGATAAAGTATGATGCATATTATTGCATAAAAGGTTTCACATACTGCGGCTTTATTAAAATGATTATTTCATTTATTAATAAAAAAGACCACAGTATTGTTATACTTTTTATAATTTGTGATTGAAAATGTCTGATAACAGTGTTGTCTTTTTCTATAGTTGAATAAAATACTCTGAGATTTTTAGCAATGATAGAGATATAGATTGGCAATTTCATTTTTATTCTCATAGACTTTTGAATGATGCCATGTTTTAAGATATGTTTATCATTGATATTTTTCTGTCAATATTTTCTGTCAATATAAGTGAAACAGGATTGTTTTTAGTAGGCGTTTTTCTTGGCCGATTTGCTTTATAAAAATATAAAATACATTATACTGTTATACATTAAGATAAGCAATAAATGCATCTTTGTTTTAGTTTCTTATTTTTTAAGATGCCTATTTGGTTATTTCTTTAAGTACTTCTTGTGTTTTTTCTTTATAGATTTTGAAAAAGATGGGTTTTAACGCATTAGTCTTGTTGCCCAAATTAGCGCTTTTATTATATTTGCTAGCTCCTAATGATATGACTGCTCTTGCGTTAAAAGTAATTCATTAGAAATATATTTAGTTTTTTCTAAAAACGATTTTTATTTATACACTAATCTCGCTTATGGCATGCAGGCAAACCATTTTTGTAATTCAATATAAGAGGATTTGAAATGAAAGAATCTTACTTTTATGCATGGTTTTCACTCGAGTTATGAGGCAATGAATTATTCTTATAAATAAATTGTTTTGCTACGGTGACGTAAAAAGATATTTAAAAAAACCTAAAGCAGGTGTTGATGTTTTAGATGATAGTATGGGAGAAAAGGAAGAACTATTAGCGTGAAAGCTTAAGAAAGTGATTTTGTGCGCTGAAATTAGAAAAAACATATGATGTTTTCCGAAGACTTTCTCGAAAGATAGTTTTACAAGCTTTTTTACTAAGTTATTTCCAAGTATTCTGAGATTTTTTTCAAATATCGCCAAAGAAATTTATGATACAATCCTGAGTTTTATTCTTCTGGGATTAGAAATATGCGTGTGGATATAACCATAGGGGTAAGTTATTTGTCTAGAGATTTTTGAGAACAAATGGGTTGTTATTTTTGAGGTTTTTGCAGTTTTATGCGTTTGTTTTTTTAGAGATGAATCAGGTTTTGATGCAAAATCATCTTTGGAAAATTATTCTTCTGTTTTCACATTACGGTGAACGTTGTTATCAGTGCTTTTCTTAAGAAGTAATGTTTATGACTCCACATTCCCCATTTTCGCTACCGAAAGCTAAATTGTGTCCAGTTTGATCCCAATTTAGTGCTGAAATTCCGCTTTTTCCAGAATCTTTGAGAAGGATTTCTTCTCGATTGTGAAAATGTGCGCATAAAATCATTCCGTCATTAAAGCCTATTGCTACGATTTCTTTGTTTGGATGGCATGCAACTTTGTTGACAAGTGCATTTGCTCGTGTGCCGAGTTCCAATGGTGTTTTACCCATAGGGCCATCTTTTGTATGAAATGGCCAAACAATTGCTGCTGATGCACCTGATGTTGCTAACCATTTTCCTTTTGAGCTCCAAGACCAGCTCTTGACTTTGCTTGGGTAGCCACTCATGCGAAGATGTTGATTATCTTTAAGACGCCAACCATGAAGGGCATTCTCTTGCATAGTAGAAACCACATAGCGGTTATCTGGTGAGAAGGTGACGCCAAAATGTGCTCCTTTCCATACTAATGTAGTGGAAGGTATTTGCGTTGATAACCAATGAAGAGTAATACCATTGTAATGGGCAACGGCAAGTCGTAAACCCTTTGGGGCGAAAGCAAGACCTTCCACACTGCGTTTATGAACAAGCTCTTGTAGTCCTTTGCCGACATTTGCCAACGTAGTACGTGAAGAGGAAAAGGCAAAAACTTTTTGTGGTCCAAAAATGACATTGCTTATCCATTTTCCTTCTTGTTTACCCAGAATTTCTGTATGACCATTTGCTGTTGTTTGACAGACCTTTCCATCTTCTCCACCTGTAATGATAGCTGTATTATCATGAGAAAAATAGCTAGAAATTATTCCTTGGTGAACTTCAATGGTTTGTGGGGTTGGATTTAAAAAAATAATTAAACCTTCGACCGAAACAAAAGCTGGTTTATTGTCAACAAAACCGCAGGAAAGGCAATAATTTTGCAGATTGTAATTGGTAATGCTTGGCATTGTTACTCGCTTATGCACAATTTTCAAAACTGGTTTTAAGTTTTTCACTATCAAGGGTGCGGCCAATAAAAACAAGACGGCTTTCACGTTTTTCATCTTCATGCCATGGGCGTTGGTGCTGTCCTTCAAGGATCATGTGTATGCCTTGAATGACATAACGATCATTGTCTCCTTGAAATGCAATAATTCCCTTTAAACGCAAAATATCAGGACCTTGTTGCTGAGTAACTTGTTGGATCCATGGAAAAAACTTTTCTGGTTTCAGGGCACCTGTTTTTAAACTTACAGAGGTTATTGTAATGTCATGGATAGCGGATGTGTGGTGATATTTATGGTCATGATTGCAAGTGGGACCACACACATGGCCTAAGTGCTGGTGGTCGAGAAAATGAGGATCATTATCTAAAACGCGTTGTAAGTCAAATGAACCTCGATCGAGGAGTTTATCAAGAGAGATATTAGCGTGCTCTGTTGCATAAATTATAGCTCCAGGATTAATAGCAAGAATGAGCGATTCAACGTGTGCACGTTCCTCTGCGCTAACAAGATCAATTTTATTTAATAAAACAATATCAGAAAAGGCAATTTGCTCTTCAGCTTCTCGGCTTTTTTTAAGTTGGAGCGAAAAATGCTTTGCATCAACAACTGCTATGATACTGTCGAGAGCAGTTTTTTCATGTATGGAATCATCCATAAAAAAAGTTTGTGCAACGGGAGTTGGATCAGCAAGCCCTGTTGTTTCTATAATAATGGCATCAAATCGATGAGAGCGTTGTAACAGACTTTCCAAAATGCGAATAAGATCACCGCGTACGGTGCAGCAAACGCAGCCATTATTCATTTCATAAATTTCTTCATCCGATTCAACGATAAGGTCATTATCAATGCCAATTTCACCAAATTCATTAACAATGACTGCGTAACGTTTCCCGTGGTTTTCTCTGAGAATGCGATTGAGAAGCGTGGTTTTTCCTGATCCGAGATAGCCTGTGAGAACAGTAACAGGAAGTTTTGAGGATGTATTTTGCGTTTTTTCCATGGTTGCGCCTTTTTAGCATAATGTGTTTATTGTAAAACGATTGATATCATCAAGTAAACCACGAAGCCCGCAAAGAACATGAGAGAAAATTGCTTCACCGGCTTGCGCTGTTGCTTCACTTGCATTGCCTGCTGCTCCCTGCGAATTAAGATCACGCATTGTCCATCCAAAGGCATGAGGACCATAAGCGCGTAAATACTGATAGTTGGTCATTATATCAGCTTGCTTATTATGAAAATTTTCTGCTTTCTCCATATGTACTTTTTCGGGTGCTAAATAAAGCATTAAAGAGGTCTCGATAAAACCTCCATGGATATCAAGATGGTATTGAGAAGGTTTCATTAAACCTTGCGGTAGGCCAAAACGATAACAACTTGTCGCTACTGCGAGCATTGAAAAACGTCTTCGTAATTCGGTGATAACAATACTCATTAAGGGTGAATTTCCACCGTGGGCATTGAGAAGAAGAAAACGCTTTATACCTTTACGATAGCAGTTTTCACCAATGTTTATCCACCGTTCTATAGCGTCAGAAAAAGTGAGCGTTTGTGTGCCAGTAGCACCCATATGTTCTACTGAATAGCCAATTTTTTCAACCGGTAAAAGTTCAATAGGGAATTGGGTGTCCGTTTGTAAAGTAAGTGCTTTTGCAAAAGCTTCCGCAATTATCCAGTCAGTTTCAAAAGGAAGATGATTTCCATGATACTCGTGTGCACCTAAGGGCAAAAGAGCAAGAAAAGGCATATCCGGTATCATAATTTATTGCCTAAAAAATCAACAGATATAGAGAGGCTAACATAGTGGGGTTATTTCTACTAATTTAATCTATATATCAAAAAAAGGCAAATCTCAGAGCGTTTACACATCAGATATGTATACAATAGAGAAGGAAACTTTGTTAAAATGGTGTTATATCATTGAAAGCTTATTTGAATTTTTAATGAATAATATTGTGTTCTCAATTTAAGGATTAAGCATATTTTGTAAGATTTTCTAGTAAGTTCTCTTGTTTTTTTTAGTTCATATCTAGGAATTATAGAATAATTCACATTACGAAGTTCAAAATAAATTCTATTCTATCCGTTTAAAATGCAAATTTAGATGTAGCTACGACTGAGCCAATTGTGCTGTTAGGAGGTAAAAAACAAGGAATAGAAGAGTAAGTTATTCCTATCTTTTTTTCCTCGGGACATCTGAGATGTTGAAAGTGCATGTATGAATCTGTCAAAATAGTGAAAATGTTTGTTGGATCAAACGCTTCTAACAGCATATTCTCAATTTTTTGAGAGAGGGGGAGAACATGAAAGAAATTGACATAATGGGTAGGATAATTTGAGGGAAGTTTGGTTAAAGTTAGTATGGTGGAAAGGCGATTATATGTTCTTCTGCAAAATATAACAGTTAAGGTAGATGGCTAAGAACGTAGATCCTTTGCGTTATCATGGTGTATACTGTTTGTAAGATATTGATTTTTATATAAAATTATTTTTGATACTTATATTTTTTGATGGTGTAATATTTGTTATTTTAAATACTCTAACAGGTTAATAGAAGGAGCTGTCCTGCATATTGAAAAACAATTTTAGAATGCAGAATGGTTCTAACGTATAATTAATGAACCATCTTAATTTTATATCCACTTTTAATTTAAATGGTTTATAAAAGGCATATGGAATCTTTATTTTAGTGGCTTTATCTAAAATCAACTCTTCTATGTTGTACGAGTTAACAGTTTTTTCTAATTCTAAATCAAAAGGGTTCAAATGAGAAAGAGTTCCTATATTCGGTACTCTCACTTAATATAGAAAATTATAAATTATATTTATAAGTGAATATCTTATCATAATAATATATTCTTTTGAATTTAATAAAAAAGAGGAAAAATAGTTTTAAATTCTTTTATTTGTGATTTGCTTCTAAAATTTTTTGATGAATTTGTTATTTTTTTTGTGCTTAAATGGGTGTTCTCAAAGCTTTTGGCGAAGATAATGTGGTAAGGGTATCTAATAGTGTTTACTTTTATTCAGTAAAATTTTTAATAATATAGGTTATAATACTTAGATTATTTTATCACTATTATTTTTTTAAGTTTTTAATTATATCTTTACATATACCACATAATGTGTTATATGTTTTATTGTAGTGTCCATGTTATAGTAATTTTAAATACAAATTTATTTTTTATATTGTTGAATATTTTTTCAATTTTTTATTAATAAAAAGAAGAGTGAAATAATATATGTTTAAAAAATTTGTGTGTTTACGTATTTTTATAGCAGTTATTCTTTGTTTTATGCAAACTGTAGCCATTAAGGCAAATGTTGTAAAGGATTTATCTCAATATAATAGAGCTATTGCGGTAGAAGGGAAAAATGCAAGGATTGGAGCGATAGATATTCCTGTTCTAGATTACAGCGTTGGAGAAAAGAGCGGAGCCGTTTATGGTAAAGTTGAAAAAGTAAGTGTAACTTTGTTTGTAGCATTTTGGGGTATTTTTGGTATTGCTTCAGCTTTCTTCGCTTTATACAAGGGTAATCTACTTACTGCTCTAGCATCACTTATGGGGATAATAGTTTAAAACTGGGTAGTTTATCTATTTCATTGGTAGATTTGTTAATCATCATATTCTTTTTAAAAGATCGATATTTGAAAGAGTTTATGCTCTAGTGAAGAAGGGGGGGAATTTTATATTGAGGACAATTTAGTTTATTTTAATATGGATCTGTAAATAAATATAAAACTATCCAGTTAGTTCTTCTTTTTTTAAAATTAGGAGTTTCGGTTATTTTGACGGTATGTGGTTGTTTTGTATTGGAAGGATACAAGAGTTCATTCATGCGCGGGTAGACGATTTACTATAATTAAGCAAAAGATCTTGTTTGGTACGAAGATGTGCAATCCATTGGTCCTTTCGAATAGCAGTATTATGCACTGTAATAAGTTCGTTCTTTTTAATCTTAGCTGTAACTCTTGCTCTTTCTAGGAGGCCACAAGGAATGGCATGGTGCGCTTGTGCTTCTGAAGTGCTCATTATCCAAGCACGATAACTGTAAAGTCCAATAAAATCTAACTGATCACCAGGATATAAATCTTTTTTGGCAACAGCACAAACTTCTACTACTGGAGTATTAAGTGGCACCATATCTTTTTTGCCATAAAGCATGATACGTGCACAGGTTAATGGAACTTCCATTGCCGTTAAATGATAGGGCCGGTGAAAGGTAAAATAAGGACCTTGACCAATTTTTAAGTCCTCCATACGTTCGCGTAAACGCGGATGCGTTATTTCTGCGATCACAAAAACGCCTGGAGAAACTCCTTGACCTGTCGAATAATCCACAACACCATCTTTATTTAAAATACCACCATCCCGTTTAGGGATAAGGACTTTGCTTAAATCTTGGAGAGAAGCTTGTGGACCATGCATTCCTGGGCAGTCAGGAAGGAGGCCTGTGGCATTGGCAATCGCAGCCATTTCAACCATTGTTTTGGAACCATCAATAAATTCAACAAGCATGCGAACATTCATATTACGTTGTAATGCTTCTTCTTCATAAGTATCAGGTGTAGCATCAAAAATAAGTGGATTGTTTTTGCCTTTACCTGCTGCAACAATTTTATGTCCAAGTGCTGAGACAAATTCAATGAGTTCCATACAGGAAGTAGGTTCATCACCTGCGCCAAGTGTATAAATGAGGCCTCGTTTTTCCGCTTCATGTTTTAAATAAGCGCCAATTGTAACATCTGTTTCAACATTCATTGTGACAAGATGTTTGTTATTTTCAAACGTTTTGAAACCAATTTCTGCACCAGCTTCAGGATAGCCTGTTGCATCAACTATAATATCAATTTGTTCATGGCGCAAAACGAGATCAATATCGTCTGTGGCAGCAATTAAATTTTTTTCAATGGCTTGGGTTAGGGCATTGCTATTTTTGATTTCACGTACATGCCCATCTTCGCCATAGGCTAGTGCTGCAGCATCAAAAACACGGGATGGTGTTCGGGTGGCAACAGCTGCAATTGTTATGCCGTCCATATGTGCAATACTTGACAGCAAATCTGTTCCCATTTCTCCACAGCCAATCAGTCCAATACGTATAGGCTGGTGGTTTTCTGCGTGTCGTTTCAAATCACGCGCTAAACCCGTTAGACTGACATTGCTTGCCATTATTTTTTCCTATTTAAAATTACGTTGCTGAAAAAATATTTTCCTTCTCATAAGGCGCGTTTGCTTTTAAGACAGTTTATCTTTTATTATTGATTGCTCTAATCAATGAGTTCTATAAAAGCAAGAGGGCGTATCAGTTTTTAGCAAATAAAACAGGAATGGCGTTATGCAGCGAAAAATAACAGTACAAGATGTAGCCAATTTTGTTGGGAAGGAAGTAGGATTATCGCAATGGCGTCTTGTTACGCAGGATATGATTAATCAATTTGCATGTGCAACAGATGATCATCAATGGATCCACGTAGATGAGGAAAAGGCTAAAAAAACATCTTTTGGTGGTACTATCGCTCATGGTTTTTTAACATTATCACTTTTGTCTACTCTAGCTTATGAGGCTCTTCCAGAGTTGGAAGGTACAACAATGGGAATTAATTATGGTTTTGATAAAATACGCTTTATAAGCCCTGTGAAAACGGGTACTCGGGTGCGAGCTCGTTTTGTTTTAAATGATGCTGATATTCGTCCTTCTGGCCGGGTTGTTTTTCATTATGAGGTGACGGTAGAAATTGAGAACTTTAAAAAGCCAGCTCTCTCTGCTCAGTGGCTTATTCTTACTATGGTTGGGGAGAAGTATTCAAATTCTTAAATTTTTTAATGCTTTGTTTTGTCAAGTGTCTGTACAATTTTATCCGAAGCCCATTGGATAATGACATTAAGAATAATCAAAAGAATAATAACTGTTGTCATAATTGAGGTATTATAACGTTGATAACCGTAGCGGATCGCCATGTCGCCCAAACCACCTCCACCAAGATATCCAGCAAGTGAAGTGGCTCCGATAAGCGAAATGACCATGACCGTAAAACCTGTGATCAAACTAGGGAGTGCTTCAGGAATAAGAACGTACCTAATAATTTGAAGACGAGTTGCTCCCATGGAGCGAACAGCTTCAATGAGACCACTTTCAACTGTTTTAAAAGAGAGTTCTGCCATTCTTGCATAAAAAGGAATAGCTGAAATTGTGAGTACAAAGATTACAGAAGACATTCCCACACCTCTTCCTAAAACCATACGCGTAATAGGGAGAAGGTAAAATGCAAGAATAATAAAAGGAATGGCACGAATGCCATCAATGATAATGCTCAAAGGACGATTGATAAGACATGAGGCAAAGATCCCTCTAGGTGCAGTTGTATAAAGTAGAAGACCAAGTGGAAGCCCTATAATAAGGGCCATTAAAGAGGCACTTAACGTCATCAATACTGTATCAAAAACGGCATTGGGGAGTTCGTGAGAAAGAACATTAAACATAACCTAGAACCTCACAATAGCGTCCTTTTTCGGTCAACCACTGAATGGCTTTTTCTAAAGATTCTTTATCTGGGGCGGGCAGACCTAAGAATAATCGCCCGATAGTTTCTCCTTGGACTGTATCAATGCCACCATGCAAAATACGTGCTCTTAAACCGGTTTCATCTTCCAGAAGATTGAGAAAAGGTTGTTGAGCAATTGCACCTGCAATATTGATTTCAATGACAGCTTCTTTGCCTATGGGTTTAAGATTTTTTGCAAATTTTTCAGGAAGTTGTGGAGTGACAAGTTTGAGCATGGCAATGGTTGTATCATCTTGTGGTGAAGTAAAAATATCTTTTACACGTCCTTCTTCTACAATACGTCCTTGATTAAGGACAACAACACGATGCGCAATGGAGCGTACAACTTCCATTTCGTGGGTAATCAGTACAATGGTAAGATTAAGACGGTTATTAATATCGGCGAGAAGCTCTAGAATAGATTGTGTTGTTTCAGGGTCAAGAGCAGAAGTAGCTTCATCTGATAACAATATTTTAGGATTAGCGGCTAGAGAGCGTGCAATCCCAACGCGTTGTTTTTGCCCTCCTGATAGTTCTGACGGATAACAATATTCTTTACCACATAATCCTACCAGTTCAATGAGTTCAAGGGCACGTTTGTGACGTTGTTTTTTGTTTATGCCTGCTAATTTAAGTGGTAGTGCGATATTATTAAGAATATTTTGTGATGATAAAAGATTGAAATGTTGAAAAATCATTCCAATACGTTGACGGTAAGGCGCCCATTCTGTCTCGGATAAATTTGAAATATTTATTCCCTCAAAAAGGATGTCCCCTGCATCAATTTTTTCTAATCCATTTAAACAGCGAATAAGTGTTGATTTTCCTGCTCCACTGCGTCCGATAATGCCAAGAATTTCACCCGCATAGACATTCAAGGATAGATTATCAACTGCTAGAGTGCCAGTCGTCTTGTTATAACAACGGCTGATGTTTTTTAAAGAAATAAGAGCGGGTTTTTCCATTCAAAAATTACCAAGATGTTTGGGCTGTTGTACCAAAAATTTCTTTAATTTTTATCCGAACCGGTTCACTATTGTAGGCAGCAACCAATTTTTTAACCCAGGGCTCATCTTTGTCGGCGGTACGTACGACGATGATATTATTATAAGGGTTATTTTCAGCTTTTTCCCAGGCAATGGCATCTTTTTGTAAGTTTAATCTAGATACCAAAGCCCAATTTGTATTTATAATTGCAATATCAAAATCATCGATTGCACCTCCTAAAATACCAGCATCCAATTCGCGGATTTTTAAGTTTTTAGGATTTTCAATGATATCAAGTGGTGACGCAAGAATATCATGAGCATCTTTTAATTTAATGAGGCCTAGAGAATTGAGAAGAAGCAAAGCTCTTCCACCATTTGATGGGTCATTGGGAATACCAACATCTGCTCTATTTTGTAATTCTTTTATATCCTTGATCTTGTGGGAATAAACACCAATTGGGGTAAGAAATGTATATCCGACAACTGAAAGTTTGTAACCACGCTGTTCAATTTGATTATTAAGATAAGGTGTGTGCTGAAAAGCATTTGCATCAATCTCTCCTGCATTAACAGCATCGTTAGGCAGAGCGTAATCAGAGAAATAAACGAGTTCAATGTCTAAACCAGTTTTTTTAGCTTGTTCGGCAGCGACTTTCCAAATAGTCGCTTCATGTCCTTCCATAATACCAAGTTTTATTTTTGATTTGTCTCCTGCTATGGAAAAAGTAGTTGATAAGAAAAATGTAAAGAAAAAAAGGAGTAATTTTATAGATACACTCCAAGATAAGTTATATAATCGCATGTGTGTTTGTCTTTCTTTTTCTTTTCTAAGTTTTCCAAGAGATTTTTGAGGAAGGATCCAATATACTCTATATTATTTCTAAGGAGTTTAACAGTATAAAAGCTTAATAGAATATTCAATCATTTTTATTCAAAATAATATTATTTTTTATATTGTAAGCATTTTCGTGTAAACAACATGCATGAGCAGGAATCCTTGCTTCCAAATTTAAGCACACGCTCTCATGTTACAATAATTTTTGAGGGAACCAATAGTGCTTTCAAAACTTTTCTAAGTGATGCTTGGTTTCGTTATAAGCAAGCGATCAAATTACGTCTTTGAAACTAGTGTACCTATGGGGTGAATCCTGCAATCAGAACAATGGGCTGTGTGTATAAGGCGATCGGGAACAAAGTAAGAAAGCTTTTTTCTAAATATGGTGGGTCTTTGAAGGAAATAATGAATTGGTCACCACTTTATTTGGTGTGTAGCAAATTGGAGGCTTCTTACACTATAGAAGAGGAATAAGAGAGAATGTTAAAGAAGAATTTTTTATCAACTGCAATGATTTTATCTTTTGGTGGATTAGGGGTTGGAGTATTTGCTTCTAATGTAAGTGCTGGGACAGTTGCTCGTGTAACAACAGGTCATGTAATTTTACGCACAGGTCCAGCTATAACTTATAAAGCTATTGCAACAATCCCAACTGGCGCAAAAGTGTTAATTAATGGCTGTCTCTCCAATAAGAATTGGTGCTCACTTTACTATAATGGAAGAGCTGGTTGGACGTCTGCGCATTATTTAAATGTTAAAAACGTCCCTATAATTTCTTTTGCACCTATGCGTATGGAGCTAAACTCTATGATAAAAGCACAGCAGGGAAAAATGAAGCGAAATAACGCTGGTTTTAAGACAATTACTGTACCTCAAAAAATGCAAAAAAAAGTGCAAAAACTGTACAGAACAGATGTGATTATCGATTCAACAGGTGTAAAAAAAAGGGATGAACGGACAATTTTAAATCCCTCACCGAAGACGCATGATGTATCTGTAAAACACGTGACTGCTTATAATCCTTTTTTTCCTGATAGCGTCAATTTCAGAAACTTTGAACGCAATGAAAACCGTTATCGTATTGTAACATATCCTGCTCAATAAAGAAACCAGTACCACCTATGATCTTCTTTTCAAGGAACTGGTTATAAGGGTAGACACTGTTATTGAGATGGCAGGAAAAAAATACAGTAGCGTGAGGCATGTTGCTTTTTATTTAAGTCGCTGACTTAGGTCTTATTAAATTACGAGAAATAAGTAATTCAGCAATTTGAACTGCATTTAATGCTGCACCTTTTCTTAAATTGTCAGCAACAATCCAGAAAGCTAAACCATTTTCAACAGTGATATCTTCACGAACACGGCTAATAAATGTGTCATCTTCACCAGTTCCTTCATAAGGAGTTATGTAGCCACCATCTTCGTGTTTATCAATAAGCTGGCATCCAGGCGCATTGCGTAAAAGTTCCTGTGCTTCATGGGCACTTAGAGGTTTTTCAAATTCGACATGCACGGCTTCAGCATGACCGATAAAGACGGGAACCCGAACAGCAGTGGCTGTTAATTTAATTTTAGGATCAAGAATTTTTTTCGTTTCAACCATCATTTTCCATTCTTCTTTCGTATAACCGTCTTCCATGAAAACATCGATATGGGGAATGACATTAAAAGCAATACGTTTGGTGAATTTCTTTGATGTAATTGGATCTGCAACAAAAACTGCCCGTGATTGTTCAAAGAGTTCATCCATCCCTTCTTTACCAGCTCCTGAAACCGATTGATAAGTGGACACAACAACGCGTTTGATGATAGCAGCATCATGGAGAGGTTTTAAAGCTAAGACAAGTTGAATTGTGGAACAATTGGGGTTGGCTATAATATTGCGCTTGGAAAATCCTCCAATGGCTTGTGCATTAACTTCTGGGACAATCAAAGGGATACTGGAATCGTAACGCCAAGTGGATGAGTTATCAATCACGACACAATTAGCCGCACTGATTTTAGGGGCATATTCTTTGGAAATTTTTCCCCCTGCAGACATCAGGCATAGGTCTATATCGGAAAAATCGTACGTATCAAGTGCTTTTACTTTTAAAGTTTTTTCACCATAAGAAACAGTTTGCCCTAATGAGCGTCGTGATGCTAAAGGAATTATTTCGTGAGCAGGAAAACCGCGTTCTTCCAGAATTGTTAGCATTTCACGACCAACATTTCCGGTTGCGCCGACAACTGCAACTTTAAAACTCATTTTTCCATACTCCTGTCCTTCTCCATTTTGTTTCCTAGGCAAACCCTATGAGAGGGTACATTAGCCAGGTTATATTAAATCATATTGTTGTTGATGTCAGAGGTTTCATTTTCGTGGACATTAATTCTGACCTACAACAAATATGAGTTGGGTCATTTTGAATGTACTATCCTCTTGATCTTTAAGAGTTGAGAAAGCTTAGATATTTTATGCCAAGCCGTATGAATATTTCTTTGACAGTATCTCAATCTAGAGAAGTGCTTATCTTCTGTCAATTGTTTCTCTTGAGATGTTTGAGTTTTAAACAATTGCATCACGCATTGCTTACGTTGGTAAATTTTTTTCATTAAAGGTTATTAAAGGCGTTCATTTAAAGGACATTCACTGAAATTATGAAAATGTGGTGGTGTTTTCACGCTAATCAGGAATTAACCGCAAGATTGCCATCTGTTTTTTGGGTTTAAGCACTCTGAAACCTTTTAAAAGCAGATATTCGGTTTTGCTCGCTATTCGATCATCATGACAATCTGGGGTATCTTTTTTTGTTGAAATATCAGTATAAAAAAGGAATAGGAACATCCAATAATATCAGCGATTTCCTTTAAGCGTCCTGCTAACACCGATTCAATCCTTTTTCGTATTTTGGGATTTGTTGAAAGGTTACACCTAAGTGGTTGTCTAATTGTTTTTGAGAAAATTCCATAACGTTTTTTCTGAAGCGAATTTTTTTACTTACAGAAATATCATTAAAATGTAGATTTTTGGTTTGCACCTTATCTTTCCGCCGGTAGCGAGCACCCTCGCATTGATATTCCAGAGTTTGGAAACACTGAATTCGAATCAGCCTCTTGCTTTTAGTGCTTATAGCACTTGGACATAAAAACAGCTCCCGGAAATTCCGAGAAATCCGCTAAGCAGATTAATTTTCATGTTCGAGTGTTTCAGGCTTCCAGATCCTATTGAAGGCTGCGTATAAGGTCAAAACTATTGGTTAATTCGTAGATCAATTTCCTTAAATCGTTAATTTGAATTAAAACAGTTGTCTTTGTTGGTTTTTCTCAAATTAAAGTGCAATTGTTATAATGCCTTTTTTGATGAGATTTAAATTAATTTCTCCATCCTTTTTACTTCCAATAGAAGTACTGTTTTTAAGATCATGATTTCTGTAAGCGTTTAGAAGAAGTTGAGCGGATAAAAGTTTCTCAATTTGAGTTTAAAATGTGCAAGTGGTGAAAGCTCACATGGTCTTTGAAATATTCTACTAGATTTGTTTTTATGGTTTACTGTTTTTAGAACCTCGGCCATACTGGCTTCAATTCAATGTTTGAAATCATTTGAATTTTTGTATTATCTTTTCTATAAAATTTTGACTTAAGAGATAGATCTATTGCTAGAAATGCCCGGAATTTCTAAAAACACATTGATGGCAGTTAAATGCTTTACACTACGATTAAAATGTCGCTTGCTATATTTGGGCTAATTCTGTTTGATTGACAAGGCATAAAATTTCAAAAATCAAGATGCAAAGTTTAAGAAATGCTTTTTAGTCAAACCCAATTTAAATTATTTTCTTGTCAAGATTACTAACACATTTTGAATGACTACAATTTATTTTTTTCAAAAACATGATTGATACTGCTATAAACATTATCTTTCAGTACAGATATAAGGTACATTTATGCATATAAAAAATGCAATGTCGTTTTTGCTTTGTTTTAGTTTTTTTGCACTAACTTAAGTGTAAAGTTAAATTGAATCTTCAGAATAGAGTTTTCCTAATGATCCTATGAAGTAATACACAAGTGGTAGCTAAGTGGAGTACTTCAGGAAAACTCAATCTATAAATTAGTGAGGGGAGAAATTTGTTCTTGGAAGTGAGGAGGAGGGCAAGCTCTGTGGGTAATACATGGGTAATAAAGCCATCTTTAACCTCTCCTGTTTGCTATCGATTTGATATAATTTTTCATTACATAAATTAACGTTATACACGAACAATGTAACCAATAATAATTACATTGTGCATTGTAAATGCTAATTTTTATTATTTTTATTCACTTTTCTCTATAAGGAATAGAAGGAGTATTTTCGTATTCAGGAGCAAAAAAAATTTTGAGAAAAGAGTCAATATGTTTTTTAATGAATTGTTTTATACAAAAGCAACACAACATTGGACGTTGCTAGATTATAATAATGGTAATGTTTTTTACGGAACGACTTTTCTGAAACAGCTTAATATTGAAAAAATTACATGAACAAAGGAATATTTCTTGCGGGCCGACTATTTTAAAAGTTCGCTACAAAAGAAAAATTGAACGAAAATATTTCTTATTGCATTGCTTTTTCATTGTGCCGCAAAGGACGGGCTTCAGAGGGGAGCATAATAGGAATACCGTCACGGATAGGATAGGCAAGTTTTGCTTTGAGCGAAATTAATTCTTGTGTTTTTCGATTCAGAGACAGTGTTCCTCCAGTGATTGGACAGATAAGCAATTCAAGCATTTTAGGGTCGGTAAACATTTTTTTCATGTTTTAACATTCATTAGTTTAATTGATAATGCATTCCTGTTTGCTTCATGAGTGAGCGCTCAGTTAAAGCGAGAAGAGTTTGGGCGCGACTTCCGATATCTGGAGCTTCGAGCAGAGCTTGTTTTTCTTCTGGTGTAAATGGGATAAGGGTTGAAAAAGCATTCACTAATGTAGACGTGGGTGTTTGTAAGATATTGCTCCAATTGTATTCTATTTTATGTATGGTGAGATATTGCTCAACAATGTTTAAGAGGTTTGTTCGATTAATGCTTTCTGAAATGTCTGGTTCTTGTAGGTCTTTTGTGTTTGATTGGATAATAGCAATCCGATAAGGTTTTGTATTCACGAGTTCTTGTTCTACGGTGAAGCGGCAAACTCCTTGCAATATAATAAATAGTTGCCCACTTCCTGTTTCGTTATAGTTCGTAATGCGTCCTATACAGCCTGTTTTGTAAAGTTGTGTGGAGAAGCGATCTATACCTGATGAAAGGGGTTGAATGATACCTAACAAACGATTGGATATCATAGCGTCTTCAACCATTTCGAGAGCTTGTGGTTCAAAAATATTGAGCGATAAAAAACCACCTGGCAATAAAAGCGCTCCCTCTAAGGGAAACAGAGCAATTTGTTTTGGTAGATCGTTTTCACAATTATAATGAATATTGCCAGCTTTCATGAGTATTTTGGAACCTTTATCCGATTGAAGTTTGATGCGTAAATAGCTATAGTTTATGATACTACTTAACGGCAAAAAAGACTATTCCCTATATATATTAAAATGACATCTCTTCATATCCTTGCATATTTACTGTTAGAAAGTATCAAACTTTGTAGCTATGATTGAACCGCGCAAGATAAGATATTGTTTTTTGAACCTTTTAGTCTGTATTCTCAAGTGGTATTTTTGTTTTTGGCCTTTTGTAATTTCTTTTTTCCTTGTTTATTGAACTGCTCATCCCTAATGTTTTTAATTCTTAAAACCCGATATTATAAGTCCTTTAAAACAGCCTATGCAAGTATAAAATTAGAGCTCTTCAGTCATTTTGCTGATGACAGTATGAAAAAGATAGTTTATAGGTCAACAAATGTCGGAAAGAGCATTGTTGCTTCTTTCATTCTTTTGCGGGAGAGTGCAGACTGCAAACTTTCGCACCTGCCGCCGAAGGGGAAAACAGCCCATAATCTCTCAGGCTCGGAGGACCGTAAAAGGAGGAAGACAGATCTGGAAAGTCGGGAAAGCCCGCACCGAAGGTGTAAGCAAAAGCTTTTTTTTGCGAATCTCTCAGGTTTATGACAGAAGGGTGCAGAGATGATCACATCGTGTGGTCGTTAGCACGACTTCGGAGATATTATGGGCATAGTGCAGAAATTTGAAACATCTTCTTTTAAAATACTTCCCTTATATGAATTACATGAAAAAGCTGGAGCGAAATTTGGCGCTTTTGCTGGTTGGCAAATGCCTTTGACTTATCCACTTGGTGTTATGAAAGAGCATCTTCATACGCGTGCTCACGCAGGTCTTTTTGATATTTCTCATATGAAATTGATTGCTGTTGAAGGACCACAAGCTACTGAATTTTTATCGTATGCCCTCCCTGTTGATGCCGCGCTGTTAAAGATTGGTCAATCACGCTATAATTATTTGCTTAATGAGCAAGCTGGTATTCTTGATGATCTTATCATTACCCGTTTGGCAGAATGCCGTTTTATACTGGTTGCGAATGCTAGTAATGCGCAAGCTGATGTTGCTGAACTTCAGAAACGTTCTGTTGGTTTTGAGTGTCAAATAATTGCTCTTGAGAGAGTGTTGCTTGCTCTCCAAGGTCCACAGGCTGCAGATGTTATTGCTGATGCTGGGTTACCTGGTAATGAGCTGTTGTTTATGCAAGGATTTGAACCACAACAGGATTGGTTCATGACGCGTTCTGGTTATACAGGGGAAGATGGTTTTGAAATTGCTCTCCCTATAGAGCAAGCGCATACATTGGCTTTAAAATTGTTGAGCGATCCTCGTGTTGAGTGGGTGGGGCTTGCCGCACGCGACAGTCTTCGGTTAGAAGCAGGGTTATGTCTGCATGGAAATGATATTACATCTGATACTACGCCCATTGAAGCAGCACTGACATGGGCGGTTCCCAAGAATGTTCGAGAAAAAGCGCGGTTTTATGGGGCAAAAGCTTTTCTTGAAGCTGTTCAGAAAGGACCTTCTCGTTGTCGTGTTGGTTTAAAACCGCAAACACGCCAACCTATTCGTTCAGGGGCGGTGCTTCTTGATGATAAAGGTAATCAGATTGGGAGGGTAACATCAGGCGGTTTTGGTCCTTCTTTTGATGGTCCTGTAGCGATGGGATATGTTCCTGTTGATTGGAAAGCTGAAGGAACGGAAGTTTTTACGGAGTTGCGTGGCAAAAGGATTGCACTGTCTGTCCATTCACTTCCTTTTGTTGAACAACGTTATTTTAAAGGATAATTTTTATGTCTAAAACTTATTTTACACAAGATCATGAATGGCTCAGTGTTGAAGGAGAAGTGGTTACTGTTGGGATCACAAATTATGCTCAAGAGCAATTAGGTGATTTGGTTTTTGTTGATTTGCCGAGAAGTGGAATACAGCTTTCTAAAGGGGATGCTGCTGCTGTTGTGGAATCGGTGAAAGCGGCTTCAGATGTTTATGCACCTCTTGATGGTGAAGTGGTTGAAATTAATGAAGCTTTGGCAAATAGTCCTGAACTAGTAAATCAGAAAGCCGAAAAAGAAGGTTGGCTCTGGAAAATGACATTGCAGGATGCAACGCAACTTGAAGGGTTGCTGGATGAAGCTGCTTATAAAGCATTGATTGGATGAGTCTATGCAAGAACGTCATTTTTTTTCTCGCCATATTGGACTTCGTCCTAATGAAACACAAAAAATGCTTGATGTTTTAAAGCTTGATTCCCTTGATGCACTTATTTCTCAAGCTGTTCCGCACTCTATTCATTTGGGGCGTTCACTTAATCTTCCAAAGGCAGTTAGTGAAAGGGAAGCCTTGGAAGAACTCTCCAAGATAATGGGGCGTAACCATGTGCATAAAAGTTTTATTGGGCAGGGGTATCATGGAACAGATGTACCTCCCGTTATTTTGCGCAATCTTTTTGAAAATCCTGCTTGGTATACTGCTTATACCCCCTATCAAGCAGAAATTAGTCAAGGCCGTTTAGAGCTTTTATTTTATTTTCAGACATTAGTAAGTGAACTCACCGGTTTGCCGGTTGCGGCGGCTTCACTTCTTGATGAAGCCACAGCTTTAGCAGAAGCCAATGCGGTAGCTGTACGCTTTGCACGTGAGAAAAGAACAAAAATTTCTATTCAAAGTTTTTTGCATCCCCAGACTTTGAGTGTTGCGCAAACGCGTGCTGAAACACAAGGTATTTACATTGACGAAAAGGGCGGAATTTGTTTTGATACAGCTGCAATTGTTTTATCTTGGCCAGATACAAAAGGTTATTTTAATGATTACACCGAAGTCATCAAGGAGGCAAAGGAAAAAGGAGCGTTGGTGATCGTTGTTGCAGATCCTTTGGCGCTTACCCTTATGGAACCACCAGCTCAGTGGGGCGCTGATATTGTTGTTGGTTCTATGCAACGTTATGGGGTTCCAATGGGATTTGGTGGTCCTCATGCTGGTTATCTTGCGGTAAATGATTCTTTAACACGCTTTATTCCAGGACGTATTGTTGGTCAATCAGTGGATACGAAAGGGCGTGTTGGTTTTCGTTTAGCATTGCAAACACGTGAACAACATATTCGACGCGATAAAGCGACGTCAAATATTTGTACAGCACAGGCTTTGTTAGCGAATATGGCAACAGCTTACGCTATTTGGCATGGGCCGCAAGGTTTACAAGAAATCGCTCGGCGGATTCATCATTTAACATGCCGCTTTGTTGGTGGTTTAGAGGCAGCCGGAATTCATTGTGAAGGCAAATACTTTTTTGATTGTATAAGTATTTTCGTTAAAGGAAGAGCTCAAGAAATTGCTCGTCAAGCGAAAATGGGTGGGCGCCTTGTACGTGTTATTGATGATGATAGAATTGCAATCAATTTTGATGAATTGTCAACAGAAGAAGATGCTTGTGCTTTGGCACAGCTTTTGGGCGCACAATTAGTTGATCAGGTTTCTTTTCGGCTTTTAGGGAAAGGCCGTGATGCTGCTTTTCTTTCACAACCATTTTTCCATGCGATTCACTCAGAGACAGATATGATGCGCTTTTTGAGGCGTTTATCGGATAAGGATTTAGCATTGGACCGAACAATGATTCCGCTTGGTTCTTGTACAATGAAGCTTAATGCAGCAGCTGAATTAATGCCTGTGAGTTGGCCAACGGTAGCTAATATACATCCCTTTGTTCCGCAGGAGGATACTGTCGGTTATCAGGAAATGATTCATCAGTTAAATGCTTGGTTGTGTGAAATCACAGGGTTTGTTCAAGTTTCTTTCCAGCCTAATTCTGGGGCTCAAGGTGAATATGCGGGGCTTTTGGCGATACGTCGATATCATCAATCGTGTGGGGAACATCAACGTAATATTTGTCTTATTCCTGCATCGGCACATGGGACTAATCCAGCTTCAGCCCATATGGCAGGTATGGAAGTTGTTTTTGTGAAATGCTTAAGTGATGGTGATGTTGATATTGATGACCTCAAAATGAAGGTGCAATTGCATAGCGATAAGTTAGCTGCTTTAATGATTACTTATCCTTCGACGCATGGTGTTTATGAGGAAGGTATTAAGGACATTTGTTCTCTTATCCATGAAAATGGAGGACAAGTCTATTTTGATGGTGCTAATTTAAATGCGCTTGTAGGACTTGCTCGTCCTGCAGATATTGGGGCGGATGTTTGTCATATGAACCTTCATAAAACATTTGCTATTCCCCATGGTGGTGGTGGTCCTGGCGTAGGTCCAATTGGGGTAGCAGCGCATCTAAAGCCATTTTTACCAGGTCATGAAAAAGATAAAACAACACATGCGGTTTCTGCTGCTCCTTACGGAAGTGCATCTATTCTTGTTATTACATGGATGTATATTCGGATGATGGGCGCTGATGGCTTGAAATATGCAACACAAACGGCAATTTTGAATGCTAATTATATTGCTGCGCGTCTTTCACAGGCTTATTCTATTCTTTATCGAGGCAAACATGGACGTGTTGCTCACGAATGTATTGTGGATACACGCGTGTTGAAAGAACAATATGGGGTGAGTGTTGATGATATTGCAAAACGTTTGATTGATTATGGATTTCATGCACCAACAATGTCTTTTCCAGTACCTGGAACTTTGATGATTGAGCCAACAGAATCAGAGCCTAAAGCAGAGATTGACCGTTTCTGTGATGCTTTACTCTCTATTGCTGAAGAAGCTAAAAAAGTTGGTGAAGGGGTTTGGCCAAAAGAAGATAATCCGTTAGTAAATGCACCACATACATTGGTAGACACTTTAGATGATGCTTGGGCACGACCTTATTCACGGCAAGAGGCTGCTTTTCCCAATTCCTCTGTTGAACCAGAAGATAAATATTGGCCTCCTGTTTCCCGTATTGATAATGTTGCAGGAGACAGAACACTTATTTGTTCCTGTCCTCCATTGAAAAATACGTACTAAATTTATTTGTTTTCATTGACGAGAAAAGCCCATACAGAATGTGTGGGTTTTTTGAATCAGCCATTATTAATTTGAGTGATATTGTTTTTAGTTTTTATTTATATTCGTTTTATTATTGGTACTTAAAAAAATACTAATTAATGATTTCCATTATTTTTTTTAAAATTTTCATGGACAATATTGATAAATAGAATGTTGGATAGGAACCATTGATATACAAGAGTATATGGTTAATTGTCGTAAAGAATTTTATAAAAAGGCTGATAAGGTTGCTGTTCTAACTATCATGATGTTTTCCCTATTTCATTTTTTAGTGGTTCTAAATGTAAATACGTTTATAACGGGGACCAATAGAAGTTAGAATTTCGTGAGGAATGGTTTTGGCATCTGCGGAAACTTTTTCAAGTGTCTGGTATGTTCCAATGAGTTCTACCCAATCACCTCTTTGAGGCTTTGCATGTTTAAGGTCAGTAGCGTCAACGATTATGGAATCCATAGAAACTCGTCCAACAATGGGTAGTTTGTATCCGTTGAAATAAACGGTACCTTTATTAGAAAGAGCGCGCAACCAACCATCTGCATAGCCTATAGAAATGGTTATGAGATAACTTGGTCTACGGGTAATGAAGCTACCTCCATAACCGACAGGTCGTCCTGCATCAATAGAACGACTTTGAATGATTTGGGCTTCAAGTTTTAAAACAGGTTTGAGAGATGTTGTTTTTTTTTCATGGGGATTAATTCCGTAAAGTGCAATGCCAGGACGAACAAGATCAAAATGAAAATCTGGACCCAGAAAAATACCTCCAGAATTAGCAAAGGAAACTTTACAGGTAGGTAGTTGTCCAAGCGCAGTTTTAAAAGCAGTTAATTGAGCATAATTGGATGAATGTGTATTATCATCTCCGTTAGCGAGGTGACTAATAATATATTTTATTTCTGCTTTTTCGAAAAGAGTGGGCTGTTTAATCAGTTGTTTTAGCTCTTCCTGATCAAGTCCTAATCGGTTCATATTGGTATCAATTTGAATGACTGCTGGAAATCTTTTGCTTTTTTTTTGACAAAGTGTTTGCCAACTTTCGATGGCTTGCCAAGAATTAAGGACAGGAACAAGTCCAGCTTGCGCTGTGAATTCTTCTGCATTGGGTGGAATATCATTAAGAAGGAATAGGGTGGTGTTTGATGGTAAAATGTCTTTTAATTGAAGTGCTTCTTTAATTTGGGATACAAAAAAAGTACGGCAGCCAGCTTGATAAAGTGCAGGAGCGATTTTATCAGCACCTAGTCCATAAGCATTTGCTTTCAAAACAGCTGAACATTCTGTTGGTGCAACGCGTTGGGCTAAAGTGGTATAATTAGCAGCTATGGCACTAACATCGATGGTTGCTACAGCTGTATAAGGAAAGAATGCATTTGTTTCATCATTACTGGACTTGTTCATTTCAAAATCTTCTCTCGAGTCAGTGAGACACGAAATTCCCTTTGACTATTTCATATAGTTTTCTGTGATATATGGCAAAGAGGTGCGTATTGTTTGTTATTGTCAAAATCATGAGCATTTTACATTGAATTATATATCATCAAAGCAATCTTTTAAGGTAAAATGCTTATTTTGAGTATAATCAATAGAAATTTTACTCTCTATTTGTATTTTTATGAACACGTAATTTATTTAATGATTGGTAAGGCTTAGATTTTTGTGTTTTACTTAACTCTTTTTGTTTGAAGCATTAAAAAACAAAGGCTAAGTTGTAGCATTATATCATTCATAGTGAAATCAGAAATAGAATCAAAAGCTCTTTTGGCGACATTAGATTATAAAATGTGATTTTAATAAACTTAACTTTATTTGTATCAATGAAGGGAGAAATTCATCATTAATTGGAGAATCAAAAAATGTTATTCGTTTTTAATAAGCTCACTAAGCTACACTGTTATTGCTGGTAGGGTTGTTCTTGTTGGACATGTATAGCTTGTTCATTTGGGATTTGATAATTTATCTTGCTTTGAGCAAATTAGTAAAAATAGAGAAGCGAGTTTTCATTATTACGGGACAAACCAGTTTTTTTTAAACGGGAATGGTGGATATAAGGCATTTATTTCGTTAATTACTCTCTTTGGAAGTTTATAGATTGGAAGAGTCATCAATGTTATTATTTCAATCTTGAAGGCTTTGGAAAGCAATGTCGTATCGGAGTTCCATGGAAAACGGGCCATCAGTACAGATTAGATATTTTTAAAAATGAAAATTTGGTTTCTGCTATCATAACAAATTTAAAAGAAGATGGTGCAAAAACTATTATAGATGTTACTAGAGTTTCAAAAACATTTGATAAATTTTATAATTCTCTTAGTTTCGTTGGAAACTATTCCTAAAGGGTTTGGCAATTTACGTTTCATTTTATGATAGGTACGCAGAGTTCAGTCTTTAGAGCTCCTATAGACGATAATACAATCAAAGTAAAAGAAGCACCCAACTTACAGAGATTGCAATAATTCCTATGTAGTTCGAATTGTCTATAGTGATGATACTTGCATTAATAAATACTGTAAGCAATTTTGGAGTGATAGCGTCATCTCATGCATATGAAGTTGCTCTTGGTTAATGGGAAAGATTTAAATGCGAAAAGTCTTTCTGATGTGTTGAAAGCAGTTGATTTTATTGTTGTTCGTTCCAAAGATGGTTATTGGGTGTCTTATATTTATTTCTCATAAACTGGTTTATTTAAGCAGAAATCGAATTTTATTGACCACTGAGCATCTTATAGTTCATCTGTTCATGTTAATAATAGGGATAACAGAGATCAATGGGAGAATACAAAATACCAGTAATATGTGTTTGGTGGTTATCGCTGGAAAGTCTATCAAAACGCATTAAAAACGAGTTATTGATCTACTTTCTGATATTGCTAATATTTGTTTACTAGTAAGAACGTAAGCATAAATTGAGCGGTATTATTAAGTGATTTTGTGTTTGAAAATTTGTTCTGAAACGTCCTATTTTACTTTGATAAAGACGTGAATAGTAGTGGATGTTATGTATTGTGTTGAATGTAGACACATTGCTGTTTCATTGTTATGGATTTGATTGAGTAGGAGCATATTTGCGTAGAATATTATACTTATTGTTTGGATGATCCTTTAAAGATGCCTGTGTTATATTTTCTTTTTTTGCTAACAACGGTAATGCAATGTAGTGTTCTTTACAGGTTTTTTCTTTAGCTTTTGTTTAGACTGTGGGGTCGTTTCTGTTTCATTCAAGGTACAGATATAATTCAGGGTTTTATATTTTTTGATTGCAAAGTTTAAAAGTTTTTTGGGAAGAGGGATTTATTGATGTTGATAGGTTAATTATAAAAATAATGTATTGGTGAGCTTTTCTCAAGTATTGTAGCGTAATTGTCAAATAATAATCAGAAAAACTAATTTATTGGGGATTTTATTAAGAAATTGTAAAATTATCATTAAATAGACATAAGCTTTATTTCTATTATTTAAATATTTTTGATTATAATTTTTGAAAAATTAGAGATTTTTTATATTTTTATAAGCAATGTTTGATATTAATTATGTCTTACAACTTATGAGAATGTTGAGTTTTTTTAATATTCAATATTTTGATGTTTCTATTGGATGATATGAGTTTTGTTCAGTTTTTCTCTTTCGTCTAATTTTGATACAAAAGTGTTAATCTCTTAGTTTGTGTTTTGAGAAAAATATTGGTAGATGGTGATGCAAGTATTATATCAATTTGAAGATTTAACGTTGAATAAAGCTATAGGGAAGCGTTTATGAATACGTCTACTACCAATGTTCAGCCAAACATCAATGGTATTGCATCGAGCTTTCCTATTCCTGAAAATGTGTTTGCTCTTACTGTTCAGGAAGTGTGTCATTATACAGACCGTTTGTTTAAATTTCGTTTGAATCGTCCGAGAAGTTTTCGTTTTCGTTCTGGTGAATTTGTTATGATTGGTTTACCAAATGCAGAAAAACCAATTTATCGTGCTTATTCGATTGCAAGTCCATTTTGGGATGAACAGCTTGAGTTTTTTTCAATCAAAGTTCCTGGGGGACCATTAACCGAGCATCTCCAAAAAATTAAAATTGGTGATACAGTTTTAATGCGTAAGAAATCTACCGGAACATTAGTTCTTGATGCTCTTGTTCCTGGAAAGCGTCTATATCTTCTTTCAACTGGGACTGGGGTTGCACCCTTTGCAAGCCTTGTTCGTGATCCTGAAACTTATGAAAAATTTTCAGAAGTCGTCCTTATTCAAACAACTCGTGAGCGAGATGAACTTGTTTATGCAAAAGATCTTGTTGCCTCTTTACAACAAGATCCATTGATTGGTGAGTATGCACAACAGTTGAAATTTTATCCTATGACTACTCGTGAATTTTCCGAGCATATGGGGCGCATTACAGTTGTTATGGAGAGTGGCACTTTTTTTGAAACGACTGGTCTACCAAAAATTTCTCCTGATGAAGATCGCGTGATGATTTGTGGCTCTATAGCGATGCTAAAAGATTGTGCAAGGATGTGCGAATCTTTTGGTCTTGTTGAGGGCGCTAATAATGCACCTGCTACATATGTTGTGGAGCGAGCTTTTGTCGGATGAGAGAGGATTTTTCTCTTTTTTATCTGGAAAATGATATTTTTTAAAAGAAGTGTTTATCCAAAATTACTTCTGATCAAGATATGATGATTTGTGGTTCTATGGCGATGCTGAAGGATTATGACAGGAATATATGAGAGGATGGTCTTTTTGAAGGTGTCAATAATGCATCTGCACCTTCATGTTGCGGAGCGTGCTTTTGGAAGGATGAGAGGATAGCTCTGTTGTTGCATGTGCTAATGTGCTGATCATGTTTTAATCACTTGCTGCAATAAGCTGTTTTGGGTGCTATCCAAGAACCCCCAACGCAAAAGACGTTAGAAAGCTGAGCCATTGCACCGTGTTTTTTGTAATGCCGCCTGTTGGGCAAAATCGGATTTCAGATAAAGGAGATGCTAGGGTTTGGACAAAGGTTATACTTCCTGTTGTTTCAGCAGGAAAAAATTTAAAATATGAATAATCTTTGTTCCATGTTTGCATTAATTTATTTGGTTTCATTGCTTTGGGAAGAAAAGAGATTTCACTATTTTTGCACAATCAATCAATTTATTGATAATCCGGGGTTTACGATAAATTTTGCTCCTGTGTATTCGGCTTGTTTATTATAATGGATAATGTTGAGAATTCTTCCTGCTCCAACAATTGCTTTGGATGCTTTTTGTCTTATTGCTTTTATTGTATTGTACGCATAGGAGAGCGCAATGTGATCTCAATTATTTTCAATCCATCTTTGACAAGAGCACCAGTTAAGGATACTACACTTTTGTAGATTGTCAATGCTCAAAACAGGTACGATGGTTTGTTCTTTGGACAGTGATAAAAGGTCATCTATTTCTGGCACGCATGATTTTTCTCTAAGAGATGATATTGTTTATAGTCTGAGTAAGCACAATGTGTTAAATGTTAAAGCATAGATGAATAAATCTTGAAATTGAATGAAACCCGCGTTATGGCAAAACACATGGAAAAAAAAATTAGAGTTGCTGCTATTTATTGCTTCGCGGATTTGAAGCATTATCGTAAATTACAAAAGCCTTTGCAGGATTTATGTCAAGCAAAGGATATCAGAGGTACCCTTCTTTTAGCACAAGAGGGTATTAATGGGACTGTTGCAGGATCTTGGGCTGCTATTGAAACATTAGTGGATTTTATTAAAGCTGAACCAGCGTTTCAAATACCAGAAATTAAGTACTCATGGGCATCAAAAATGCCTTTTCGGCGTATGAAAGTACGATTGAAAAGAGAAATTGTAACAATGGGAGTTGAAGGTGTTGATCCGTTAAAGGTTGTTGGGACTTATGTTGATCCTAAGGATTGGAATGCCCTTATTCAAGATGAAGAGACAATTTTAATTGATACGCGTAACGATTATGAATATGCTATTGGGAGCTTTCAAGGAGCAATTGATCCGCATATTAAGACATTTCGTGAATTTCCTGCATGGATACTCAAGCATGAAGCTGATTTAAAGAAGAAGAAGAAAATTGCTATGTTTTGTACAGGCGGTATTCGTTGTGAAAAATCAACAGCTTATGTTCGTGAACTTGGCTATGAACAGGTTTACCATTTAAAAGGTGGGATTCTGAAATATTTGGAAATAATTCCAAAAGAAGAAAGTTTGTGGTGGGGAGAGTGCTTTGTTTTTGATGAGCGTGTTTCTGTTAAACATGGTCTTGAAGAATGTGAGCGCGAGTTATGTCGTGCATGTCGTTTTCCTCTTAATGCTGAGAGCAAATTGTCTCCTCATTATGAAGAAGGTGTTTCGTGTGATGCTTGTTATAGTATGCGCAGTGAAGTTGATAGGCAACGTTTTCGCGAACGCCATAGGCAATTTCAATTATCAAAATTGCGTACGATTGATTCCCATCAAGAGTCCTAAAGACATTGTATTTTAGTATTTAAAATTTTAACTTTTTTCTTGTGAAGAGAGAAGAATTTGCAGTGCCAATGGGAAAGTATTTTAGCAGGTGGAGCATCGTTCTGTCTTTTGTTAGCTGTGAAATTTAAGTTATTGACTTATAAATTAAGTCATTTCTGCCTATTTTGATCAGGCGTCTTTAATCTTGTGGTATTTGGCTAATTTTAATACTTTTAATTTTGAATCAGTAAAAATGCTTTCATTGATAGTTTAATGGCGAAAATAGTCTAAAGGACGGACGTGTGACTTGAAAATTAGTTTTCAAAATAAAATATACGATGAACGGGCTATTTAAGTGCAGGAGCAAGTTTATTGTGGGGTAGGTAGTAGGTAAATATGATGATGACTGATTTATTATTTCATAAACATAAGGATAATGGAGCTATAAGAGTACTATTATCAGTATTCTTATGATGAGATGCACGAACTGTACTATGGATTAATAGCTGCAACTTTCCAACAAGAAGTTCACACACAGAGATTTTTAAAAACAAAGTTGTGAATTCGTAACACAATGATGTGGGGATCTTATAAAGGCTGTAAGCTATTAAAGAAGATAAAGAGACTTAGTTTGTTAGGGAGATGTTGTTTTTTTACATCATCTTGTCTTTAAAAATTAAAAAATGTTTAAAACAAAAAAAATAATTGAAATAAATAAGAATTCGTTTTATATAACTTTTTGCCCAAAGTCGCACGTGCCTGTGGGTGTCCGCTGGTTCTCAAATGGTGAGATTAACCGGTACGGTACCTGGAACTAACCGCTCCAGTCATTCTTACGGCCAACCGAAGGGTGAGGACATCTTGAAGCAACGACGGTGCGGGCCTTTCTGGTGTCTTCCAGCAAAAATGCTGGGATAACTATAGAGGCACACCTCATTGCCTTCAGTGCGGAAGTGGTTTTCTCATTCCAATCAAAAAGGCAGAAAAAGATAGGACAACGCATTTTCTGCGGTGTTCTTTCGTTACATGCAATGTTAGTTCTTCCTGATTATTAAAGTAATCGGAGTGCTAATGCTAGCTATGTGTATTTTGTCCTTTGGCTATTGGCGGCTCTGTGCTGTCCAGGCATAGAGTAGGGATTTTATTCCCTTGGGAGAATTGGTAGATGGCGACGCAACGTATTCGCGATTTTCTTGCGACACATTGTTTTGAAGGTCCATGCTTAGTTGTTGATCTTGATGTTGTTCGTGAAAATTATTTAAATTTTCAAAAAGCTCTTCCGCAATCTCGTATTTTTTACGCGATAAAAGCAAATCCAGCTCCTGAGATTTTGAATTTACTTGCTTCTTTAGGCTCGTCTTTTGATGCGGCTTCTGTTGCTGAAATTGAAATGGCTTTAAAAGCGGGAGCAACACCTGAGCGTATTTCTTTTGGAAATACTATTAAAAAAGAGCGCGATATTGCGCGTGCATATGCACTTGGTATTTCACTTTACGCGGTTGATTGTATTGAAGAGGTTGAAAAAATTGCGCGTGCTGCTCCAGGAGTTCGCGTTTTTTGCCGAGTTCTTACCGACGGAAAAGGCGCGGATTGGCCATTGTCACGTAAGTTTGGTTGTGTTCCTGCTATGGCGGTTGATGTGTTGCGTCGGGCACATCAATTAGGCTTGAAAGCGTATGGTGTTTCTTTTCATGTGGGATCTCAGCAGACGGATCTTAGCGCATGGGATCGTGCTTTATCGGATGCAGCTACAGTTTTTAAACGTTTGGAGCAAGAAGGAATTTCGTTGAAATTAGTTAATATGGGGGGGGGGTTTCCAACACGTTATTTGAAAGATGTTCCTACAGAACAAGTTTACGGTATGGCTGTTTTTGATTCTTTGAAAAAATATTTTGGCAATCGTATTCCTGAAACAATCATTGAACCAGGGCGTGGAATGGTTGGTAATGCTGGTGTTATTCGCACAGAAGTTGTTCTTATATCCAAAAAAGCAGACAATGATAATGTCCGATGGGTTTATCTTGATGTTGGAAAATTTAATGGTCTTGTTGAGACTATGGATGAAGCAATTCGCTATCCTATTGAAACACCTCATGACGATAAAGCAATGGAGCCTTGTATTTTAGCGGGACCGACATGTGATTCTGCAGATGTTCTCTATGAAAAAACACCTTATTTGTTACCTCTATCTCTTACGGTGGGGGATGAGTTGTTGATTCATGGGACTGGTGCTTACACGGCAACTTATGCATCTGTTGCCTTTAATGGTTTTGAGCCTTTGCGATCCTATGTGATTTGAGTCTTTACTTTATGATAACAAAGGGTAGAATAGTAGGGCGTGTAACAAGTATGAATATGATTAATTTTCAAACAAAAGATGGTGCACTTTTTACACTTGCATGCGAACAAGAAGCTGATAAGCCATATCGGGAACAATTACTTGATTTAGCTCTGGGAAAAGGGCGTAAGCGTAAGTCGTCAGAGGCTTTACGTCGGGGCCGGTTGGCTGCGTATGGGCTTTCCTTTGTTGTTAAAAATGCGCTTGGAGAGCTTGTGGGCAGTATACGTCTTTGGCATGTGCGGTTTAACAAAGGGAAAAATGGCATACAGCATGCTTTGCTTTTGGGGCCTCTGGCTGTTTCAGCAGAATATTCTGGTTTGGGCATAGGGTCTGTTCTTATGCAACATGCAATTAGAACGGCAAAAAAATTCGGTTATGGTGCTATTTTACTTGTAGGTGATTGTGCATTTTATCGGCGTTTTGGTTTTTCCAGCAGCTTAACGAAAAATTTAGCGATGCCTGGCCCTTATGAGAAACACCGTTTTCAGGCGCTGGAATTAATACCAGGACATCTTTCTGCATGTCATGGTACTTTAGCTCCTAGTGGAGAACGAGAATATTTGCATCGTTTTCAGCCTCATAAAGTAGCTTGAGAGTTTTATTTTCTAAAAATGGTAATTAAAGGAGTTATCCATTTTTTATTCATGGCAAGGTGTTTTTATGAAATGCAAAGTTTTAGAATAGCTTTATTGTATTGCACGATTTTTTCATTTGCATTTTTTTAATCTTTAATAGTTTCTTTTAATTTTTTGAGGATACTCAGTGTTTTACTGTGTCTTGGATGATTTTAGTAAGGTTATTGATGTCATCTTTTATCACTAGTTTTTATAGAGCGTTTAGTTGGTTGATGTTGAAAAAAATCTTAATTGAGTAATAAGATATAAGGCGCGAACCAGCAGAAATTGATCAAAAGCTGTTTTGAAATAGTGGTGGTATTTCATAAATTACGATGCTAAAAGGGTTAGTTTTTTATAATTTATGGATGCAACTACAATTATTAAGTTTGTACCTTGAGAATTTTGTAAATTGAAAATGATAATCTATAAATAGAGAAGGATGTATTTAAGTATTTTCTGCTGCGTTAAATGAGGCAAAATATTAGTTCTTAATGGCTTTGAACAAGTTGTGAATGTACATTCTAATAATACGATTGTTTGTTGCTGCGCTTAACAGTTTTGAAGCTAACTGTCATAGAAAGAGAATATAAGCGTTGTTTGGTTTTATACTGTTCGATGTGTTATTATGTTTAGAAAAATAAATAGTTTGAGAATTTTTTACGAATTAAGTTCGTGTTGAAATAGTAATGGTGGGAGAATCTCTTAGTATTGGGATCAAAATTTAGATATCTAGTTTCTTTAGGGCTGAAAACGGTAAATTTATATATTTAAGAGCAGCTTTTCTTTGAAAATAACGTATCGTCACAATACTCTTTGGAGTAAAGATACAAACATTATTCCAATGGTTTTTTCCTGTTATAGGATCAGGAAGCAAAAATCTTATAGAAATAACTAATTTATCTATACAGTATAAGAACTTTAAGTGCTTTAGATAAAATAAGAGCTTTTCATTATAATCTAAAACTGTCCAATTCTTTCATTTATGAAAGGGGAATTTTTGAACATACGCAATTACTTGGTATTTAATGTATTAGTAAGATTTCGCTTAGGAATAATCACTCAGTATCGATGTTGTGACACTGATGTCATCTAAAAAATCATAGGGAATAGGAGAAAACGATTGATGAAAAATAAAGGATACTCCTCAACTTTTTTGAGTTAAATTCAGTGACCTGAAGAGGGATCGGTAAGTGGTGGTGTTTTTTTGAGAAAAATAGTCATGAATGTCAAGACACTAAAAATAATGGTTATTATGAAGAAAATGTCACTAAAAGCCATAACCGTTGCTTGTATGCGTGCCATATTAAAAAGTTGGAGGAGAGCAAGAGCATGTGGATCAAAAGTTGCAGTTTTGAGGTAAAACATAAGCTTTGAAAGCATTTCAGTTACTTGGCTGTTTCCTTGTTGGAGAGTTTCGGCTATTCGCTCATAGTGTAAATCTGTGCGTTTTGTTATAAGAGTGCTGATAATAGCAAGTCCTACCGCACCACCAAGATTACGTGTAAGATTAAAAAGTCCAGAGGCGTTTTGCATTCGTTCTGGTGGAAGTGATCCGAGAGCAATATTGTTGACAGGAACCATGCATAACATAACGGAAGCACCACGGAAAATTTGGGGCCAAAAGAGTTCCTCAAATTCCCAGTTGTCTGTGATGGCGCTAGACATCCAGGTTCCTATTGCAAAACCAAAAAGTCCTATTGCCATCATAAGACGTGCATCAATTCGTGCTGAAAGAAATCCAGCAAGGGGAGCGGTTAATAGCATGATAAATCCCGAAAGAAACAGCGTTTTTCCGATCATTAGAGCATCATAATGGCGAATTTGGCTCAAATAGACAGGATAAAGATATGTGAGTCCGTAAAGACCTATTCCAAGCATAAAAGAAAAAACCGCTGCGGTTGAAAAATTGAAATTGGAAAAAGCTGAAAGATCAACAATTGGTTCTTTTGCAGTAAAAGCACGCCAGAAGAATAAGGCTGCAGACAAAATCATGAGAATGAATAAGTTTAGAATTAAATTGTCATTTAACCAATCATGACGTGCACCTTCTTCTAGAATATATTCCAAAGTTCCTAGAAAAACAGCCATAGAAATGAGGCCTAACCAGTCAAGTTGAGTTATTAAAGAGGGGTTGGCTTTATCGAAATCAATTAATTTCCAAGCGAGAATTGAGATAATAATTCCGCAGGGTACATTGATGAGAAAAAGCCAATGCCATGATGTGATATGACAGAGGTAGCCTCCTACTGTTGGGCCAATAGTAGGTGCTAATGTTGCGACCAGTCCAACGATAGGAGTAACAATTGGGCGTTTGGAAGGGGGAAAAAGTATATAAGAGGCGACAAAAACGCTAGGAATAATTCCTCCACCAATAAAGCCTTGGAGTGCGCGGTATACAATCATCTCTTCAATAGATGTTGCTGTTGCACAAAGGATAGAGGTAATCGTAAATCCGATAGCTGATATGCTAAAGAAAACGCGTGTTGAAAGCATTCTTCCTAAGAATCCAGAAAGGGGCAGCATAATGACTTCAGCGATGAGATAGGAAGTTTGAACCCAGGAAATTTCTTCAGAGCTTGCTGAAAGACCAGCCTGAATTTCAGCTAAGGAAGAGGAAACGATTTGGATATCCAAAATAGCCATGAACATGCCAAAGGCCATGGCAATAAAAACAACGATTTTGCTAATTTCTATACGCTCTTGAGAATGCGTGGTTTCTGGTATGGAAGATATCATAGTAAGATCATTCGTTTTTATTTATTGAGAGATTTTTATTTTGCGGCTTTGTGCGTGTATCAATTTCTACAGAAACACTCATTCCTGCCCGAATACGCCCGCTTTTCAATGCTTCTTCTGGAATAGAGATACGGACTGGAATGCGTTGAACTATCTTAGTAAAATTGCCGGTGGCATTTTGTGGAGGGAGGAGAGAAAAAACAGCTCCTGTGGCAGGTGCAATAGAAAGTACTGTACCTGTAAATACTTCTTTTTTGAAGGCATCAACAGTAATATAAGCTGTTTGGCCAACATGAATATTTTGCAACTGCGTTTCTTTATAGTTTGCTTCAATATAAAGTGCATGCATAGGGACTAATGCTGCTAGACGTTGTCCATTCATAACAAAATCTCCCATTTTCGCTGTTAAATTTCCAATAACACCATCAAATGGAGCCCGTATAATAGTTGAATTGAGATCACGTCGTGCTTTTTCACGCATAAGTTCTAAACTCTTTGTTTGGCTTTCTGTTTCACTTCGTTGTGCTTCTAAAACTTGGATATTTGCTCGTGCTGCGGCTATTTGTGCTTCCGCACGGTTAACATTAGCAATGGCTTGTTCATAAGCTGATTTAGCATTATCAACTTCAGATTGAGGGGCATAACGACTAGCTTTAAGTTCTGTGATGCGTTTTAAGATTAGTTGTGTGTTGGTCGCTACAGCTGAAGCAGCAGCTTTTTGTGCTTGTGCATCATCTAAAGCACTGTGAGCAGCTGTAATTTGTGTATCAATACGTAGAAGAGTTTTTTTTTGTGTGTTAAGACGGGCTTCTGTTTGTTCCAAGGCTATTTGATAATCTCCATTATCTAAGCGGAATAAGACATCGTCTTTTTTTACAATTTGGTTGGCTTTAATAGCAATTTCCTCAATATATCCATTTAATTTAGGAGCAATAGCCGCTATATCTCCTTGTACATAAGCATCTTCAGTAGTAAGCATGTAACGCCAATGTGTTATCCATTTATAGCTAAACCAAAGCACAAAAAGTGCAAGAACAATAAGAAGAGCACTAGTTATTTTCCTTCCTTTTATTCTATTAAAATGTTTATTTGAAACAATT
>NZ_CP058235.1:300000-475000 GCF_013388295.1 Bartonella alsatica | reverse complement strand
ACGGTTGGCGGTTGTTTGTGCATCGGCACGCGTCATACCATTGTTCATAAGAGTGTTGATGATATCGCTTCGATCAAACTTTGTTGTAATGGCGTCTGCACGATCAGAAAGATGATCACTGAGTTCTTTTAAATAGGTGCGATAGCGAGTAGGATCATTTTTGAAAGCGGATATCGTCGATTCAATATCTTTAAGAGCCTCCTGATAGGATTGCTTTAAGCGGTCAGGATTTAGGGCAGGAATGTCACTTTTTTTGAGAAGTGCGCGTAATTCATTGCCCAATTCATCAAAATCGACCTTATTGTCTTTTTTATCATGCAAAAAACTTTCAAAACTTTCGCCCTTTAATTTTGAAAGAAGAGGAACGAAATTTGTTTTAAGGCTGTCGGCAGTTTGTTGTGTTGGCGCAGTGTTTTCTGAAACAGCCTTAGCACTTAAACTTGCTGCACTTGAAACTATATGGATGGCTTGGATGGTCATGAGAAGTGTTAATAGAGCCCAAGTTAAAAAACCATGAAGTGCGCCTGAAGATTCTGCAAAACGTCCAGAAATAAAGCCTCCTAGGGCAAGACTGATGACCATAACAATAAGTGAACCTATACCAAAAGATAAAAAGCTTCCTTCTAATGGCGAGGAAGAGTAAAGATCAATTTGGCTTAAGCCTAAAGCTGTAACCAGAAAAGATAAGCAGATTGAAGTAGCAAGTGCTGTCACTAGTCCGGCAAAAATTGCAGACCATGAAATCGGGCTGTAAAAAAGTGAATACTGTTCTTCTTGTGAGGTCTCTCTTAGAAAGTGTGTATCAAATGGTGTCTCTTCAGGTATGCGGGTTTCCATGTTTTTATCTCCTTGAATGATGCTGGAGATAAAATGCTTCTTTAGCAATTATGTTCCAAATTAGATACGGGGTGGCTGGAAATAAACAGAGAATACAAAAACAAAACATGTTGTTCTCACCAAAACTACATATCAAGTCGTATGTGGCTGAAATCTCTGTCCAAAAGTTCAGCTTATAGCGCGCTTTTCAAAACAAACAATTGAATATCATAAATAGGTTAATAAAATTAAATATATAAATTTTTTATAATAAAGAATTTATATATTTTGTTAATAAATAGAAAATGGTATTATATTTGTTATATAAATAATAATATACTTATTATAAGTGAATAATATTCATTTTTTATTTAATTACAAAGTGTGTTTTTCTCCTATGAATCATAAATATACATTACCGTTTCTTATACTTATCGTGTGTTTATCAACAGGAGGTTTGATTTCTACAGACATTTTTCTTCCAGCGCTTGGAGAGATGCGCCAGTACTACCAAGTTACTGAATCTCGGATTCAGAATGCTGTAGCGATTTTTCTATTTGCATTGGCTATTGGACAACTTATTTATGGACCACTTAGTGATAATTTTGGGCGTAAAAAAACACTTCTATTTGGCTTGTTTTTATGGTTGTTTACCACACTTAGCGTAATTTATACTGTTAATATTCAAGCTTTTCTTGTATTACGTTTTTTACAAGGTCTTGGGGCTTGTGCAGGGATTGTTCTGAGCCGTGCTATTATAAATGATTTATTGGATAAAAAAGCAGCAGGAAAACTTTACTTGATTGTCTTTCCCTTTATTGGGATGTCACCGGCACTTGCACCTTTAGTTGGAGGGTTATTGGTACAAATTTTTAATTGGCAAGCTACTTTTATCTTTTTAAGCTTTTTTATATTCTTGACTATTCTGCTATGTTATTTTGTGCTAACTGAAACGTTACCTTCTCAAAAACGTCAGCGTTTTTCTTCTATGGGATTTATTAAAGGGTGTTTAGGAGTTTTCAGAAATAAACAATTTATTTTTTATGCACTTATTCCATGTTTTTCTTACGCGGCATATTTTGCTTATATTGTAGAATCACCTTTTTTACTCACAGCTTTGGGGTTGTCACCTGTATATATTGGTTATAGCTACATTGGTGTTTCTCTACCCTATATTGGGGGAAATCTTGTGGCGCGAAAGTTGTTCAAACGGGAATCTATGGAAAAAACTGTATGTCGGGGATACATTATTTTTGTTATAGGGGGGGTGTTATTTGCTTTGCAAATGTATGTAAGCCCATGGCCACTTGTGACGAGTTTTGTATCTATTGCTGTGCTTACTTTTGGTAATGGTTTTTTATTACCGTTAGGGACAGCGTTGGCTATTTCATCACATCCGCAAGCTGCTGGAGCAGCTTCTGGAGTTATGGGGGCTTTACAATTAGGGAGTGCTGCGCTGAGTGCTGCAGTTATTGGGAAGATGTCTGAGCACAATCCACAGACTATGGCCGCTTTATTGGCTAGCTGCTGTTTACTGGGTTTTATGATTTATATCTGTAAAGCGTATGATTTTATGCGTTTGGAAATGGACTGAGTGAGAGATAAAAAAGAGAGCATCATATATAAACGTTTCGGTGTTATTTTACTTTAATAGAAGCTGTTGTGGCTGATTGCATTGAATATATGTTATGGTGCGGAGTTTATGCGTGATATGAAATGTTTACGTTTTAGTAGTTATATTCAGGAGAAAAGTTGCTGCTATAATCTATATTTTTGCACAAGCGGTGTGGGGAATAAATAAGTGAGCCTTAATGTTGTTATTCTTTCTCCTGTGATACCAATTTGGGATCATGGCGTTTTTTGTTCCTCATTTACAAAATTATGTGTGGCAAGAGGATTCCAAATTACTATACTCGATACATTATCTCTTTTTTCCATTAACTCTAATTTTTATAATAACTCTGCTATAGCAATTTTGCCTGTTATTACAGAGAAGCTTGAAAGACATTTTAAAGAGCCTTCAGTTCTTGTGGGATTTTCTATGGGTGGAATGTTAGTACAAATCTTAGCTGCACGACTTCCAAATGTTCAAGCTGTGCTTGCTGTGAATGCGCCAGGCTATCCAGATAAGCTTTTGCAACGGCGGCTTGGATATGTTCTTAATTTTTTGAAAAATAAAGATTTGTCAGGAGCTTTAGAAACACTCAATGCTTTTATGAATTCAAATCCACGTGGAGTTATGAAAAAAAGAGCCTTATTGAAGATTCCTGATACGCAAAAAAGTGTGGCAATTGAACGTATGTCAAGAGGGTTTAAGTTCTTGTTAGGAATGGATGCTAGAAATGAGATTATCAAGTACACTGGAAAGTTTTTAGCTTTGGTGGGTGAAAAGTCGCAACTTGCAACTATAGATAATCAAACGAGAAGTTATTGTATAAATCATGAATATAAGATCATTTCTGGTGCCGGTACACGTTTGTGGGATGATAATCCTGTTATGACGAATGCAATTATTGATAAGTGGCTGAGTGAGTTATGAAAAAGAAAGTTCTTAGATTGCTCGGTGATGGGATAGGACTAGAAGTCTGTGATACTGCACTGGTGACCTTATTAGGGTAATTCCGATTACCGATTGAATTAACCTGTGGTGTTATTGGTTGAAAATGTTCGGAATAGAAAGAAGGTTTTGTTCCTCAAATAACTTGGCAAAAATTATTGAGAGTGGTGCTTTTTTACTTGGTTCTGTAAGCAGTAAAGGAAAAAAACTGTTTTAAAAGAACTCACTCTACATTTAAGGGAGCAGCAACTTGCTTATGTTTTGCCTATTATTCAGCTTCACCAAAAGTTAGGCTTGTTTGCGAATATATATCCTATAAAATACATTTTTATTGTGAGAAGACTTTTTATTTTATGTTCTCAAAGAGAATAGCGAAGGTCTCTATGCAAAGTTAGGTTTTTTCGGTGTAATTCCTGCAACGGCAACAATGGTTAAAACATCTTAATCTAGAAAAATATAGTTTTGAAGAGGCTTCATAGACGGTGTGCTTACAGATATATTTTAGTTTAGATGGTTATTGAATATATTTTTTCATAGTTTCAAGCGGGTTATTTTTACTGATAGGCTAAATGTTACGCGCGAAAGTGATCAGTTTGCTTAGGAAATTTTTGAGAAAGTTGTGCAAGATTATCCAGAAATTGAAGCAAAAATTCATGATGTTAATGCAGCTGATCTATGGATTGTAACAAAATCAAAGTGTTTTAATGTGATTGTTGCTGAAAATATGTTTTACGATATTCTTCTTGATCTTGCTGCTGGGGTGATGACGTATTAGAACTTGTATTAGTGCAAATGTGGAAAGCAAGATTGCTTAGTGACACGCTTATTTGAACCGATCAATTGCAGAAAATTAGTGAGGCAGTGATTGTTTGTCTTGGGCAAGAAGATCTCATCATTATCAGTGGGGGATTAGGACTAATCTGATGACATACACGTGGTTGTAATTGCTTAAGCTGTACAGCAATCCTTAGTTCATCATCAAGTTGTTTGGCAAGTAATAAAAAGCCAATTACAACGATTAGGTTTTATTTTAGCTAGTAATGCACACCAAGCGTTGTTTCCTGAAACAGTAAAAATGCTTGATGATCCTATGGGCACGACACCTGGTTTTTTTACCTCTTTTATGGCATTGTCTGGTTCTCCTACGCAAGTTTTTTCGCTTTTAGAAGTTTATTTAGAACGAGGTAAACACAAGCATTTGGCTGTGTCACATCCTCAATATGAGATGATTTTGATTAGAGTTTATAAAAGTATAATTATGCAATTGATTTAATTGTCATCTTGAAAATGAGGCATGTGAACGGCATTTTTATAGAAAAGTACTTATGTTGCGTATGCAATTGGTTGGGGAGTCATCGGCATCTTTAGTCCAGCATTTAATCTCACAATTTGAATGACCATTATTTTTGTCCATATTTTATGGAAGTGGAGATTACCACAGTTCGTGAAAATTAGCGGCGCTTAGAATTTCATTGGTTTGCGAATATCTTATACCTTTTAAAATTTTTCAACCAACAGAAAAAAATACAAAATATATTTCCATAATTTGAAGCCAAAATCAGCTTATTTCCTTCTTTGGAGATATTAGAAAATCAGCAAGAAAGTTTTGAATATGCCATTATAACTTTAAGGATAAAAGATTATGGCAATTATCGTATTACTTTTCCTTATACATGACCGCTTTTAAGTGTGGTTGTACAGAAATATGCGGTTCGGTTAATATTAAAAAGATATTTGAAAACGTAGGAAAGGAAATGATCCTTTGCGAGAACGTAAAAATCGGAAAATTAATTTTCTTTTGGATGATTTTTATATATCTCAAGGTTTTTAAACATGCAGAAAATTATTGTTCTCAAAGTTTTGTTTTTGAAAACAATAATTTTTCAAATATGTTATTTTGAAGGTGAAGAGGAATATTTGAAAGGTTGTGAGAAGGGGAAATAGAATTGTTTATTAAAAAACAAGAGAGGATTTTCATTACTTCTGTTATATTTATGAAAGATCCTTTGAATTCTATTCAAAAAGACGTTATTGAAAGATTAGTTGCGCATATGGTTTAATCACTTTTTCATCAATAAATTGCCGCAAAGTTTTTTTAAAAGTGGTTTGCTATAGGTTAGGTGTGTTCTAGTCTAGGTGGATTCGACTATTCATGCATACTAACTTTTGAAATTGTGATTGTAGTTATTTCAGATCTGTAACAGAAAGGACTTTATCGTATACATAACAAATATCAATAAGTGGTTTTTACAACGCTTTTGTTTGTTTTTTAATGAACAATTTCTCGGATATTTGCTTGAGCAAATAAATAGAGGAGGGCTTTTTGGTATTCTCGCAATCACTTTATTGTTTATTGGAGGAGGTGTGGAGAGTGAGTTCTTGTTTTAGTGGTAGTTTTGATATTTTATGAATGTTCGACTTGGCAGTGTAAATGCTATTCTCGAATGATGCTAAGGCTAGTTTTGAATGTGATCTGTTGTAATTTGAGATGGTGCAAGCCCATTAAATAGAAAGGGAGAATTTTTCTATGTATCAAATTGATTATAATAGTTATCGTTCTGTCAAAAGCTTTAATCGTCGTGTTCGGTTCCTTGTAATGCATTATACTTCTATTAACTTTAAGGATTCAATCATAGCGCTGACAGGATCAGCAGTAAGTGCTCATTATCTTGTGCCTGACCCTTCAGAAAAAACGTATGTTGAAGCAGGGTTTAAGGATATGCGTATCTTTAATCTTGTTGATGAAAACGAGCGTGCATGGCATGCTGGTGTTAGCTCATGGGCTGGGCGCAGTAATCTAAATGATACATCTATTGGAATTGAAATAGTTAATTTAGCAACTGGCCATACTGATTCTTTTAAAGAAACATATCTTGAGGCTGGATTTAAGGATAAGCATGATTTTAATCCAGTCGATAAAAATGAGAGTAAACGTTTTGGTGTTCACTTACTATCTGAGAACAGTGATTTAAATGATAAAGCTGTTGAACTTGGGTCAGTCGATTTAGTGACCTATAATAATGATGCATTTACATTTCCTCCATATAATCCAATACAAATTGAGGCGGTTAAAGAACTTGCGTTAAATGTCCTCCAACGGTATCCAGATATTATGCCAACCGATGTTGTCGGGCATAGTGATATTGCTATTGGGAGAAAAAGTGATCCAGGTGCAGCTTTCCCGTGGAAAGAGCTTTATAAAGCTGGTATAGGGGCATGGTATGATGATGAATTAAAGGATCACTACCAAAAGCAATTCTGTAAGAGTTTGCCGGAAAAAGCGGATGTTTTGGCAAGACTAAAACGGTATGGGTACGATGTTTTGGCGGCAAGTATAGAAAGCGGATACAGGGATTTAATTCGGGCATTTCAGCTTCATTTTCGTCAAGAAAATTATGATGGAGTTCTAGATGCTGAAACAGCAGCAATTATTTATGCGTTGGTAGATAAGTATTTTCCGCTGAATTGATTTAACTCATTTTAATTTTAAAATATAATTACGACAATCGATGTCTTTGTTTGCGTCTTTTTGCCTTCTGCTGATTGGATTCCTAGGAAAAAGGACTCATTTGTAGTGTGAGAACAAAATTATAGATGAAGACGTTCATAGAAAAAGGTCAAAGAATATTCTATTTGTTGCTGAGGTAAGCTTTAAAGTTCCGTTTCTTTATTTTCTATCTTGTATTTTCATTACAACAGGGTGCGTGAAATTAAAGCATTACACACAGTGCAACACAAAAGAACATAGTGTTCAAGAATTGCATGAAAAAAGGCGTAACGGTTAATTAAGTCCTATAATCATTGGATGCAAAACATAGATTATGGTTCTACATTCGTAGTGTGTAGGCAATGCTCAAAAGTGATTGAAAGAAGAAAGAAACACGCATTGCACACTGCGGAAAACATACGTGCAATGTTTTTTTAATTTTAACAAATACGCATCACTCTTACTTTTAAGTAAATATTTTGTGTGTTTTTCAAGGACTTCAAGTTGTAAAAAATTCTGTTATTTACTTAGCAGCGCCATTTTTATTAAGAATATTTGCACAATTTTGATAACAATTTTTTTAATGATAAAACTTTGTATTCTTTGAATGGCCTGAGAAAGATTTATGGTACTCTTAAGATTTCATTTTTGGGGAATATTTTTATAACGGTAGACAGCTTTTGTTAGAGATAGTGGCAATGATATCATGAAATAGTATGATGATCATCATAGGTGGTTTAAAAAAATAAAAACTGGCACATATATTGCCAGTTTTTAAAAGCATAGCCCAATAGGATTAAAATGAACGCTGTAAGCGGATCATACCTTGCAAAGCATTTTTACCATTCAGAGCATGTGCATATGTATTATCATTAGTTGCGTTCCTGAAAGTGCGATCATCGTTCCACGAAATGTAGGTAAGTTCAGGTGTGATAACAAATCCTGGAATCAGTGTGTATGCAATATTTACAGAAGTTGCAAAGGTTTTTACAGCGCTATAAGAAACTTGAGCGTTTAAATTTGCTTTTGGAGTGAGTTTGTAAGTTGCACCAGCCCAAGCAGCCCATTTTCCTCCCCAATTTGCATAAATTGTTGTGTTTTGTCGTGATAGTGTATTGTTTGCAGCTACTGTGTAGTAATCAACGTTATTTTTATAGCCTGCCATTACCCATAGATTGAAATGATCGTTTACATTGAAATCTACACGCACCTTACCAGCCCATTTTTTATAATAAGCATCATATGCAGCGACTGTAGAAAAGCCTCCCCATTTTTGCATAAATTTTATACCGAAAACCAGATTTGGGGTGTAATTTTTTATTCCTTTACTTGGAAGACTGTCTTGGGGAACACTAGTAATTTTATTATTTTTATCAATGTAGAAGAATTGATTTTTTTCAAGATCAGGACCTGAAGCATTGCCTAATTCAGCTCCGATAATAGCAGAAAGTCCGGTGTCACCACTAAAGGTGTAAGAAATGAAATTGGTACGTGTTGTTCCTGCTGGAGCTATACTGTCGTCATTTATAACGTTACCATAGCCACCAGTCCAGCTGTTGAAAATTGTATCGTCAAGACCTACACGAAAACCACCAAGTTCAATGTAAGCAGCTGAAAGTTTTGCACCAGCGTTGTCTTCTCCATTCCCCCAGTTTGAGTAGATACGGGCATAAGAACGAAGAGTTCCTAATTCTGTTTCAGAAGCAGCTTGAAAAACAAGAGTTAATCGTGCTGATGCACCATAGGTTTTCTTTTGGTTAGCTAACTGAGCATCGGTTATTGCATTTATGTTATCACCGCTTAGAAAATCAGCACGGACATTTCCTGATAAACGCATGCAGGTTTCTGTTCCAGGGATATAGAAATATCCTTTACCATAGGCATTGCAAACGCGAATGTGTTCTACAGGCTCTGGTTCTGCAGTGGCTGTTGAAGCAGCATGGGCTCCAGAGATTGCTAAAAGAGCTGCTGTAGAGCTTAAAAAGAGGGATTTAATGTTCATAGTGTATCTCCAATGAAAGGTAGTTCAAATTTCGTTAAGGAATATTATTTTCTAAATTCATAAAAGCTAGAGTAAAATACACGATACTTATAATCCCTAGCTATACTGATCTTTTTTAAAGAAACAAATACGAAATTACCTTTCTGAGGGATATTGATCTACTATTCAAGTTTATGTGGTAAAAAAAGCACAGTGTGCTTTTTGTTAATTTTTTATTTGATGACATCAATAAAAAGAAAACTTTAGATATTTTTGAAAAAAAATCGAAAATATCTTGAACTTTCTGTTGAGACCATTTATGCCTCCTCTTGGAGAGGTGGCCGAGTGGTCGAAGGCGCTCCCCTGCTAAGGGAGTAGGGCTCAAAAGGCTCTCGAGAGTTCGAATCTCTTCCTCTCCGCCATATATCAATAAGATCAATGAATTATATAAAATTTTAGGAATTTTGACTCTTTTTATCTTTTTAATTTGTTTTTCTGTTTGTTCTAGATCTTTTTGAAGCTTTTTTATTGCTTCCCGTTTTATCTTCAGCCCATCCAAAAAGCGCTTGCATTTGTGAAACTGTAACACCTGCAGCGGCACGTGTTGCTGCTAATTTTCTCAAGCCATGTACTGATTTTTAATACCTGCTGTATTATATGCTACACAAAATAGTTTTCACAAACTTTCTTTAATGAGCTTATTTCCACTTTTTATGCAAATGAATATTTCATTTTGCTTAATAAGTTTTAGATATTGTGTGCGTTCAACTAAAATAGAAAGATATTTGTTTGAAGTTTACTATTTCAGTCTTCAAGTGAATGATATTATTTTTCTATTCAACATCTCACAATGAAAATAGCTAGTGCAAGCCCTGATGGATTCTATTGGTAATGAGAATTTAATTGAAGTAGAATCCCTACAATCAATCATCTATATTTTTTTATGGATAGGGATACTAAACCTGAGTACCATGCGTAAGTGCAATTCCAAGTAGCGTGCACAGAACTCAAACGATGGATTTTTTAGCTATAACCCGCAATTGGTAAGATGACCAGTATATTTGTGTCTCAAGATTTAATGTATCACTGTAATTATAGATAGATTAAGTACATCAACAAGGCTGTTGAAATATTTTTAGCGGAAATAGAATAAAGCATGAAATAGATCTTGATAAAAGATACTTAACACTATGGATGTGCTCTCTCTCTTCAGAATCTTCCCCCATTTACGTAATATAAAAAAGAAGAAAGGTATTGAGTTAATATTTGATGATGGCGATAGATATATAATAACATGAAATATGTACAACTTTTTAGTGTATCAATAACAAAGATTCATAATTAGGTGATTCAAGAGATATTTCCCGGATTCTATAAGCTAAATAGAGTAGTGAGGTGGAGAAAGAAAGAGATTTTAGCATTCATACCAAAAAAAATAAGGAACAAATAAGAACAAATTAGGTCAGATTATATAAACTGTAGAAGGTAGTTCCAAAGGTGGTCTGAAAATGGTTTTTAAAGAAAAATATTTATATTTCAATATATTGAATACAAAAATGGTGCCCAAAAGAGGACTCGAACCTCCACGCCTTACGGCACAGGTACCTGAAACCTGCGCGTCTACCAATTCCGCCATTTGGGCTAATAGAAGCTCATCTAAGCTTGTAAAGCACCTCTGTCAATCAAATTGTAGAATTTATTCTTCAGCTCAAAATTATTAGATTGAATTCATTGGATCACGATAATTTTAAGAATTTAAGAGGCCATAATTGTTTTTGATGAAATTGTTGAGTCAGAATTAAATGTATAAATCATAGGAATGCCAGTTGCTAATTCTTGAGAAATAATCTCTTCACCGTTTAGACCTTCAAGCGCCATTATAAGAGCACGAAGAGAGTTGCCGTGTGCTGCTACTAAAACAGTTTGAGAACGCAAAATATGTGGTTGGATATGATAAAGATAATAGGGCCAAATACGAGCTCCAGTATCGCGTAGACTTTCTCCATTTGGGGGGGCAATAGTGTAGGAACGACGCCATATTTGCACTTGTTCTTCTCCCCATTTGTGGCGTACTTCATCTTTATTTAAACCAGAGAGATCACCATAATTACGTTCATTCAATGCAGAAGTTTTTATCAGTTTTAAATTTGATTGTCCCATTTGTTCTAAGATGTGCAAAGCCGTTTTTTGTGCTCGTTGTAAGGTAGATGTATAAGCGATATCAAATTTTAAATCAGCTTCTTTAAGTTTCTTTCCTGCCACTATTGCTTCAGCACGACCTTTTTCTGTCAAATCGGGATCTTTCCAACCAGTAAAAAGGTTTTTGAGATTCCATTCACTTTGTCCATGACGGATTAATACAAGTGTGCGCCCCATTATGAATTTCCTGTATTATATTGACTGTTTAAAATTCATTGTTCAATCCTAAAACGTCAAGCATTGAATAAAGACCATTTTTTTGGTTTTTTGCCCATAAAGCTGCTTTTAATGCACCATTGGCAAAAATAGAACGTTCTTGTGCTGTATGTGAAAGAATGATACGCTCACTTGGGCCGGCAAAAGTGACACTATGGTCGCCAACGACTGTTCCGCCTCGCGAACAAGCAAAGCCGATAGTGCCCTTTTCACGTTTTTTTGTGTGGCCTGTACGTTCGCTGACACTCACGTTTTTTAGCAAAACATTGCGACCTTCGGCTGCCGCTTGTCCGAGAAGAAGAGCTGTTCCAGAAGGGGCATCGACTTTGCCTGCGTGGTGCAATTCATAAATTTCAATATCGAAATCATCAGATTTTAGTGCTTTAGCTGCTTTCTTTACAAGATTTGCTAAAAGGTTTACTCCAAGGCTCATATTTCCGGATTTGACAATAGTCGTATATCTTGCAGAATTTGCAATTTCTGCTTCTTCTGTTTTGGTAAATCCCGTTGTACCGATAATGTGCACAAGGCCTTTTTGAGCAGCATAGTTAGCGTAAAGAATACTGGCTTGTGGCTGAGAAAAATCTAAAATACCCTCTGTGTTAGAAAAGGCGGTTTCAGGGTTATCAGTGATGCGAATACCAAGAACATCTGAACCAATCAATGTACTCGCATCTTTGTTTATAAAAGGTGATCCTTTGCGCACAAGGACAGAACAAAGTTCTACGTCTTTTCTACTTTGGATAGCTGCAATCAGCTCGCGTCCCATTCTGCCATTGGCACCAACAACTGTAAGGCGCATATTTTTCTTCCTTATGTCATTTTACTTCTTGTAGTATAGGAAAATTTCATCTTACTTTCCAACGGTTCTTTTTTTCTCTAGAAAGAAATTGCGCTTCTTTAGCTATGCGAAAAAGTGGCTCATTTATAGGAGCCTATGACAAACAATACTTTTATTTTCGTTTTAGATTAAACAACATGGATGTTAGGCAATAGCTTTTTCAACAATGTATTTGGAAAATGGAGAATTCATAAGAGGCACTTTAAATTCTTTCTTAAATAGTTTTACTCACATGCTAATCTCATTTATGATAGTATATGAAAACATTTCTTATTTCATCATAAAATAGAGATAAAATGAGAGAATGACTCATATTTGGAACTCTCATTCAAGTTGTCAACCGATAAATTATCCTTGATAAGTTGGTACGTTATTACATAGTGTATAAAATATATAGGGGTTTATTGATGTAGAACTACATTATCCTTGATATAAAATACTGCTTTCACTTTTGTTAGGGAGAGCTGTTCAGAAATCAAGGTCTGTATAATGAGAACTTGCTACAATTCCTCGGACGCGATCTGTTAAAAGAGAACGAAAAGAAGGTCGTGATTTAATCCGCATATACCAGTCTTTAGCTGCGGGAATTGTTTCCCAGTCAATTTCTCCTAGAAAATCAAGTACAGAAACAGAAGCTGCAGCTGCGAGATCTGCATAGGATAATTCAGAATCGACTAACCAGTCGCGAGATGCGCAGAGCCAATTGAGATAGTTCATATGTGGTGGAATATTTGCGCGCGCATTACGTAAAATTTGTGAGTTTGGAGCGCCACCGCCAATAGCTAATGGCATTTCACGTTTATAGATTCGTTCTCGTACAATATGGCGCGTAGCTTCAGTTTCAAATTTATTTAAAAACCAGTCATTGAGACGCCGTACTTCAGCACGGCCCAAAGGGTTTTCTGGAAAGAATTTATTTTCTTGTCGTAAATTTCCGTGCGTTTCATCTAAATATTCGTAGATAACAATGGCACCTGATAATGGAACTTCGTGTTCATCAAGAAGAACGGGGACATGGCCAGCTGGATTTAGTGCAAGAAATTCATGTCTTCTGGCCCATTCATGTTCTTCAATCAGTTGAATATTTACACCATATTCTCCAAGAATGAGGCGTATAAAGCGGGAGGCGGACGATAAAGGAGAGTGGAAAAGTGTTAACATAATTTAAAATATCAAGTAGAGTTGATGAGAATTCTTTCAAGTAATAGGAATTTATAAAGGTGCTTTATTAAAAGCACAAGATTATTAGCAGAAGCTAGCAAATATGTTTAATAAATTCTTAAAAAACAGGAATGTGTTTTATACTGCTATTGTTTGTAAAATGGCAGCACGCAATTCCTCTAAACCGAATGTTTTTTCTGAAGAAGTCACAAGAAGTTCAGGATAAGCTGCTGGACGTTTGAGAAGCTTTGTTCTTGTAGTTATTATTAATTTTTCAAGATCATTTGATTTTATTTTATCGCTTTTAGTGAAAACAATCTGATAGGAAACAGCTACTTTATCAAGGAGGTCTAAAATATCTGCATCATTCTTTTTAATTCCATGGCGTGAATCAATCAATATATAGACACGTTTAAGTGTCGTACGCCCTCGTAAGTAGCTAAAAATCAAATTTGTCCATGTATCAACCAAATTTTTAGGAGCTTCAGCGAAACCGTAACCTGGCATATCTATCAGTGCTATAGGGGGTAGATCTCCTGGTTGTCCACTGAAACCATCGGGTATAAAGAAATTAAGTTCTTGAGTACGTCCTGGTGTATTTGAGATACGCGCTAAGTTTTTTTGTTGGACCAGTGCATTGATTAAAGATGATTTCCCAACGTTGGAACGTCCTACAAATGCGATTTCCGGTGGTCCTTCGGGTGGAAGAAAGCTTATTGCTGGTACACCACGAATAAAAATCCAATTACGAGAAAAAATTCCGGAAAGGGAAGAATCTCTTGTCATTCATGCACTTCTTTTTTGGATGATCTTCTCCACATAGCTTTCAGATTGTCGAAAAGCTCAATTTTTACTCCTTGACGTTTCATCATGATACTTTGCTGGATCATTGATAATATATTGTTCCAGGCCCAATAGATAACAAGACCAACAGGGAAGGAGGCGAGCATACAAGTAAAGATGACCGGCATCCACGCAAAGATCATTGCTTGTGTTTGGTCTTGAGGTGTTGGATTCATACGCATTTGTAAAAACATCGTTATACCCATAATCAACGGCCATGCACCAATCATAAGAAATGTTGGAGCTGTGTACGGTAAGAAGCCAAACAGGTTAAAAACAGAGGTTGGATCGGGTGCTGCTAAATCTTTAATCCAACCAAAGAAAGGTGCATGACGCATTTCGATGGTAATATACAGCACTTTATAAAGAGCAAAGAAAATTGGAAATTGAACCAACATTGGCCAGCAGCCTGCAAGAGGATTGATTTTTTGGGTTTTATACAGTTCTATTATTGCTTGTTGTTGTTTAGTTCGGTCATCTGGATATTTTTCTTTTATTTCCAACAACATTGGTTGGATAAGCTTCATGCGTGCCATAGATTTGTAGGACTTATTCGCCAAAGGGAAGAGAAGCGTTTTTAGGAGCACTGTAACAAGAAGAATGGCGATACCAAAATTGCCTGTTTGCTTATAAAGAATATCAATGAGAGAAAACATTGGCTTGGTTATGAAATCGAACCAACCCCAATCGATTAAAAGAGCAAATTTTTTAATCTTTAGGTCATTTTGATAATAATTAATAATTTCAACTTGTTTTGCACCGGCAAAAAGACGATTTGTAACGGTTTTTGTTTCGTTGGGGGCAATCGTTAAAAGTGTACCTAGTAAGTCGGACTGATAATGTGTTTGCAGACGATCAAAATAAATAAAGCGGCTTGTATATTCTTTATCTTGTGGGGGGATGACTGCTACAGCCCAATATTTATCAGTAATACCAATCCAACCTCCTGTCACTTTAGAGAAAGTTATACTTTTTTGACCATTATCAGGATTTGGATCAAGTTCAGCTAGGGTTTTGTATTTCTCAGTTTTGAGTGAATCACCTGCGATTCCTATCATGCCTTCATGAAGTAAATAGGTTGCATTTGTATGTTCTGGTGGAGCTGCACGTGCGACGCGTGCATAGGATGAGAGATATATCGGTTTATCCCCTTCATTGTGGATAGAGTCCTCAATGGTAAACATGTAGTGATCATCAACAGAAAGGATACGGCGGAAAATTTGTCCTTGTCCGTTATTATAAATTAAGGTGACAGGTGTTGAAGGGGTCAGTACCGTATTATTACCCTCTATTTGCCATTGTGTATCGGATTGTGGTAAGGCATTTTTTGGCAAAGACGAACTTGTGAAACCAAATTCAGCAAGGTAGGTCATTGTGAAGCCCTTAGGGTTTAGCAAGGCGATTTCCGGTGATTTCTTATCTACTGTCAGACGATATTTTTTGAGTAGAAGATCATCAAACTGTGCGCCAACGAGATTAATGGAACCTTCAAGTTCACTAGTTTTGATAGCAATTCGGTTTGTTTTGGCTAACACTGCATTCCGACTCTCGGGAGTCATTTCATGATTGTTTATAGAAGCTGATCCGTGCATTGATGCAGAGTCAGAAAAGTTTGTAGTAGGTGTGGAAAGTGCTGACTGCTGTTTTGATAATTGCTGTGCTATTATCTGTTGTCTTTGTAATTCAGTTTGTTTGGGAGCAACGTAAAGAAATTGCCATGCAATAAGCACTATGAAAGACAATCCAATGGCCATAAAGAAATTGCGGTTATATTCCATTCGTATTACCCTATCGTATTACCCTGTTGCCGTTGCTGATGTTTTATTTTTGGTTTTATTCGTTGCTTTAATTCACTGATCAAAGATGTGAAAGGCGCATAAAGCGCATCAGGACGTGCTACAATGACATAGTCTGTTCCTGCTTCCATGCTATTTGTTAAGCCTACTCTTACTGCTTCACGCAGACGTCTTTTAATGCGATTGCGTTTGACAGCATTGCCATTTTTACGTGTAACCGTGAAGCCTACACGCGCAACAAGAGGAGATTTTATTTCTGCTGTTGGTTCGTGAGATTTAACTTCGAGCAAAAATAAAGGACCACGTCGTTTTTCTCCTGTGCGTACAGCTAAAAAATCTGCTCTCTTGCGAATGCGGCATGGATATTTTTTTTTCATAAAAAGCGTTTTGCAATTTTATTAAATGCCTGCTTTTGCAGGCATCAAAGGTTTACAACGAAAGTTCCACAACAAAGAACTGATGGGTAATATCCAACTGTTGTGAAAATTTGAACAGTTAAGCAGATAAACGCTTACGTCCACGAGCACGTCTTGCGGCGATTACTTTACGACCACCAGCTGTTGCCATACGTGCACGAAACCCATGGCGGCGTTTACGAACAAGTTTAGAGGGTTGGTAAGTACGTTTCATTCATTTCTATACCGCCAAACGCGGCCCTTCTTAATTCTATGGCAATTATGTACTATGAACAATCTTATCTTATTATACAATCGCCAATCCATAAGGAAAAACATAAAAAAAGTCAATCTTAGATTATTTTCTCTCTCTTAAAAAAATATCAAAATTCTATGATCAATGTATATTTTATTCCTGATACTTAAAAATTTAGGGAGAATAATTGTTGGTTACAATCTCTCGATTTGCAGTTATTTCTTTGTATAGTGCAATTGAATGCTCAAAATGTATTCAAGGAGTAAGAAAGAATGGTGGTTTGTTATTGGATGATTGTAGTAAAGCATACTTGTTTTATAAGAAGTTTGTTCAGTTTTAGCTGTTAACGTGGCTTATAAAATTCATGACGTGATTGTACAAAAAACATATTTAATGGGATTTTATATAAGATTAACGCATGAGTTTTTTTATTTGAGATTGGTTTTGTCTTTTAAAAGAGATAAGTTATAAGATGTTTATACTTTGATAATATAGTTTTTAACAAAGTGCGAAATTTCAGGTGGTTAAGTTGAAGTTTTAGGGTCTTTATCGCTATATTGGGGGACATTTGTATAGAGAGGAAAAAGTGTGAATCCTATCACAAGTGAAGATATCCGCAATGTGTTATATAAAGTCAAAGTACCGGATTCTGAAGGCAATATTATTTCATTGGGGCTTCTTTCAGAAATATTAATTGTTCATGGAAAAGTTTTTTTTTCCATTACAGTTCCGGATGGACGTATGCAAGAATGGGAAGCATTGCGTCGTACTGCTGAGGAAATTGTGGGAGCTATGGATGGGGTTGAATCTGTTGTTATCACGCTTACAGCAGAAAAAAAAACGAAAATATTTTCTCAGATGCGTAGAGATACAGTTTTTTCTGCACAAAAACGGAAATTAAATGGATTGCCTGCGAAAATGCCCATAGAAGGTGTGCGGCATGTGATTGCGGTCGCTTCTGGAAAGGGGGGAGTAGGCAAATCCACAATGGCGATAAATATCGCTTTAGCTTTACAAGATTCTGGTTTCAAAATAGGTTTGATGGATGCGGATATCTATGGTCCATCTTTACCCCGTTTGACAGGACTTGTTAACCAAAAACCACAGCTCGTTGATGGGAAAAAGTTTCGACCTCTTGAAAAATTTGGCCTTAAATTAATGTCGATGGGATTTTTGATTGAGGAGGAAAAGCCTGTGGTATGGCGTGGTCCTATGGTAATGGCGGCCGTGACGCAATTGTTAAGAGATGTTTTATGGGGGACTCTGGATATTTTGGTGGTTGATATGCCGCCGGGTACAGGGGATGCACAATTAACGCTTGCTCAACAGGTGCATTTAACGGGGGCGTTGATTGTTTCTACTCCGCAGGATCTTGCTTTGGTTGACGCGCGTAAAGCGATAGAAATGTTCATGAAAGTTGATGTTCCCATTTTAGGATTTATTGAGAATATGAGTTATTTTATTGCTCCTGATACGCGGAAGCGTTACGATATTTTTGGTTATGGTGGTACGCGTGTAGAAGCCGAACGCCGAGGGATTCCTCTCTTAGCAGAAGTGCCGCTTGATGGAGCCTTACGATCTTCTTCAGATGATGGCGTGCCAATCTTTATTGCTAAGCCTGATGAGGAGTATGCTAAGCTTTATCGTTCGATTGTGGATCAGATAAAAAACAAATTCTTTTAAATTTACATTTTTTAATAGAGTCTGCTAAAAGACAATAATTTAAAAGATAAAAAGCCTGTTTTATTGGTATTTTCAGTGTGTGTACCTTATTGTTAGATGAGATGTTCCAAAGGTTAAATAAACGCAAAATCGATCATCTGATTGGATGATGTAAAGGGGGATATCCTAAACTGTATAAAGAAACTCAATAAGGTGGAGCAAAAGAGATATTGGACTTCACATTAAGAAAAATTATATAGAAAATGAGAACAAGTTTAGGAAAAATTTTATAAACTGTAGAAGGTTTTCCAAAAGGTGGTTTTAAAATAGCCAATTTAAAGAAAATATTAGTATATTTTAAGCTGTTCATAATATAAATTGTTGTTCGTTCAACTGTAAAAAAGTATTTTCTATATAAAGTTCCTGGATATTAATTATAGGCTTGCAAAGATTTTTTGGAATTTTGCAAAGGGGAATCTGATATAGTACGTTTGTGCTTTTCAACGATGACCTAACCAGTTGTTAATGTTGCTAAAAGTAACGATGTATGTTTTTGGGAGGTGGTCGTATTGAAACTGATAGATGAGGTTATTTTTAAAAATGCGGGTTGTAAGAATGGTCTGGAAAACTTAACCTTCAAAGAGTAAAATAAGTGGGAAAGTAGGAATAGGACAATTGTTTCTTTGGCTTTTGCAGTGCAGCTTTTATGGGAGATTATTAGGCATGATATTGGTATGCCAAGATTTATTCTCCTGGAAGTAATAATGATGATCAAAACGAATTATAATGCCAAGAAAGGCGTTAGATATTGAGGAAAGCCGCTTTATTGTGGTGCAAAGTTGGTTTAAGCGCTTAATCTTTTCGTGCCGGGAAAGAAAATTGTAGTAGATATAGCTTTGATTATGAGCAACACCGTGTTTAGAGCTGGTGGAGAGAAGTTATTTGGATATGAGAAAAACATGCGTGAAAAAGCATATTTTATAGGTGCACATGCTTATTCTGCACCTGTTATAGAGCCAGGGCTTTATCTTGTAGCAACGCCTATTGGAAATCTTGCAGATATCACGCTTCGTGCTTTGCAAGTGCTTGCAGGAGTTGATATATTAGCGTGTGAAGATACGCGGGTGACACGTGTTTTGTTGGAACGCTATGGTATTGAGAAAAAAACCTTTCTTTATCACGAATATAATGTACAAAAGGCTGGACCGAAGTTATTAGCAGCTTTGGCAGAAAATAAAACTGTAGCACTTGTATCAGATGCTGGAACACCGTTGATTTCTGATCCTGGATTTCGTTTGGTAGAAGAAGCACGCAAAGCTAATTATAAAATCGTTCCGATCCCTGGTGCATCAGCTCTTTTAGCTGCTCTTGTCACGACGGGGCTTCCTACAGATAGTTTCTTCTTTGCAGGTTTTTTGAGTGCACGTAAGATACAACGGCAAAAGAGGTTAGAACAATTAAAAACTATTCCTGCGACTTTGGTTTTTTATGAATCGCCGCATCGTCTTGTTGAGACTTTACAGGATATGGTTTCTTTCTTTTCTGCTGATCGCCCTGCTGCAATCTGTCGTGAATTAACAAAAAAATTTGAAACAGTCAATGTTTCCAATTTAGGTAATTTATTGGAAAGTTATAGAAAACAGGTACATATTCGTGGAGAAATTGTTGTACTTGTTGGACAAGCACTTCCCTCTTTGGAAGTGATGAATGAGCAAGAAATTGATGAAATATTATTAGAATTGGCTGGTGTCCATTCTGCTTCTAAGGCAGCTGCTTTGGCTGTAAAAAAGACAGGTTTAAAAAAGCAAGAACTTTTTCAACGGTTGAATTTTTTAAAGGGTGCATGAGCTTATGCAAAAAAAGCACAGGCAAAAGTCTTTTTATCGAGGTGTTCGTGCAGAAAAATGGGCTGCTTGGTGGTTGCGACTCAAAGGATTTCACATTGCTGAAATTCGTTTTAGAACAAAGTGTGGTGAAATTGATTTAATTGCACGGCGTGGAAATCTTGTTTTAATTGTTGAGGTAAAAGCGCGTTCAACATTAGCTGAAGCAATGGCCGCAGTTTCTCGGGTAAATGAGAAGCGCATCGAGTCAGCAGCTGATATTTGGTTAGCACGGCAAAAAGATCGTGCTATTTTGTGTGTACGCTTTGATTTAATCGCAATTTTGCCTTGGCGTTGGCCGCAGCATATTCCGGCATTTTTTACATCTGATAAATAAGAGTTTCTATACTGTTGTAACCATGGTAGATGGAAAAGACTTTGTTTCATATACATATTGGTTAGAAAAATGCGTAACAATATAAGTGCTATAAGGAGTGAAATATGGACGATTATGAAAAGTTTGCGACGGGTTTATTGATTGTTTTTGGAGCGTTGATTATTGGTGGTTTAATGGCAATACATATTGTACTCATGAATAAACCAGGTTTTTTATTTGCATTAGCGAGTGCTATTGTTGGTTGGTTTTCTGCTTTTGCAGTTCTTTTTGATAAGCCCAAAGTCTATTTGGGATTGATTATTTTTGCTATGTTATGTGTTGCTTCCTCAATTAGTGTTTATGTTAGTTAAAATGATAAAGCGTTGGTTGAGCTTCCTTTGAAATTATGAGTCCGAGGTTTAGAAATGAAAATTGGTTTTTTAGGAACGGGTAAAATCAGTGCTTCAATGGTTGAAGGTTTAATGATAAGCGCTTTTGATATTCCTTCTGTTGTTATTTCACCTCGTAATGTGCAAATAGCAGAGCGCCTTTCGCACAATTATAGTAAGGTTATAATTGCTGAAAACAATCAAAGATTGTTAGATGTTAGTGATTGTATTTTTCTTTGCTTGCCCAACCAAATTGCAGAAGAGGTCTTGCGTTCTCTTCGTTTTCATCCAGAACAGCTTGTGGTTTCTGTGCTTGCCATGGCAAAAGCAGCAGAAGTTGAAGAATGGATCAACCATAAAGTTTATCGTGCTGTTCCGCTTCCTTTTGTGGCAGAATGTAAAAATTTGACACCAATTTATCCTGATCATCCATTTTTACGTAGACTATTTGATGCTTTGGGTGGTACAGTGGTGTTGGATGCGGAAGAACAGTTTAATCTTTTCATGACTGCTGGTTCGCTTATGGGGGTTTATTTTAATTTTATAGAAACAGCACATCGATGGTTTATAACACAGGGGTTAAAGAAGCAGCAATCAGCAAATTTTCTTGCCATGATGTTTGGAAATCTTACGGATGAAATGCGCAAAATTATAGCAAGTGATTGTCCTGTTTCTCTTGATTTTGCACGGCTTGAGAAAGAGTTTTCCACCAAAGGGGGAACAAATGAGCTTTTGTCGAACTGTTTTTCTTGTCAAGGGGGGAGAAGTGCTTTAACTACAGCTCTTGAGACTACTTTGCAAAAAATAAATGCTCCATTTACACATTAAAATGCTGGATCAAGATTTTTTTCTGATCTCATAAGAGTGATATTATGTGCTTGTTTAGTGTTGCATGAATCCAGATCTACAAAATTGGCTGCTATACATATTTAAAAGGTATGAAGATTAATATTCAGGATTTTCCTACAAGAATAAATTGATTTATAAAGATAATTTGCTGTGTGCAGCTTGAGGGAAGAAAGATTTTTTTATTTCAATTTCTCTTATCATGAATCAAAAAACATTTGGCTTGTATAGTTACAAGAGGGTATTAATGTGTGTAAAAAAAATCGTTTAGTGAGGGGAAAAATTGCTTCTTATAAACTACTTAAGTGTAAAAATAGATGCAATTTTTGAGTTGAGAAGATAGGATGACACTGCTGTCTTGTACTTTCATAAATGTAAATAAATAGTTATGTTCAGTGAATTTTGCTTTATATCTTTTATTGGGTACTCTGTGATATGAGCTTGGATTATGTTTAAATGTCTTTTAAAAAACAGTTGGTAAATGAGCTGTGCAGAGGCGTGTTGTATTTAGTGAAGAAAAGAACGATAAAAACAAAAGCGTGGAGCATTATACAATCGCTACTCTTTAAAGAATTATTGCTGTGAATGTTCTTGAAGATTGTAACGCCGAATTAAAAAAATAGTGAAGGTAGGCGATAGTTTGTTTTTTTATAGCAAGAATGATCAGAATATTTTAGTTATTGTTTTGTTCTTGATAGATAAAAAAATTAATAACAGGATCTTATAAAATATCTGATGAGAAAAATGATATGCTAGTGTGAAAGTATTCTAGTATAGAGTGATAATGGAATAGGTTCACGTTGTGAAAGAACTTGTGCATTGAAGGTATTGGATGGAATTCTGATTTTAGTAATAGGAATAATAATTACATATTGAGATAAAGTGGTCCATCATTACCTTGTGGACAGGTCCAATTGATATTTTGGTTCGGGTCCTTGATATCGCAGGTTTTGCAATGTATGCAGTTTGAAGCGTTGATAACATAAGTTTCGCAGCCATTATGTCCTAGCCATTCGTAAACAGCAGCAGGGCAGTAGCGTGTGGAAGGTCCTCCATAGATTGCATATTCGATGTTTTTTTGTTTTTCTAATGAGGCTATTTTTAAATGGCAAGGTTGGTTTTCTTCATGGTGCGTATTAGAAAGTGCGATACTGGAGAGGCGATCAAAGGTTATAATACCATCTGGTTTTGGGTAAGCAATGGGTTGAAATTTTTCTGCTGGCTCAAGATATTCATAATCTGCTTTTCCATGAGATAGTGTTTTGAATAAAGAAAATCCAAACAGTTGTTGCCACCATATATCAAAGCCGGCAATCTTTATTCCGTATTTTGTGCCGTATTTTGTCCAAAGTGGTTTGGCATTGCGGACTTGATAAAGATCTTTGCCAATAGGGCCTTTGCGCCAATGTTCTTCGATTGCTTTGACTTCATCGTGGGCGCGACCTTGTGCGAGAGCTGTAACGATTTTATCCGCTGCTAATATGCCAGATAAGATGGCATTGTGTGATCCTTTGATACGTGGGACATTGACAAAACCAGCAGAACAGCCAATAAGTGCTCCTCCAGGAAAAGTAAGTTTTGGTACAGATTGCCAACCACCTTCGCTTATGGCGCGTGCACCATAGGAAAGGCGTTTTGCACCTTTGAAAATCTCACAGAGTTTAGGGTGTGTTTTAAAACGTTGAAATTCTTCGAAGGGAGAAAGATAAGGATTTTTATAATCTAAGTGTACAACAAAACCAACAGAAATTAAATTATTTTCTTGGTGATACAGAAAACCACCGCCACCAGTATTATCGTCTAAGGGCCAACCGGTGAAATGTTGAACTAAACCAAGTTTATGTTTTTTGGGATCAACTTCCCAAAGCTCTTTGAGACCGAGACCAAACTTTTGCGGTTCACGGTTTTTGCTAAGATCAAATTTCTGTATCAGCTGTTTAGCAAGAGAGCCACGTGCTCCTTCCGCAATCAGAGTATATTTAGCTAATAAAGCTATGCCAGGAATATAATTTTTTCCAGGACTTCCATCTTTGTTAAGGCCCATATCACTTGTGAGAACACCAATGATGGCTCCATGATCGTTCTGGATAGTTTCCGTTATCGAAAAACCAGGATAAATTTCGACACCGAGTGCTTCGGCTTTTTTACTTAGCCAACGGCAAACATCACCGAGTGAAACAATATAGCATCCATTATTTGATAAGATTTTTGGGCGAAGAATATTAGGAAATGCTGTAGCTCGTTTGGGCTTTAGGAAAAAAAATTGATCCTTGGTGACAGGTGTTTTGAAGGGATGATCATGTTCGTTTCTCCATTCTGGTAAGAGTGTATCAATGCCAATAGGATCAACGATTGCACCAGACAGAATATGTGCACCAACTTCAGTGCCTTTTTCAACGATTATGACAGAAAGTTCGGGGTTGATCTGTTTTAGACGAATTGCGGCAGAAAGTCCTGCAGGTCCTGCTCCTACAATTACTATGTCAAATTCCATACTTTCGCGGTGATATTGCTGAGGTGTATTCATGGTTTATAAAGTTTTCTCCGACTTTGGAATAATTTGGTAAAGATCAATTACACGGACATCGTCGGCAATCTGTATAGAGAAGAGTTCTGTAAATCCCGCTTCGGCAATCACTCTGTCAAATTCCATAGTTTCACGTTGATAATGCAGGGGTGTATTCATAGTTTATAAAGCTTTCTTTAGCTCTGGAATAATCTGGTGAAGATCGCCTACAAGGGCATAATCAGCAATTTGCATGATGGGAGCTTCTGGGTCTTTATTAATGGCTACGATAACTTTTGCATCCATTATACCGGCTAAATGCTGGATTGCACCGGAAATGCCAACGGCTATATAAAGTTCAGGAGCAACGACTTTTCCTGTTTGTCCAATTTGCCAATCATTAGGGGCATAGCCGGCATCAACTGCTGCACGGCTTGCACCTAAAGCTGCTTCTAGCTTGTTTGCAAGGGGGAGAAGGAGTGCCATAAATTGTTCTTGTGAACCGAGACCACGTCCTCCTGATATAATAACACGGGCTGAGGTAAGATTGGGACGATCACTTTTGTTGGTTTCTTCTTTTATAAAAGAAGAAAGATTTGGATTAGGAGCTGGTGTTATTGTTTTAATGGGAGCAGTGTTATTTTGGAAGAGTGATGGTGTGAAAGAGGCTGTACGAACTGTTATAACTTTTTGACGATCATGGGTACGTATAGTTTCGAGTGCATTCCCTGCATAAATTGGTCGTTTGAAGGTATCGGGTGCAATAACAGCAATAATGTCTGAAATTTGTATAAGATCAAGAAGAGCAGCCACACGTGGCATTACATTTTTGCCGGTACTGGTAGAGGCAGCCATGATTACATCATAATCATTCGCTAATTTGACAATTGTATTAGCCATAGGTTCAGCGAGTTGATGTGCTAAATAATCAGCTTCAGCGACAAGAATTTGTCGTACACCAGAGAGTTTCGCGCTATTTTCGGCGATTGTTTGAATCTTGTTTCCACAAACTAAAATATCAATATTGTTACTGATTGCTCGAGCAGCTGTTAGTGCTTTTGCAGTTTCTTCTACGTTATGTTCGGCTAATAAAAGAATTGCCATAAGTTTTACCTTTTTATACAGTGTTATTTTTGATCCATTAGTTGTCGAACATTAAATGCAATTTATTTGTTTTAGCGCATTAACCAGCTCTGCTACATTAGCCATTTTGATACCGGATTGACGGGGTTTTGGTTCTTCAACGCTAAGAACTGTGAAGCGCGCTTGTGTATCTACGCCAAGGTCAGCGAGAGCTTTTTGTTCAATGGTTTTCTTTTTTGCTTTCATAATGTTGGGCAAAGAAATATAACGCGGTTCGTTTAATCGTAGGTCAGCAGTCATGACTATAGGGAGGGGAAGGGAAAGGGTTTGGGTACCATTATCTACTTCGCGGATAACAGTTGCGTGCCCATTTTCTATGTTTAGACTTGAGGTAAAAGTTGCTTGTCCCCAACCAAGAAGAGCTGCTAGCATTTGGCCGGTTTGATTGCTATCGTCGTCAATGGCTTGTTTTCCCAAAAAGACCATATCTGGTTTTTCTTCATGAATAATGACTTTGAGAATCTTAGCAATTGCTAGAGGGTCAAGAGTTTGTTCTGTTGTTATAAGGAGTGCACGATCAGCTCCCATTGCAAGCCCTGTTCGTAAGGTTTCTTGTGCTGCCTCTGGTCCAATTGAAACAAGAACAACTTCTGAAATTTTTCCGGATTCTTTTTGGCGGATTGCTTCTTCTACAGCGATTTCATCAAAAGGGTTCATAGACATCTTTACATGAGACAGATCAACGCCTGTGCTATCAGATTTGACGCGTATCTTGATGTTATAATCAATAACACGTTTGACAGCGACAATTATCTTCATGATGATCCTCTTCGTTTGTATGAGTACAAGCTTATAGTAATAATAAGAAGAAACCAAATTGTTTAGAATGGAAGTTTACTCATAATTGATTTTCTCATTATCTAAGCTTTCTCAAGTTTGCTTATGCTTGATTATTCATCTCTATTTTGTTTTCTGTGTACTTTAAATAAATAATAGTCATCTTCCTTTGAATAAAAGTAAAAAAAATGAGCTTTCATTTCAAGTGAATGCTTCTGTCATAGTTTGTAAAACAGTTTTAAAAGAACTTAAAATAAAAAAGGATACAGAATGGTCAATGATATTAAGATAGCAAAATGAAGATGTCCTTTTTTCGTTCCGTATACGCAGTTTAAAATGAGCAATAGGTATGTAATGGAAAGAGTGTAAAAAAGCAAAAGGGAGTAGTGCTTTCTCAATTAATATCTTGAGAATATGAAAATCGAAAATCATTCATTTAGATATTTTTAGAAATTCTTAAAGCTCTATTTACTAAAATAAAGCACACTTTCTTATTACTTGTGCGATTCTTTGCAGAAAATTAATGAAGCATAGCGTTTATAAATACAATGAGGGGTAGCGTTTTTGAATACGAAGAGCCATACTGTAAAGCAGGTTGAACAAAAAAAACCTTCTTTTTTTGTTGTTGAGCAAAAAGAGAGGGAAGACATGTCAACTGAAGTCACGATGTCGGATATTGCTAAAAAATTACGCTCTGTTTATGCACAAATGCAGATGAAGCATTCATCCCGTTATTCGACATCACAAAGTTTTGTGGAAGAGAGTTTTAAATCTTATTTGGATGACATTAGTCGAGCAATTTTGGCTGAGCATTATATACGTCGCCAAAAAGAAAAAAAGCTTTTTGAATATTTAGAGCAGATTAAAACGCTTATTCAGAGTTTGCATAGCGAAAAAAAAAACTTAGAAGAAGCAACAATAACACGGTGTGTGTCTCGTTCAAAATCGCTTGATTCTGTTGTACAGAAGCTTGCTGATATGACAGGTGAGGGAAATCAAGAACGCTTATTGCTCCAAAAAGTATCAGACTGTTCAAAACAAAACAGCATAACACCAAACCCAACAAATTTTGAAAATATGTTACAACAAGGGAGTAAAAGCTCTTCACCTGATGTCATAAAGCCTTTTGCAAAGGAAGCTGAGGAAATTGTAGGACATTCTACAATAGAAGAAAGGTGCTCTGATATTCAAGCATCTAGATGTTGTATTGAGGATGATTGCTCTCCTTCCTTAAAGAAATCTCAGAGAACTGTCTTTTTTTTACGTTCTTCTATTAAAAAAATTTTTTGGTGTTTTTTAATTATTGCATTTATGGCAGCTATAACGTTATGTTTTTATGGCTTTTTAAGAGAAATTCATTTTTTTAATTTTGATGTTAAATTTAGGTGACATGAGATGTATTGCGCATTAGTGATTTTATAAAGGTATGTGTGGCATCTAAAACTATCCTTTTAATACGTGACAAAGACTTATTGGAGAAAAGCTCTCGAATTATCTAAAAATTCAAATTATCTTAAAGGTTCTGTAAGTGAGTATTTATTTACCAATTGCTGAAATGTCGCTTAACATGCTGATCTTGATTGGTATGGGAGTTGTTGCTGGTTTTTTTTCAGGTCTTTTTGGGATTGGTGGTGGTTTTCTTATCACACCGTTATTGATTTTTTATAATATTCCTCCTGCTATTGCTGTGGGAACAGGGGCTAATCAGATGATTGCTTCATCTGTGACTGGGACAATTACACATTTTAGAAGACGTACTCTTGATATCAAACTTGGTATTCTTTTAGCGATTGGAGGTGGCATTGGTTCTTTAATCGGGATTCAGATTTTTTCTGTTCTGAAAAAATTGGGACAATTAGATTTAATGATCTCACTTCTTTATGTGATCCTTCTTGGAAGTATTGGAAGTTTGATGATTATTGAAAGTTGGCGCAATATGCTGCGTCAGCGCAAGGCACAAAAAGTCAATATATCCCTTGCTGGTAGGCATAATTGGATCCATCGGTTGCCATTAAAAATGCGTTTTCGGACATCTATGATATATGTTAGCATTATTCCAGTTTTAGCGATTGGTTTAATTGTTGGATTGTTGTCTTCGATTATGGGAATTGGTGGGGGATTCTTTATGATACCAGCATTGATTTATCTTCTACGAGTTCCAACCAGTGTGGTGATTGGGACTTCACTTTTTCAGATTACGTTTGTATCTTCTTTTACCACAGTTTTGCAAAGTATGACTAATCAGTCCGTTGATATCGTTTTGGCTTTTTTGCTAATGCTTGGGGGCAGTATTGGGGCACAATATGGAACTCGGGCTGGACGGAAGTTAAAAGCAGAACAATTGCGTATGGCTCTTGCATTTTTAGTGTTGATTGTATGTATGCGTCTTGCTTTTCAATTATTTATACGCCCTGATAATCTTTTCTCTTTGTATATTTTATGAGATAAAAATGGGTAGATTATTTTCTTTATGCATCATTACAGGTTGCTTTTGTGTTGTTTCTTTTTCTATGTGGGCACATGTTGGCACGAAAGCTGCATTCATTGATTCAATTGATCATGAAACTATTCAAGTTATTGTAACAACGAATACAATCACGATTGATACAAATTTTGACGGTCATGATCTTTATATTGCTGGTGTTTTAGAAAATATTAATCCATTATATTCTCGACAAAACCTTTATGATATTATTGTTAGCTTGGAAGGACAAGCTCGGCCGATGGTTATGCGAGAAAAAAAACGTAGTGCTGGTGTTTGGGTTAATGCAGATTCTCTTATTTTTAAAAATGCTCCTCTTTTTTATTCTATGGTCACGACGCGTGAGATTGATGATATTACAAGCGTTGAAGATTATAAACGCTTAGGGCTAGGACTATCGTATTTGTTATTGCAGTCGGATGAACAAGATCAGGAGAAAATACAAATTTTTCGTGAGGAACTTATAAAATTACAAAAAGCCAAAAATCTTTATCATGAAGAAGTAGGTGGTGTTCGTTTTGGTTCTGGTGCACTTTTCACAGCGCATTTTCGTTTGCCGGCAAATACCCCTGTTGGACATTATCAGGTCCGTGCTTATCTTTTTCGCAATGGGCAATTTATTGACAGTGCAACCACGACTCTTGAAATTGTTAAAGCACATATTGCTTATACAATTTTTCATGCAGCTCACAAGTATAGTTTATTATATGGTATTTTTGCAGTGATTATAGCTATTAGTACAGGCTTCTTATGTCGTTTGATTTTTCGAAAAGACTAGTGAAAAGGAAATGCTAAGGTATTTATTTTTTATGAATGAGGCGTAGGATAAGAAAAATAGGCACAACAATGATAGCTCCCATCATGGTTACATAAGAGAGGTTTGCGAGAGTTATAAATCCTGTTTCCCAGAGAGATTTAAAAAATTTTATCATTTTCTGTATAAAACTTCCAGGTGTCCATCCAAGAAAGTTCATTACAATGCCAACGAGGAATGAAAGAATGAGCAACTTTAGGGTAACACTCCCTAATGTTCCTCCAAGGAATGTGTGAAAAGAATTGGATAACTTTTTCTTTTGGTTCATTTTTTACACTTTTGAATATGTTACGCTCTCGTTGCATAATACAATAGAGTTGCCATCATAAAGAAGAAGTAACGTTCTTTTTGTTATTTTTTCTTACTTCTCTTTCGAGTTTACCACCTTGTAATACTGGTGTAACCTCTGTGCTGGTTTCTGAAACGCGTTCGTGTTCGGTTGGCATTTTTCGAGATATTTTCATAGTATTCCTTTCATTAACTTGGTGAACATCCTTTTAGTTTCTGGGAATTCGTGGGAGATTTTAATAGCATCTCAACGTTTTGTATAGCGATAAAAATTTTTTAGTACGTTGAGGATTCCATAATAGACCAATATGTTGTGTATGGAATGTAATTTCAAGATATCCTATTTTAGAGAGGAATTATTCATCTCGATAAAATAGGTATTGAGATTGTATATTTCAATTTATATGAAAAAATGCTAAAAAGTAAATTTATTTGTTGAAAAAACAAGTACAATAAATGGAGTAGAATTTAATGTTTCTGAAAGAGCGGCGAGCTTTAAACTATGTTAGTGAAAAAAGTTGATTATATGCAGCAGTGTGAAAAACATTAGATTTCTGTAGTACTTATATTTCAGATTGCTATCTTTCTTTCAAAAGGTGATAGGGTATGCTGGGGAGGTGTTATTTGGTGTGAAGTTATGGAAAAGCTCAAATTTCTTTCTGAAAAAGGATAGAAGTGGCCATTGTTAGCAACCACACTTGTCTAAGATTATCAAAATATTAAATTGTAATTGAGGCTTTTGAACCAATCCGATTGGGGAGGGGGATGGTTATTTTTAGAAAATCGCAAGAGAAAATTTGAAGAAGAAAGCCTAGTCTGATATATCCCCTACATTATAAGCTTTTTGACATCATCAACAGGTGATGTCATTCATGGTATCTTTCATCGTATATCAGATTGTTTTCCGTTACATATTTGATTTAGCCTATACGTGTTCAGGAGGGGACCTATGGTTACTGCTATTGAAGATTTTAGTGCTCTTCCTTTAAGAGGTATGGTTCTAAGGTCCGATCTTCTTATTTTTGCACATTATTATTGCATGGGAAATTTATACAATAAACTTTAAAAGGAAAAGTCTATGAATTTGAAAAGAAAGATATTAAAAGGTAGCAGTTTTTTTGTTTCTGCTATTATTGCTATGGGGGTGTTTGTGCAACAAGTTTCAGCAAAAACACCTGCTGATACTCTGGTGATGGCCTGGAATCTCGATGCAATAAGTACATTTGATCCTGCACAGCTTAATGATCGTTATGGAACTGAAATTGTTGTCAACGTTTGTGACAACTTGGTTATTTCTGCTAGAGATGATGCAACTAAAATAGTTCCTTCTTTGGCAAAGAGTTGGGATATTTCAAGTGATGAACAGAGTACAAAGATTACTTTTCATTTGCGCGATGATTTGAAGTTTAATGATGGTCGACCAGCTAACGCTAATGATCTTGTTTGGGGTATGAGACGGGTTGTCAAATTGAAGATGTCTAACGCAGCGACATTTAATGAATATGGTGTCACAGAACAAAATGTTAATGAGGCTTTTCAGGCGCCAGATGAAAAAACAGTGGTGATGAAATTTGATAAGCCTTATCCAGCAGAGCTTATTCTTAGCAATATTTCGACTAATCGCACTGCTGCTTTGCTTGATCGTGAGACAATTATGAAACACGAAAAAGATGGTGATATGGGAAATCGGTATTTGGCTAGTCATGCTGCTTGTGTTGGCCCTTATCAGATAAATAGCTGGCGTCCTGGAGAAGCTATTTTATTACGCGCGAGTTCCAACTATTGGGGAGAGCTACCTAAGCTTAAGAAAATTTTAATTCGTCATATTGCCGAGCCAGGAACGCAACGATTATTATTGCAAAAGCATGATATTGATGTTGCACGTAATTTGACTCCAGAGGATCTAGCTGATCTCCAAGCTACGACCGATATTAAGGTTGAAAAAGTATTAGCTCCATCCGTGATAATATGGGGATTTAACACGACGAATCCTATTTTTGCCAATGAAAAAGTGCGTTTGGCGATGCGTTATCTTATTGATTATGAAGGACTTGGAAAAACTCTTCTTAAAGATGTTGGTATTCCACGTGCAAGCTTTATTCCTCTTGGTAATTTTGGCGCTTTGGATGAAAAGGAAGGGCAGCCCTTTAAGCTTGATCTAAAAAAAGCAAAGCAGCTTTTAACGGAAGCAGGTTATCCGAACGGTTTTGAGGCCAATATTTTTGCAGGAAAATCTCCTTATCCTTTTGCTTTGCCTATTGCTCAGGCTATCCAAGATAATGCGAAAAAGGTCGGAGTGCGCTTTAAGATTGAGCATTTTATAGGTACGCAGTTATTTTCAAAGCTTTACGCGCGCACCTTTGATACAATTTTTATAGGATGGAATAATGATTCTGCGGATCCCTATACAATGGCTTCACGCCTTATTTATAACCCTGATAATCGGTTTGAGGCTAAGAATACAGGCTATCCTAGTTGGTGCCATGGGTATTTGGATGGAGATATGAATAAAAAGGTTAAAGAGGCGTTGTTTCAAAAAGATCCACAGAAACGGGCGCAAATATATGCTGATTTGCAGCGTGAATTTATGCAAAAAGGACCTTATGCTTTTATTTATCAGGCATATAATATTGTCGCTATGACACCTGATGTCAAAAAATGGGTTTGGAATAGTGCACCACGTATCTTTTATAGTGCAATCGAAAAATAAGAGGATATTAAATGTTGTAAAATATAATAAAGAACGTGATCATAATATCTTTGACATTTTGCATATAGTGTAAGAATTTCGCAAAACGTTGAAGTTCATCGGTAATGGATTGATATATTGTGCGTGAAGTAATTTCAAAACGCTTCTTCATTAAAAATGTATTTGTGTGGATGTTAAGATTGAATATCTTAACTTCCGTTGATATAACCTTTCGGATAGAATAATGGCTCTGCAAATTCCATACAATGGCTTTATGCTTTATTTACACCTGATAATCGATTTGAGGTTTAAAATGTAGGCTAATCTGATTGGTGCTATAGGTTTTGGGAGGAAAATATAAATCAGAAAATTAAAGATGCGTTGTTTCAAAAATATCCATAAAAACGGGCGTAAAGAAGTGAAAAATGGTAAGTTTGTTTGGTGAAAAAACAGGTATAACGAATGTAGCAGAATTCAGTGTTTCTGAAATAGCAAGGATTTTAAAGCGCGTTGTTGAAGAGAAATTTGATTATGTGCGGGTACGTGGGGAGATATCAGGTTACCGCGGTATTCACGCTTCAGGTCATGCTTATTTTGCCTTAAAAGATGATAAGGCGCGATTGGAAGCTGTTATTTGGCGTGGCATTATGGAAAAACTCAGATTTCCTCCTGAAGAAGGAATGGAAGTTGTTGCTGTCGGTAAACTGACAACTTATCCAGGGTCTTCAAAATATCAGATTATTATTGAAGGACTTGAACCAACAGGGGTTGGAGCTTTAATGTCTCTTCTAGAAAATCGCAAAAAAAAGCTTGCGGATGAAGGTTTATTTGATGAAGCCAAGAAGAAACCTTTGCCTTATATGCCTCGAATTATAGGTGTTGTGACATCACCAACAGGTGCTGTTATTCGCGATATTATTCATCGTATATCAGATCGTTTTCCATTGCATATTTTGGTTTGGCCTGTACGTGTTCAGGGGGAAACTTGTGGGCAGGAAGTAGCTGCTGCTGTTGAGGGTTTTAATGCGCTTCCTTTAGGAGGTCTTATTCCAAAACCTGAGCTTATTATTGTTGCACGGGGAGGAGGAAGTTTGGAAGATTTGTGGGGATTTAATGATGAAGCTGTTGTTCGTGCTGTTTCTGCATCTGCTCTTCCAGTTATCTCTGCTGTTGGGCATGAAACAGATTGGACTTTGATTGATTATGTTGCTGATTGGCGTGCTCCAACTCCCACAGGCGCAGCAGAGAAGGCTGTGCCCGTCAAGCTTGACCTCGAAGTGTACGTTGCATCACTTGGTGCGCGTTTACGTAAAGGGCTAGTGCGTTATTTTGATTTTCATCAACAAAAATTGCGCGCTATTATACGTGGGCTTCCAACTGTCGATCAATTTTTTGCTTTACCACGGCGTAGTTTTGATGAAATTTCAAGCCGATTACAGCGTGCTCTTTGTGTGAGCTATGATAAAAAACGTTTTTATTTCCATGCGCTTGGTATCCGTCTTGCACCGCGTTTATTGAATACTGAAAAAGCACAACGCAGTACGAAGGAATATACAATGCGTCTTTATCGTGCTTTTGTGCGTAATGTGGAAATCCGACGTAGTCAGGTAGAGGTTGCATTTAGGCTTTTAAAAAGCACTTCATATCAAAATATTTTAGAACGTGGCTTTGTTTTGGCTTTAGAGCAAGATAATAAGCTCATTAAGCGGTCGGTGCAGTTTCCTGAAACAGGACACGTAAATTTACGCTTTTTTGATGGTGATATCAGCGTTGTAACACAGAAGTCTGCTTTCGGTAAACATTTAAAACACAAGCAAATAAAACCGCAAAAAGATGAGCAAGGAACACTCTTTTAATACGGTCAATGTAGTGCTTTATGAGGGACTGCTCTTAGGAGCGGATGGAAAACTTCGTTGTTCATGGGCAGGAAATGATCCGCTTTATTGTGCTTATCATGATAACGAATGGGGCAAGCCTGTTTTTGAGGATACTCGTTTGTTTGAAAAAATTTGTCTTGAAGGTTTTCAAGCAGGACTTTCTTGGCTCACAATTTTAAAAAAAATCTCTTCTTTTCGAAGTGCATTCGATCATTTTGATTTTGAAAAAATTAGTCATTATGACGAAGTAAAAGTGCAAATGTTGATGCAGAATAAAGGCATTGTTCGTCATCAAGGAAAAATTCGATCGGTACTTAATAATGCACTGAGAGCACAGGAAATTATACGAGAGTGGGGGAGTTTATCTCACTATTTTTGGTCTTTTCAACCACCACAGTCGGAGCGTTATAAAAAGATAGATTTTCAAACACTGTTGGCTAATCCCGTAACACCTGCTTCTCTTCGTCTTTCTAAGGACTTGAAGAAACGTGGTTGGACATTTGTTGGTCCGACAATTTGTTATGCTTTTATGCAATCCGTAGGGATTGTTAATGACCATCTTGAAGGATGTTTTTGTCGATAAGATTGCAAAGATCTTTTGCATAAGGAGATGTTGTTCAGTAGGACAGTAAAAGATTATAGTATTGTCTTTTGAGCTTTTAATATGCTCGCTGTCATTGGATCATCGTTTCTGTGCATAGTGGGTGATGAAGTACTAATTTTAACAAAAACAGTAATGTGTTTTCAAAAAAGGTAAAGAAAATCTAGTGAGCAATTTTTCAGGAATAGTTTCTAAATTTTTTTAATTCTGACATCATTATGAATACAATTGATATCATCGGTTTTGAGTTATATTTATTTATAGTTAATTATACAGAATTTATAAGAAGTAAATAAAGGACATTTTATTTATATAATTCATGCTTATTTATAAAGATAAAGTGTTTGTGTATAGTTTCATTATTGCATTGTTCTATTTTTAAAAGTTTAAGAAAATATATTTGTTACAGGTTTTTGAATGTACGACGATTAGTATATTTAATATTTATATAGTATCCTGTTAGCAAATGCTTGTGTATGCAATACAGAGCAAAATGATGCTATAGATAATTGATTGTTAATGGGTCAAGATGCTTGTATTATGCTTTATTATCTGATAGCTTTCTTTTCTGGGAAGCGGTTTTGCTATGTGTGTATTCCATTTTTTGGGAATATATTTAAGATCAAACAGTTTTATATTTGCTCTATTGCTTAGTTAAATCCCTAAAATTTACCGTTAGAAAAATGGTTGATGTGGTGTGTGGTTTAATGTCTAGTTTTGGTGTGTGTGAAGCAATAATGAACATCGAAATTGGGAAGGATTTATAGCAGCCATATCTTTTTAAGGGGGAAGGGATGATAAATTTTGTTTTTACTCGTGAAAAAGTTTTTTTATTCAGTTTATTGTATCATTTCAAAATAATTAATCGATAAATAATATTTAAAAGGAAAAGTTTATGAATTTGAAAAGAGAGATATTGAAAAGTAGCAGTTTTTTTGTTTCTGCTGTTATTACTATGGGGATGTTTGTGCAACAAATTTCAGCAAAAACACCTGCTGATACCCTGGTGATGGCTTGGAATCTCGATGCAATCAGTACATTTGATCCTGCGCAACTCAATGATGTTTATGGAGCTGAAGTTATCATTAATGTTTGTGATAATTTGGTCAGTACTGCCACAGATGATCCAGCTAAAATAGTTCCTTCTTTGGCAAAGAGTTGGGATGTTTCAAGTGATGATCAGAGTACAAAGATTACTTTTCATTTGCGCGATGGTTTGAAGTTTAATGATGGTCGGCCAGCTAATGCCAATGATCTTGTTTGGGGTATGAAGCGGGTTGTTAAATTGAAGATGGCCAATGCGGCAATATTTAATGAATATGGTGTTACAGAACAAAATGTTGATGAAGCTTTTCAGGCGCCAGATGAAAAAACAGTGGTAATGAAATTTGATAAGCCTTATCCAGTAGAACTTATTCTCAATAACATTGTTGCTAGTCGTGCTACTGCTTTGCTTGATCGTGAAACAATTATGAAACACGAAAAAGATGGTGATATGGGAAATCGGTATTTGGCTAGTCATGCTGCTTGTGTGGGCCCTTATCAGATAAATAGCTGGCGTCCTGGAGAAGCTATTTTATTACGCGCGAGTTCCAACTATTGGGGAGAGCTACCTAAGCTTAAGAAAATTTTAATTCGCCATGTTGCTGAGCCAGGAACGCAACGATTATTATTGCAAAAGCATGATATTGATGTTGCACGTAATTTGACTCCAGAGGATCTAGCTGATCTCCAAGCTACGACCGATATTAAGATTGAAAAAGTGTTAGAGCCATCTATGATGTATTGGGGGTTCAATATGACGAATCCTATTTTTGCCAATGAAAAAGTGCGTTTGGCTATGCGTTATCTGATTGATTATGAAGGACTTGGAAAGACTTTTCTTAAAGGTGTTGGTATTCCACGTGCAAGCTTTATTCCTCTTGGTAATCTTGGTGCTTTGGATGAAAAGGAAGGGCAGCCCTTTAAGCTTGATCTAAAAAAAGCAAAGCAGCTTTTAACGGAAGCAGGTTATTCTAAAGGGTTTAAGGTTAATTTTTTGGTGGGGAATTCTCCTTATGCTTTGTCAATTGCTCAGTCACTTCAAGATAATGCAGCAAAAGTGGATGTGCACCTTAAAATTGAACGTTTGGCAGGTACGCAGTTGTTTTCAAAGCTTTATGCACGCGCTTTTGATACGATTTTTGTTGGATGGAATAATGATTCTGCGGATCCTCATACAATGGCTTCACGCCTTATTTATAACCCTGATAATCGGTTTGAGGCTAAAAATACGGCTTATCCGAGTTGGCAGCATGGATATTTGGATACAAAGATGAATCAGAAAGTTGAAGATGCGTTATTTCAAAAAGATCCACAAAAACGGGTGCAAATGTATGCTGATTTGCAGCGTGAACTTATGCAAAAAGGGCCTTATGCTTTTATCTTTCAGAAATATAGTGTTGTCGCTATGACACCTGATGTTAAAAAATGGGTTTGGAATAGTGCGCCACGTATTTTTTATAGTGCAATCGAAAAATAAACGGTATTAAATACTATAAAATACCAAAAGAACGTGATTGATTATAATGTAGATAATAAAAAATACTCCTCCTGTATACAGTTGTTTTGAAGTTTAAGGTATGAAATCGCAGGGAGCTTTTTATACAATATGATTATGATTAATTTATAAAGGGAGCGGTATTTATAAATATGAGAGGTGATATTTTGAGCTCTCTGTTTATAGTGGTTTGGAGGTTGTGCATTTCGATTATGGGGTGCTGAGTGAAAGATTAGATTTTTGATTAGTAAAGCTGATAATGTTACTCTGCTTAAGAGAGAAGACAGAAATACTTTGTGTTAAAAAGATAAATTAAAATGCGAAGGATAATGATAAAATGGGGAAAAAGGGAATGTTAAAAAACTTTTGTGTTTTGTTAAGTACAATTTGTTTTTTAAATGGATCTCTATCATCAGTCTTAAGTGCATCACCTAAAGATACATTGGTCATGGCATGGAATATTGATTCAATTAGCAGTTTTGATCCTGCTCAATCAGTTGAGGTTGTAACGAGTGAGCTATTGATGAATATTTGTAGCGCGTTAGTACAATATGACAAGCATGATCCCACAAAAATTCGTCCTGCTATGGCACAATCTTGGGATGTTTTAGATAACGGAAAAAGGATTGTTTTTCATCTTCGTGATGATTTAAAGTTTGATGATGGAAGGGTGGCGACAGCGCACGATCTAGTATGGTCGATGAAACGGATTGTTAAATTAGGATTAAGCTATGCTCAATCTTTAAGAGACTACGGATTTACCAAAAATAATGTCGAAACAAATATTCAGGCTCTTGATGATAAAACTTTACAACTAAAATTAGATAAACCCTATCCTATCCAGCTTATATTAACTGTTATTGGGCAATCCTATGCTTCTGCTTTGCTTGATAGGCAAACAGTTGAAGCAAATAGTATTGACGGTGATATGGGTAATAAATATTTAGCAACGCATTCGGCTTGTGTTGGACCTTATAAATTGGTGCGCTGGTTTCCAGGAGAAAAAGTTGTATTAGAGGCGACCCAACATTATTGGGGGGATTTGCCTAAAATTAAGAAAATTATTGTGCAACACGTAGCAGATTCAGCAAGTCAGAGGCTTCTTTTGGAAAAAGGTGATGTAGATATAGCACGTGATCTTTCTTCAGAGGATGTTTTAGATATTGAAAGACAGGGTGGATCGGTCAAAATTAACCGTGTTCTGAGACCGCAGATTATTTATCTATCACTGAACAATAAAAATACAATTTTTGCTAACGAAAAAGTAAGATTGGCATTTCGTTATTTGGTTGATTACGAAGGTCTTGGAAGAACTGTTTTAAAGGGTATTGCAATTCCACGTGCAAGTTATATGTCACTAGGAATTCCGGGTGCTTTGGATGAAAAAGAGGGGGTGCCTTTTAAATTAGATTTGAAAAAAGCAAAACAGTTGATCAGTGAGGCTGGTTATCCTAATGGTTTTAAAGCTAATCTTTTAGTTGGTAGCCTTAGTTATATGTCACCTATTGCACAGTCTATTCAAACCAATGCGCGCGAAATTGGTGTTAAGCTTACAATTGAAAAAATGGCACAAAATCAATTGTTGAGCCGTGTGCGTAGTGGAAATTATGACACTGCTATTATGGGGTGGGGGAGTGCTGATCCTGATGGGCATCCCGCTTCATTAAATCATGTTTTTAATCCTGATCCAACATTTACAAAAAAGCACAATATGTATTTAGCTTGGCGCGCTGGATATTATGATGAAAATATCAATAAAATGGTGATGGATGCTTTGTTTGAGCAAGATCAAAATAAGCGTATTTTGCAATATCGTGCTTTACAGCATTATGTGTTTGAACATGGTCCTATGGTTTATTTATTTCAGACATATTATACTGTTGGTATGGGGCCTGCAGTAAAAAAATGGATTTGGAATAGTTTTAGACTTTACTACAATGATGCAGAAAAATAAAAACGGGCATGTTATAAAGAAAGATTGTAGAACATGCTTGATTAGCGGTTGCTTGATTGTGTAAAAAGGATATTAGCTTTATGTTTGGTAGCTGTGAAGGGGGGAAATATAATGATTTTGTCATTTTCAGACGCTGAAAGAGTAGTATCGCAGAAGCACAAAAAAATGTTTGTATGGGGCTTTTTTTTCAAGGTATTGAAGTTTCTCATTTCAGTTTTTATTACGTTGCTTGGTTTGGTGACTATTACTTTTTTTATTGGTCATCTGCTTCCTTTAGATCCCGTTCTTGCTATCCTTGGTGATAATATTAGTCAGGAAGCTTATGATGTAATGTTTCATAAGCTAGGTCTTGATAAGCCGCTGATTGTCCAGTACTGGAGTTATCTTTGCAATGTATTTTTGTTTGACTTTGGAGATGCTTTAACCTCAGGGCGTCCTGTCTTGGAAGATATTATGCGCGTATTTCCTGCAACATTAGAGCTTGCTACAGTTGCTATTGTGATTGGCACAAGTCTTGGCATTCCATTTGGTGTTTTTGCAGCAATGTATCGCGATTCATTTATTGATTATTTTGTTCGTGTTTTTACACTTTTGAGTTATTCTACTCCAACGTTTTGGCTTGGGTTAATGGCATTATTAATATTTTATGCCAAGCTTGGCTGGATCAGAGGTCCAGGACGTATTGATTTTATTTATGAATATTCTTTTGAACCCAAAACAGGATTTTTTCTTTGGGATACTGCCCGTCAAGGACAGTGGGAAGCTTTTAGGAATGTCTTTGGTCATATTATTATGCCTGCTTTAATCTTAGCATTTGGTGCAATGGCTTATATTAGTCGTATGACTCGTGGATTTATGGTTGAACAACTAAATCAGGAATATATCATTACTGCGCGTGTGAAGGGACTATCATTGGCGCGTACAGTTTGGGGGCATGCATTTCGTAATGCCGCTGTTCAGATTATCACTGTTGTTGCGCTTTCATATGCTTTTTTATTAGAAGGTGCTGTATTAACGGAGACCGTTTTTGCTTGGCCTGGCTTTGGGCATTATTTAACGAATGCTCTTTTGGCTGGAGATATGAATGCTGTTGTTGGATGTACTTTGCTTGTAGGTTTTCTCTTTGTTGCTATTAATTTATTTTCTGATTTACTTTATCGAATCTTTGATCCAAGGACACGTTGAATATGACAATAGTTAATCATTATAAACCGAAATCGTCATTTTTTGTGGGTCGTTGGTTAAATGAATCTGTTCCACAGTCACTCTTTCAAGCGAACGTACAAAGAATTTATCATGCATTGCTCAAATTTTCTCGTAATTTTTCGGCTTTGTTTGGTCTGATTATTATTTTTGTTATTATTTTGTGTGCAATTTTTGCTCCTTGGATTGCTACCGATGATTTTATCAGCAATGATCTTACTCATCGATTGCAGCCCCCATCTATGTTGCATTATTTTGGGACAGATGAATTAGGGCGTGATATTTTTAGTCGCCTCATTTTTGGAGCGCGTATTACGCTTTATATTGTTTTTCTCACTACAATTATTGTGGGACCGATAGGGCTAATTGTGGGGACTGTATCTGGCTATATAGGGGGATGGGTTGATACCGTCCTTATGCGTATTGTTGATATTTTTCTTGCTTTTCCAGCTTTGATTTTAGCTCTTGCTTTTTCAGCGGCGTTGGGGGCAGGTATTGAGAATGCATCTATTGCAATTTCAATTGCAGCGTGGCCACCAATAGCACGTTTGGCACGTGCTGAAACTTTGACTATACGTTCAACTGATTACGTCTCAGCAGTTCGTTTGCAAGGAGCATCTACTTGGCGGATTATTTTGTTCCATGTCGTACCTATGTGTATTCCTTCAGTAGTGGTACGGTTAACATTAGATATGTCTGGTATTATTCTAACAGCTGCTGGTCTTGGTTTTTTAGGATTGGGAGCTCAACTTCCAAGTCCTGAATGGGGAGCAATGCTTTCGACAGGCCGTGAATTTATGATGACAAATTGGTGGTTAGCGGTGATACCAGGATGTGCAATATTGTTAGTAAGTCTTGCTTTTAATCTGCTGGGTGATGGACTTCGTGATGTATTGGATCCACGCAATGATTAAAAAATTATTAGAGATAGAAGATTTATGTATTTCTTTTCCTACAACGCGTGGCATTGCAGAAGTTGTGCGCGGCGTTAGCTTTTCTGTGGGAAAAGAAAAAATTGGAATTGTTGGCGAATCTGGATCTGGAAAATCAATGACTGGGCGTGCGATACTCAGATTGAGTCCAAGATCAGCAATTATCAAAGCTAAAAAGATGCGCTTTGATGGTATTGATTTATTGAATGCAAGTGAATCTCAGATGCGAACTATCCGGGGTAAGCGTATTTCAATGATTCTACAGGATCCCAAATATTCACTTAATCCGTTAATACGGATTGGGGAACAGATTATGGAAGCTTATCGTATCCATTATCGTGTTTCAAAAGCTAATGCGTGGGAGCGGACAATTTCTATGTTGGAATCTGTTCATATTCGTGATCCAGAACATGTAATGCGATTATTTCCTCATGAAATATCAGGGGGAATGGGGCAGCGTGTAATGATTGCCATGATGCTCATTCCGAAACCTGATTTAATTATTGCTGATGAACCAACATCTGCGCTTGATATTACAGTAAGGCGTCAGGTTTTATCAGTGTTGGATGAGCTTGTGACCAGATCTGGAACGGGTCTTATTTTTATTAGTCATGATTTGAATATGATTGCTGATTTTTGTGATCGTGTTTTGGTTATGTATGCAGGTCGTGTGTTAGAAGAATTGCCTGCATGTGATTTGTCTCACGCTTGTCATCCTTATACTAAAGCTTTGCTAGCGAGTTTGCCACGGCTTGATAATCCTGTTGATATTTTAGCTGTTCCTGAACGCGATCCTAATTGGTTACATAATCCGACAATTGTTAATGGTATTGAAGGAGTTATCACGTGACCAATTATAAGAGTATATTTGATGTTTCTAATTTATCTGTAACCTTTGGGCATGGGCACAAAGCAGTAAATGTTGTAAAAAATGTCAACTTTCATATTAAGCGTGGTGAAGCTTATGGTTTGATTGGTGAATCAGGTTGTGGAAAATCAACCATTTTAAATACATTGGTTGGGCTTATTCGAGATTATAATGGATGTTTTATTTTTGATGGAGAAGAAGTAGCAAAAAAAAGGGATAAGCATTTTTTACGCCGTATTCAAATGGTTTTTCAAGATCCTTATGCTTCGCTTCATCCAAGAAAGATGGTCTATACTGTTCTTTCTGAGTCGCTTAAAATTCATGGTATGGATAATCCAAAGGAGCGAGTGCTTGATACTTTAAATTCTGTTGGCTTAAATTCTTCATTTCTTTATCGTTATCCTCATGAATTGTCTGGAGGGCAACGTCAGCGTATTGCTCTTGCACGTGCTTTGATTATTGAGCCAGAGGTTTTGCTACTCGATGAGCCAACATCTGCATTAGATGTGTCTGTACAGGCTGAAATTTTAAATTTGTTGAAATCATTACGAGAGAAAAAAAACCTTACTTATTTAATGGTATCTCACGATCTCGCTGTTGTTGCACACATCTGTGAACGCGTTGGAATTATGCATAAAGGGATTATTCTTGAAGAGCTCAGCAATGATGATTTGCGTAATTTACACGCTCAGCATGACTATACAAAGATATTTTTTGAAGCCAGTATTGAGCCTATTGTTCACAGAGAAGAGAGAGTGTGATAGTTTTATAGAGGAAAAAAGAAAGTTTTTTCTATTTTAAGCTTTTAGAGATTCTAGAGATATTCAGCAGCATTATTGTAACGTGGAGTTTTTGTTTTTTTTTATATTGTAGGATTTTGTCAGTATAAATTTGCTAAAAAAATTTTAACTATAATATTTTTATCCTATTAGCTCTATTATATCGTAAATCATAAGCTAACCCATAGAACATATCATTTATTTGATATTATTTTTTTTATAGGTTTGTAAGAAGAAACAGATTTTTATGTAATAATACCGTATTATTCGGAAAAAACTCTGATTATATTATTATATAGTTTTATTGTCTTTGATTTGTTCTCATTTTTTTATAATTTTAAGTCTTGTTTTTTATCGGGAAATGCTAGGTTTGTTCTTTTGAAACAAGCTATTTTTTGAAAGAAAGAAAAACATATTTTATAAATCGGAAAGGCAGCATGTTGTGCTACCTTTTAATTGAAATGAATGGAATATAATGCGCTTATTTCTACAGTTTTGTCTTAAAATTGATAGCGTATTCCTCCTGAAAAATTTGTCCCAGTTATCCCAGTTTTTTGAAGCTTTTGTTGATAACTGATATCGCCATGGAGCGAAACATTTTGTGATAATTTTGCACTGATACCAACACCGCCTTCAAGAAAAGAGCCCATAGGATCAAGTGGATAATCCTTATCAATATATATTGCTTCATTATCGCCCATAGTTTTGATCATATTTACTTTTCCATAGAAGGAAATAGAACGGCTGTTTTCAGTGATAGAAAAAGTTTTGGTTGCGCGCCCGCCAACACGAATCATCCATTGATGAGGATTGTTCATATCAACTTTAAAGCCGTCGGCATCTGCAAGAGTATCAAACATCAAATGTTGATAGGCAATTTGCGCTTGTGGTTCGAATGTTACTCCTTGAATAATGGTTACAAATTGTTTGCCAACAGTGGTGGAGATACTCAACATCTTTGCATTTTTCAATTTTGCAGTTTTGCCAATAATGGCGTTAGTGATATCTCCTTTTAAGATTTCATAGGATAAAAGCGTATCAAAATAGAAACCGTTTTTATGCTGCATACTATTATAGGCTGTGAGTGACCACTTGTCTAGTATACTCTTTCCGGCGTCTTTCATATCTTTTGGGGTGAAGGATAGCTGTCCATAGGTTCCTACAAGACCGAAATGTGTTGTGATATTATGCTCTTCCAATTCTGCTAAGGTAGCACCTCCTTGTAGAGCTGTATAGCCAAAATTTGCCCCACTATAACCATATTTACGAGGAGCTCTCTCAGAGAATAAGGTTCCTGTGCTTCCATAGGTGTATAAGAAGAAGCTGTTCTTTTTTTCTTTTCTAAAGATAGAAGTTCTCATATTAGCTAACAGTGTATTCTGCTTAACTATATCGATCAAACCAGTATAGAAGAGAGCATTTGGCATAACAAAATAGCTAGGCACTTGTGGGAGAACTGCTTTCACTCTTAAATTGGGATCCAAGAATGCATTTTGTAAGCGAAAATCCCAAAAATTGTTACCACTCCCCAATAAATTTTGGTTAGCATTAGCTTGGCCATAGTCTGCTTCGCTTCCATAGGCTGTAAGCGTATATTTATAAGGCAAACCTTTTATTGCGATATAGCCATTTTTTAGTTTGAAAGAGTTTTTATTTGCTTTTCCAGAAACTTGAATCAGCGAGATACCGAGTGTATTTAGAGGACCTGAATTTTCTGCTTGTACAATTTCTTTTTCTAAACGGTTTTGAAAATAAACTGTTGTGGTGCCTAATACATCACCATGAATAAGAAGGCGATCGGTTTTTTGGTTTTTTATTGTAGTGCCATTGTTCCATTCAGTATTGAAGTAAATTTTTGCGTTTCTTGTTGCATTGTAGACTGCTGCAGTATCTGGTTTGCCAGCTCCTATATGCAATGTTTGATAATGAGCTTCCGTTGGTGAATCAAAAATTATAGAGCTATTATCAAGATTAAGCACAGAAACTTCAGAATGTGATCTTTTGGTAATATCAAGCAGATTGCCTGCATTATCTTTTTCTTGTGTACTAATCTTTAAAAGCCATGTTGTACCGTTGATCAGACTAAGAGATGTTTGATTAATTTTATCGGAGTCATTTGCTAAAATCTTAGCACTACCTTCTAGAACAGAGTTCTCTGCAGTCACGAAGGATATTCCAGGGGATTTTGTATCAACCGCACTTACTAATAAAAGATCGGAAAAGACTTTTGAGTCTTTTAGTATGATCTTTGATTGATTACCTTGCACCTTCAGCCCATTACCTTCAGCATTCACAACAACATTTATAAGGTTAATTTGTCCACTGGATTTTGCATAGGCTGCGGCTTCTATCCCAGTTGTCGTCAAAGTTCCTCCTGTCATCTTAATTTTTGCTTCTTGATCGTCTGCTAGGAGTCCATTACCTTTAGCGTTTACAACAACATTTGTAAGGTTAATTTGTCCACTGGATTTTGCATAGGCTGCAGCTTGTGTCCCAGTTGTTGTCAAAACTCCTCCGGTCATTGTAATTTTAGATTTCGCTTTTTCTGCTTGTATTGCATTTTGAGTAGAGAGAATTGTAACTCCATCTTCTAAAATAATGCTGCTGCCATTTCCTGCATATAATCCTATTTTAAGGTCTTTTCCTTGGAATGAGCCAGCCGATACTATTATTTGAGAATTATTATCTGCATATATACCCTTTTGTGCGTTCTCAACGGTTACATTTTTCAAAGTAACTGTGCTTGCATCAGTCATTATCCCATTTTCTTTGGTATTAATTGTCACATTTTGCAGCTTGTTTTTTTCCGCACTGCTAACAAAGGAGATACCACTTTTAAAAGACGTTATAGAACCACCAGCGATATTTAATACAGATCCGTTTGTTATTTGAGCTCCTGGTCCGTTTATTACATCAACTGTTATGTCGTTTAACTCAGCAATACTATGATTATTGATTTTTATGCCAGCGATTTCTCTATCACTATTTTGTCCGGCGTTTATGGTTCCTTTCGTTATTTTGATTATGCTATAGTTTGTTAGATCGAGGCCAATTGTCACGCGTTGAATATCTACATTTTCTAAATAAATTTGGCTCTCAGGAGCAGATGCTTCTACACCGATTCCACGCAACCTAGTATGTTCAATTATTGTTTCTTGACCATTCTCTTCTCTAATCGTTTCTGTCCATCTAGTCAAAGGTCCTTCTACTTTTAAATCTTTACCATGGATTGTACCCGAGCCTATTACTAAAATTTTATCATAAGTTGCGTTTGCGGTGCCTGTTATATTTTCTCCATTTTTAGCTGAAAGGGTGGGAAAAGCATGTGCGTTAAAAGGGATGCTAGATAGCATCATAACTGTAGCAACTTTATATAATGAAAGATATTTTTTATGCATAATATTTATTCTCCTTATAATTATTAAAAGCTCCCCGCTTATAAGAAGGATAAGCATTTTTAGATGTAAATAACTTTACGTACGAATATCTTATTTTAATTTTATTGTAAATATTAATAATAAATATTTATAAAATACATAATATTTTTAATATTATAATTTTATTATTATGATCATTATAATAAAATTATAATATATAATTCATTGTGATTATGAATTTATTGATAGTAAATATTATTGGATAGCAATTTTAAATAGATTATGAATAAGTAATTGAAGTAATATAAAAAACATTATTTATTGATTTTTACAAATATAAAATTAATTAATATCAATACAGCGGCTATTGCTATATTTGTAATAAAATATAAGCTCTTGGATTTATACATTTTATAAAGTGGTATACTGATTACTTTAAGGAAGTTGATGTATTCATTGCTTTGTTCGTGTTGTTGGTGAATAAATGAAGAGTATATTAGCGTTTGGTTTTTTGTTTAACAGTATAAGGATTTTAATAGGCGCTTTTGTTGTATTTATATGCTTGAAAAAGGCTTAACCCTTATTGACATAGGTATCATTAAATCATTTCAAGCTTTTATTATGATGGTTACAGATATTCCTCTTGGGCTGTTGATTTGGTCAATGGGTTTAGCGGTCCCGTGCACCGTCTGCGCACTTGTTACACTTGTGAGGAGGAAGCACAAGCTGCTGCTGCTTCCGAGTCGGATAGGTTGTGTCGTGCTGTGGGCAGTGGTTCTTTGATCCTTGCGGGTCGTCCAGAAATCATGGCGGATCAACCTCTGCTTCTTCAAGGGTTTCGGGGCGAAATCAATGGTTCATGGAAAGCTTCCACTGTCACCCACTGCTATGAGAAGCAAAGCGGATACACCACAGAAATTATACTCGAAGCTCCAAACAAGGGAAAAGAAAGCAGTGAAGAATAGAGGCTGTTAGGAACAGATCATAAAAGAGGATTTAAATACCCTTTGAAAGATCTTTGAAGACCCCTTGAGAACCCCTTAAAAATCCTTTGAAAAAAAATAAATTGTTACAAAACCTAGTGTCAAAATATACAAAACCTGCTGGCAAGCTACAGTCAAGCTATAATAAAATAAAACGGTAGCGGAGGAGGGATTTGAACCCCCGACACAAGGATTATGATTCCTCTGCTCTAACCTACTGAGCTACTCCGCCAAAATAAAAAATATAATTGCAACTTATCTATTTTTTGCGGATATAAAAGGTAGAATAATAAGATGTCAAGCATCGTTTTTAAGCTTTTCTCTTGTCTTTCTATTTTATCCTCGATATGGAGTATAGTAAAATATAATTTTTTATATGATGAGTAGGGTGAGGCATAAAAATGGTGCCACAGGTAGCGGTTTTAGGATGCGGTTATTGGGGTGGAAATCATATACGAACACTCCAAAATCTTGGAGCTTTAGCAGCAGTTTCTGATATTGATAGTGCTCGCGCTGCAAGTTTTGCAAATATGTATGGCGTTGATGTTATCGCGCCTGATAATCTTTTTACTTATAAAGAGGTTGATGCACTGGTTTTAGCGTTACCTCCACAATTTCATACAGAAAATGTGTTGCGGGCTATAAAAAATGGTAAAGATGTCCTTGTTGAAAAACCAATAGCTTTGAATGTTTCAGATGCTGAACATCAAGTGCAAATTGCTAGACAATATGAACGGATTTTGATGGTAGGCCATATTTTACGGTTTCATCCTGCTTTTGAAAAAATGTATGAGTTGGTGGAAAAGGGAGAATTGGGGGATGTGCGTTATATTTATTCTCATCGGCTAGGCTTCGGAAAATTTCATACGCAAAGTGATGCTTTATGGGATCTTGCTCCTCATGATCTCTCAATGATTTTGGCTTTGACAGGATGTGAACCTTCTGAAATTCGGAGTGAAGGGGCTGCTGTCATTGATTATTGTTCTGATTTTGCCCATATTCATATGACTTTTCCAAATGGTGTACGTAGCCATCTTTTTACTTCACGTCTTAGTCCTTATCGTGAAAGGCGTTTAACGGTTGTTGGAACAAAAGCTATGCTCGTTTTTGATGATATGGAACCATGGAGCCGTAAATTGGCGTTGCACCGTTTTACTGTTTGGAAGGAGAATAAAGAATGGGCTTTTAGCACTGATGAGTTAAATTACATTGATGTTTGTGAAGATTTGCCACTTACTTGTGAATTGCAGCATTTCCTTCATTGTATTGAAACGCGTCAATTGCCTCGCACAAATGGTGATGATGCTATTGCTGTTTTACGGATTTTAACTGCTGCTCGTATCAATTATCATAGATAAAAGAGACAAGTAGCGTTTTGCATTATTGTGGTAATCAATGGAGTTAATATGCAATTCATTGACCTTGGAGCGCAGCGTGCGCGTATTGAAGACAAAATTAATTCTGCAATTGCGCATGTGATCGCCAGTGGTAAGTATGTTTTGGGGCCAAAAGTAACAGAATTTGAAGAACGATTGGCGGATTATCTTGGTGTTAAACATGTGGTCGCTTGCGCCAATGGAACGGATGCATTGAAGATGCCTCTTATGGCTAAAAATATTGGTCTAGGTGATGCTGTTTTTTGTCCTAGCTTTACATTTTCCGCTACTGCTGAAGTGGTTGCATTGGTGGGAGCTGAACCTGTTTTTGTTGATGTTTTGCCCGATACATTCAATATTGATAGCGAAAAGCTTTGTGAAGCGATCGAAATGATTAAAAAAGAGGGACGCCTTAAACCAAAAGCAATTATTGCTGTTGATTTGTTTGGACTTCCTGCTGATTATGCGCAACTTGCTAAAGTCGCAGCAAAGGAAAATCTTGTTCTTATTGAAGATGCTGCTCAATCAATGGGAGGAAAAAGCGGTAATATTATGTGTGGGGCTTTTGGTGAAGTGGCTGCGACAAGTTTTTATCCTGCAAAACCATTGGGCTGTTATGGCGATGGAGGCGCTATGATGACCAATGATGATCATTTGGCAAAAATTTTACGTTCTATTCTCTTTCATGGTAAGGGTGAAACACAATATGACAATGTGCGTATCGGTATGAATTCACGTTTAGATACTATTCAAGCTGCAATTTTGTTAGAAAAGTTTGTGATCTTTGAAGAAGAAATGGAAAGGCGTAGGGCAATTGCTCAATATTATTCTAATGAGTTAAAAGATATTGTTACAGTTCCAGAAGTGGGAGAAAATGTTCGTTGTGCCTATGCCCAATATACTCTTAAGGTAGAAGAGCGTGACAAATTAAAGGATTATTTACAGAAAAACTCTATTCCTACCATGGTTTATTACAAAACCCCATTGCATCAACAGCCCGCTTATAAACATTTCCCTTATGTAAAAGATTCCCTTTCTGTCTCTGAGTCTTTAGGGAATTGTGTTTTAAGTTTACCGATGCATCCTTATTTGACACAAAATGATCAGGATATAATTATCCAGCGAATAAAAGATTTTTATCATTTTTGAGAAAATATTTTATCTTTAAAGTTATTTAATAGAGGGCTTTATTTTAGTTATATTTTGGAGATATTTTTTGATTTGTAATTAAAAACATAGCCAAAATTAATAGTTATACTATTAGTAATAGTCGCTTATATATAAAGGCATATTTTATATTTTTCATCTCAAGATGATAACGAAAATATTTCAATCACAGGGGATATAGTTAACATTTATCAATTCAGATGTTTCCTTAGGTCGTTTTAAAAACAACTTATGTAAGAGGTGTTTTTTTAGTGCAGGTTATTTTTTCACGAATACGTGATGCTAGATCATTTTTGCTTTTAGAATTTTGGATCAATGTGTTGATGGGAGATGTTTTACCTTCTTGTAGCGCTATTTGAGCAGCTAAGGTTGCTGCTAATTCCTGTGTCTCTTCACGCAGTTCATCCAGGAGTTGGTGGTTTGCTACGGTGTCAAGCTCATTGATTTGAATTTTTTGTAAATGTTTTTGATAATGTGCGATTTTTTTACGCATATTTTTAATTTCCATTATGAAAGAGTTTGTTGTGTCAGGATTTTGTTTTGTTGCAGTAGCTTCTTTTTGGAAGGAAGATGCATTTTGTGTAGGAAGACATGATCGATAAAGCTGTTCTGTTACTTGGCTAAGTTGTATTTTCTGTTGCGCATATTTTTTTTGTAAAAATTCATATTTTTGTTCATTGTGTGCTAGTACCACAGCATGTTGTGCACAGAGAAAATCGTAGTTTGCTTGTATTTCAGTGAGTGATAATGGAATTTGTGCAGAAACATATTTATGCGCAAAATGAATAGCTCTACGCCAAATGACAGGGGAAAACAGTACCAGTAACCAGGAAGTGGAGGCAACTCCAAGAATGAAAAAAAGAAATGATTGGATAAGCATAAATCCTCTTTCTTAATAAGATTTTGTTTAAAATGGGTTCCATGTTGGTTTGGGTGTTAATTTTAAATATCCTACATTGATGCCGAGGCGTGCCCCAATACCTGTCCGTATCGGAACTAATAAGACATTGTGACGTTTCAGGACATGAAAACCAACACCTGCAATTAAATAGGCCGAACCTGAAATACCACCATAGCGTCCCCATAAATTATTTATATTATTAAGATCGTAAACTAAAATCATTAAACGGGAACCTTGGCCACCAAAATCCCATCCTACAGAAGGACCTTGCCAAAAAACTTTCTGCTGACCGTAAATTTTTGTAAAAATCTCTCCTTCGCCATAGGTTAATCCAGCGAAAAAGGCTCCAGAAGCTTCTTCCCCTAAAATATAGGCATTTGGATAACCGTATTGTGAAAAGATATTTTGAATTGCTGCTGCTATACCGCCGGTAGTTTTTCCAAAAAAAATATGACCGGAATCGATAATTTCTTGCAGCGAATAATAAGGTTCGTTTTGTTGTATTGGTTTGAGTTGGGCATTAGCAGTATTTATGATGACGAATAAAAGGAAGATTACAGATACAGTGCTTTTGTACCAGTGTGTTAGAAGAGAGAGAGCCATAGAGTTTTTTCCTTTTATTAGTTATAAACAAAAAGATAATATTAGGATTTTCATTCTATTCAAATAAAAAATAAGATGTAAGGTTATTTAAATTCTTGAATTTGTTTCGGAAAAAATTTCCGCGTATTTTTTAAGTTTCTTATATGTATATGTATTGGATGTTAAGAATTTTATTTTAAAAAAAATCTTGTTTTTAAGTCTGGGAGTTCTCAATAATTATGACATTAGCTGTTTCTTTGAAGCCTACGGATCTTGCTGCTTTGCTTTGTAGCCGTCTTTGCCATGATTTGATTTCACCTGTTGGTGCTATTCAAAATGCTATGGAGCTCTATGATGAGGGAGGAGCTGAAGAAGATGCTTTGCAATTGGTGCGTTGGTCCGTCGCTAGTGCTTCTGCACGTTTACAATTTGCGCGATTGGCTTTTGGCTTTGCAGGTGCAAATGCGGAAAAAATGGATATACGTTCTGCTGAGCAGGTGGCTCAACAATATATGAAGGAAGAAAAAGCAATTTTAAAATGGCAAGCTCCTGCTCTGCTTTTACCAAAGAATGAAGTTAAATTTTTGCTTAATTTGTTATTGGTTGCAAATGCAACAGTTTCTCGTGGGGGAGAAATCACTGTTATGATTATGCAGGATGAAAACAAACGTTCTTTTCGATTTGAAATTTTGGGTAAAACTTTACGTATTCCTTCTCATTTTATTGCGTTATATAAGGGGGATATTAAGGAAGAACTTATCGATGCTCATGTCATCCAATTTTATTACACAATGCTACTTGCTCAGATGACAGATATGAAAATAGATATCGATGAAACTGACAATTGTATTATTTTGGAAAGTGTGAAGAGACTCTGAATAAGATAGAAGTTCTTAAGTCGTATTTGAAAAATATCGCTTGGATTGTATCCAGGAGCAATGAGATTGCATTCGTAAATGGGAAAGTTGAGATTTTTAAAGCTTTAAAAATTCGCTATATACAAAAATTTTTTTGTGTGTGCGAGCCTTTTATTGTAACAGAGAAAAAATCCCGGCCCGCTACACTCCGAGATTTTACAATGTGCATTTTCATTGCTTAAGCGGTTTTACGTACGTTTTCTTCAACTGGATCACGTAACACATAACCTCGCCCCCAAACTGTATCGATGTAGTTTACACGAGAAGAGACAGTTTCCAATTTCTTCCGTAGTTTACAAATAAAAACATCGATAATTTTAAGCTCTGGTTCATCCATTCCACCGTAAAGATGATTGAGAAACATTTCTTTGGTGAGTGTAGTACCTTTGCGCAAAGAAAGAAGTTCTAGCATCTGATACTCTTTACCAGTTAAATGAACAGGATGGCCAGCAACTTCGACTGTTTTTGTGTCAAGATTAACAGTGAGATCACCCGTAACAATAACTGATTGCGCATGCCCTTTCGAGCGGCGAACAACTGCATGAATACGCGCAATAAGCTCATCCTTATGGAAAGGTTTAGTCATATAATCATCAGCACCAAAACCAAAACCACGTACCTTATCTTCAATGGCATTCATACCGGAGAGAATAAGGACAGGGGTTTTTATTTTTGCCAATCTTAGAGTTCGCAGGACATCATAACCTGACATATCAGGCAGATTCAAATCAAGCAAAATGATATCGTAATCATAAAGCTTTCCTAAATCCACCCCTTCTTCACCTAGATCAGTGATATAAACATTAAAGTTTGCTGACTTTAGCATGAGTTCAATGCTCTGAGTCGTTGCTTTATCATCTTCAATTAATAATACGCGCATTTTAGATCCCTCACTTTGCTCCTTAACGAATCAAAAGAAGCATTTTTATTTTAACAGCTGGTAAAACCACTGTTGATAAAAACAATTCATGAAATCAAACACTTAATAATGAAAGTGTTTACAAATTTTCAGCAGTACGCGTAACAATCACCACTGAATTCCCCACTATCTATCATAGTGGTTAACAAAATATTTTTATTTTTGAAAGAGGTTAGAAAATTATTTTAGAAAAATCGCATATTTTTTTATATAATGAAAAAATAAAGAACTTTTTTACTAAAATTGAACTTAAAAAAACTTATAATATATTACTTTAATTGCTTTTTTGTAATTTTAAGTTTTGTTTACTGTGCTTTAAATCTCTTTATTCTATAATGGAGGTGAAAAGTGAAGAAATGATTATTTCTTTTTAAAGCATATTATATTTGTAGGTGCTTTAAAGATAAAGCAAAAAATTATAGTTTCAAATTAAAAAGTTGACTGTTTTTGTCAGAGAAATTGTAGTTAACAATTAAGAGTGCAAATGTAAATTTTGAGCTGGCCTAATCAAGGAGTAGTGAGTATGAAGCCACGGGAAAGTATAGTGCAATTGAGGATGTTTCAAATGCGTGGGAAGCGTCGTGAAATTGCACAGCTTGAGATGATGATTGCAGAGTTTGAGCGAATGGTGTTAGAATTGGAAGCGCAAATTATTGACGAAGAACGTAAATCTGGCAATAATGATGTTCACCATTTTGCGTATTCTGCTTTTGCTCGTGCAGCGCGGCAGAGACGCGATAATCTTCTAAATTCGATTCGTGATTTGCAGCTTCAAAAAACAAGTGCTGAGGTTACTCTTCATGAAATCAATGTAGAGTTGCAACGCGCACAGCTATTTAAAGTACAAGAGAAAAAAGCATCAGCAAATGGTGAGGATGTTTTAATTCAATCTAATTCAATGACTGGGTAATAAGAGCTAAGTTTGAAGAACAATACTTTAAGGTATTTCTGTGCTGAAAATACAAAAAACAGCCAAACTTGATAAAATTTGGCTGTTTTAAAAATATTTGAGCCGTTATCAAATCATTAACACTGGATTAGTGCCTGTAATGTTGGGTTCTAGTGATTCTTAATCCAGCTAAACCGTGTTCATTGATCAAACTTTGCCATGAAAGAAATTCTTCTACGGTTAAAGTATAGCGTTGACACGCCTCATCAAGACTTAACAATCCACCTTTAACAGCTGCAACAACTTCAGCTTTACGACGGATCACCCAACGCTTTGTTGTTTTGGGTGGTAGATCGGCAATTGTAAGTGGACTTCCATCCGGTCCAATAACATATTTCATTTGTGTTTTTATCAAATTCGTCATTGCATCATTATTACTTTTAATCAGGAATTGGATGCGTTTATAAAATATGAAATTTAAAAAAGAGCTAATCATACTGAAAGAAAAAATTAATAAAATAAGCCAATATGCGAAAAATAGGACACAAAGTGAAACAAGTAATAGTTTATTGGGATTTTTGTTAGTTTAAAAGAAAAGTAGACAGAATTTTCATAGTGCTTTATTTTTGGCTTCTTTTAAGAAAATAATACTGTGTGTTGTGGAAAAGGTAAAAAAACAATATAAGAAAATGATGAATAGCATAAAGAGCAATAAACGGCGTGCATAAGAACATTAACGAATGGATACATATTAAGTAGAGTATAAATATATGTTTTTGAACAGTCTTGATTTGCCAGGACAACCTGAGGATTGCCGTATCGTTGTAGCAATGTCGGGAGGTGTTGATTCATCAGTTGTTGCAGGCCTTTTGAAAAGGGAAGGATATAATGTCATTGGAATTACGTTGCAGCTTTATGATCATGGTGCTGCAACACACCGGGTAGGAGCGTGTTGTGCTGGACAAGATATTGAAGATGCTCGCCGCGTAGCAGAGACGTTAGGGATACCTCATTATGTTCTTAATTATGAAAAACGATTTCGCGAAACTGTGATTGATCCTTTTGCAGAAAGTTATGCACACGGGGAGACGCCTGTGCCATGTGTGGCGTGCAATCAGACTGTTAAATTTGCTGATTTATTAGCAACCGCACGCGAATTGGGTGCAGATGCTTTAGCAACAGGTCATTATATTCGTTCACGTCCCCATGGTGTGCATCGGGCGCTTTTCCGTCCTCTTGATAGTGATCGTGATCAGAGTTATTTTCTTTTTGCAACGACACAAGAGCAGATTGATTATTTGCGTTTTCCACTTGGTGATTTTCCGAAAGCACGTGTTCGTGAAATAGCAGCAGAAATGGGTTTTGTTGTTGCCAATAAGCATGATAGCCAAGATATTTGTTTTGTTCCGCAAGGCAAATATTCTGATGTTATCACAAAATTGCGTCCAGAAGCCGCAAATCCTGGAGTTATTGTGCATATTAATGGACAGGTTTTAGGAAAACACTCGGGAATTGTTAATTATACTGTTGGTCAACGTCGTGGTATTGGTGTGGCAACAGGGGAAGCGCTTTATGTGGTTTATCTCGATGTAGAAAATGCTCGTGTTATTGTTGGACCGCGTGAGATGTTAGAAACACGTAAACTTTTTCTGCGTGATGTAAATTGGCTTGGTGATGAGTCGTTGGATAATTTTCCTCTTGATGGAGTTGAGGTTGCTGTAAAAGTTCGTTCAACGTGTTCCCCTCATCTTGCTCGCTTGCATTATCAGGAGGGTGTTTTTTCTGTTGATTTGTTGGAACGTGAAAACGGTGTAGCACCAGGGCAAGCTTGTGTTCTTTATGATAGAAATGACGTTGAGGCACGTGTTCTTGGGGGTGGGTTTGTAATCCATTCAGAACGTACTGCTGATACTGAGGTGATGTTGAAGCGCGTTTTGTGCAATCTGGAAACAAAAGCTGACGTTACTTCTGGACTTAAAACAATAGCTTCTTAAAATAATATGATATATTCATATAAAGTTTTTAGAACATTCGTATTATTAATTTTAGTGGGGTTTATCAAAATCGCTAAAATGGACGGGTGTAATACCTGATATTGTGGCAACATTAAAGCTGTCGAAGCTATGAGAAATCGAGATATATGAGATTTTTGATTTTTGTAATATATGGAATAACAAATCATCAACTTCTATTTCTAAAATAAGTGCTGTCCTTTTTATTATTTTTGCTTGCTTGAGAATATATGGAGCAGAGAGAGAAAGCGCATAAAGTTGAAAATCTGCATCGCGATTTACGGTAAAATGGATTACATGAGATTTGTCAACGAGAATGCTATTATTGGAAAGAGCAGCTGTGTTGCGAAAAATGACTTCCATATTATCATTGTTAAAGGTACCACATAAAACTAGAATCAAAGATCTTTTGATGAATTTTGTAAAAATTTTTATAATGACAATACCGTTTGAGTTTATCGATCCCGTATATACCACGATGCACATGAAGACCGGTGATTATCCATAACTTTTTAAAGATACAATAAAGAGGGGGGGGTATGTAAGTTGTGTTTTCCTTAAGGGCTATAAAATTAATAAAGTGTGATGATGTCATCATAAGCAGTAAAAAAGCAGATTTTTTGAAGGCAGCAATACTATTAGTATTACTTTATCTTTAGCGATAAATTGATGTTATTGTCCAATAAGATCTTTTTCACGGCTATATGATAGTCCTTCAGACGTGGATCATCAGTTTCATAGAATGTAGTTCGCTTCAAACGCATACAGGATTTTTAGTGTTTTTTCTTAATTGCTAGATGTTAAATATTTGCTTCATTTTGAAGAGAGAGACAAGAGATTTTATTATTTTAAAACTTATGGTAGAATTTATGTTGACAATATACAACCATAGGTATATAGTGCAAGTACCGAATGCGGTTCAATGCGTTTTGTTTTCGTATCGGGTGCATGGGCTTAGGTCCCCGCTATTTCCTAAGCTCTGCATACCCTTAATCTCTAAGGGAAAAGAATCTGGGTCCCCAATGCCCAGATTCTTTTTTTGGGAAATAGTTTTCGAGTTGTTTTAGCAGTTATATTTTTGATACAGTTAAGGTATAAGATTGCAATGGGATGTTAAGCGATCTTTTTTGTTGTGTACAATTTTGCTGATAATTGACGACTTTCAAGCTCATAAAAAGATTAAGTTACGGAAGTATGATACGTTTGAAAAAAAAGAATAAGTTTTTTTGATCATAGCTTCGTAGCAGCGTTAAATTCTTCAGAAATTTTTTATAATGAGGATAACAGGTTTGTTTTTTTAGAAAGTTATTTTTCTTGTTTGAGTCATATCTGCTATTACTCTATTCGTTTAGTCTGATTGTTGGAATAACAATGAGGAGCTATGAGAGCCGTTTATTATAGGGGAAGCTTTTGTGGTATTGAGAAAATATTGGCGACATATCAAAAGTATTATAGGATGTATGAATTGAAAGCGTTATTCCTTATTAAGTAGAGGAGAGGGCGTAGTTATGATTGTAAAAATCAATATACAAAGCTTAACCTTGTACTCTATTTTTGTTGCTTGTGTCGTTTTTTCTTTGAAATATTGGGCATATCACATCACTGATTCGGTTGCACTTTATTCTGATGCATTGGAATCAAGCGTCAATATACTTGCTACATTGGTAGCATGGTGGGCTGTTAAAGTAAGTATGAAACCGGCGGATTATGATCATCCTTTTGGACATCATAAAGCTGAGTATTTTTCTGCGATTTTTGAAGGAATCCTAATTATTATTGCAGCAATTGTCATTTTAAGAGAAGCGTGGATGGCTCTTTCAACCATTAAAGTATTGCAGACACCTGGAATCTGGTTCGTTATTCATCTTGTTGCATGTGTCATAAATTATTTGTGGGGTTGGGTCCTGATTCAACAGGGGAAAATTCACCGTTCACCGGCTCTTAAAGCTGATGGAATGCATTTCATAACAGATGTTTTTACTTCGCTTGCTATTTTAATTGGTTTAATTGCTGGTTTTGTAGGGGGATGGGGTATTTTAGATCCGATTTTAGCGATAATTGTTGCTGTTAATATTCTTTTGCAGGGCTGGAAGGTGATTAGAAGCGCCGTTCAAGGATTAATGGATGTTGGTGTTGAATTGAATGAAACTATGCGGATTCGTGAGCTTATTTCTGCAAATGCACAGGGTGCTCTTGAAGTACATGATTTGCTTACCCGTGTTGCTGGTAGAGTTACTTTTATAGAGTTTCATTTGGTCGTACCAGCTGTAATGTCGGTAGGAGAAGCACATCAGATTTGTGATAAAATTGAAAGTGTTATTCAAAAAGAATTTGATAATGTACGTATTTCTATTCATGTTGAACCTGAAGATGAGGCTAAATTGCCTTCAGGTACAACAGTAATTCCTTTTATATAAAGAGATTTTTCTCAATTATCTATAGTACCATAAAATATTCTACTTCAGATTGATAATATAAGACACATTCATATACGTTTAAAATATAATGGTTGTTAATATTTATTTTTAGTTTTCTTTTTCTTTGACCAAGCGTAGAAAAGTAAAGTTGAATGAAATATTTATAGTAGAACTTACCCAGTGAGTTTGTGGAGTGAATCACGTAAGTGATCAGTGGATGAGACGCGCTTGAGAAACCACTCTGTTATCAAATAGGTGGTTAAGGATCTTTCTTCTTTTGGCTGGGGAGGAGACAAAATAATTATTTAAAGAGTTACGTACCAAAAGATATTTTCGTTTTTTATTTGTTTTTGAAACTTTGAGGTTATTCTTCGAAAGTGTTTAAAGATTAATTGTTTCAATACACGCTATTTCATTTTTTTGATTGATAAGACTATAACGTTGCAATTGGCAATGCCATTGGTCGCGAAAGCCTTCAATAGTAAATAAGTTAAAGCTTGCGGGTGGTTTTTTATTACCAAAAGCTTGCGAAGCAGAAGTAACACCAACAATAGGAATTTTTCCCATTTTTCCTTTAATGATATTCAATGTGGGTAGGTGAGTATGCCCGTGAAGAACGAGTTCACAGCCGTGATGTTTGATAACGTTTAAAAAACGCTCTATACCCCATAATTTTTCAAGCCAAGAGGTTGTATGATGAAAAGGAGGATGATGTATCATGACGACACGAAAGAGATTGCGTGCTGCTGCTTCGTTTAAAAGCTGTGATAAAGCTTGTGCTTGCTTTTTGCCAAAATAACCAGAAGCTTGAAAAGGTGGTGTTGCAATAGCCGAAGAGGCACCTATAATAGCTACATTATTGCGGATGCGCATATAAGGAAAGGGGAGAGAAGATTCTTGAGGGACATCACCTTTGATCCAAGGTTGAAGGAAAGTACATGCTTTTTGGAATGCTCCACGGACATAGGCGTCATGATTGCCAAATATTAAAGAGATATTTTGAGGCTCACCTTGGTTAAGCAACCAATTATGTGCCTGTTCAAATTCTTTATCGAGAGCAAGGTTGACAATATCACCAGAAATTACAAGATGGTCAGGATTTGTCTTTTTTAAGTTATCCATTAAAATTTCTAAAACGTTTGTTGCCATTTGGCTCTTACGTTTTTTTTGCCAATTAAGATAGCCGGTAAGGCGCTTCCCACAGAGTTCAAATAAAGAAGGTTGTGGTAGTGGTGCAAGATGTATATCTGATATATGGGCAAGGTAAAACATAGGCGTTAGCATAGCGTTGAAAACGATTTAGGCAATAAAAATAATATAAGACAAGCCGGTACATTTTTGAGGCAAGAAAAAATTGTGAAATGAAAAAACAATTTGTTGAAAATGTAAGCAAAGCTTTTAGGAAATTCCTGTTTCATTGGTTTTTGAAGGTTAAAAAGGGAATAATACTCTATATTACCTTTATCTTCTTGGTATGTATTTTTCTGAAGGGTAAGCTGCATTCTGAAATTATGCCATAACATACTCAAAATCTTTTAACGGCTTTCACGATACCACAGGCTGCTCAACAGGAAAAGGCAAGAAAGTAGTGCAAAGAAACCAGAAAAGATTGAAAAATAGGAAGAATTAGTTAAACGGGTCTGCGTTGCTTCTTTCAGAACAATTGAAGGAGTAAGGGGAGGTCTGTGGCCTGTTTGTGGTCGAATCAGCTTGAGTGGAGGAAGCTCAATGCTTCCTTTTTTGTCGACATATAGACGCGTGACATGTCCACCCGTGTGTGTACTGATGGAGGTTAGCTTTTCTTTCGTTGAAATGACATCATATAATTCAAGATTATCTAGCATCCCTATAGAAGAAAGTGCTGTTAAATCGCCATTTTGGATAGTAAAAATTCCTATTTCATCAGTGTTAATAACTGCTGTAAAAATGCCTTCTTTCTCTTTTGTAAGGTTGACTTTTTCTTTTTTCCCAGAGGGAAAAGTTATTTCGGCTGGTTCTGGATGATCTTTGAGCGTTTGGCGGCGAATCGTTAAACTATGATGGTTGTTGGTAGCGCTTAATTTTTCCTCTTCAAGCTCGGGTTCTTTCATAAGCCAATGGGCAATTCGACGATACAGAGCCGCATAAGGGCCTCCACCCTCGAAACCTCGTGCCCAAAGCCAACTTTGGTCGGAAAGCAACATACCTACACGTCCTTTACCAAAATGGGAAAGAAGTAAAAGAGGTTGTTCATCGGCTCCTTTCATGAGAGCAGTGCCTTTATATATGTTTTGAATGGCAATTTGTCGGAGCCATTGTCCCCATTGAGAGGTTGGATAAGTAGGTGTTGTAAGACCTCTTGTAACAGGATGACGTTCACCTTCTTTGGTTAATTGGGGGCGAAATGGTTTTTGAATAACAACACCATTAGGTAGTGCGGGTAGGATACTTATTAGAGGTGTTTTTGCAAGTGAGTTTTGTTGAGTAAATTCCGGTCCTGTCACTATCAGCAATGCACCACCCTTTTGTACATATTGAGCGATATAATCATAATAGATTAATGGCAGAACTGCAGAATGTTGGTAGCCATCAAGGATGATGAGATCAAAATTACCAATCTCTTCAACAAAGAGCTTTCTTGTAGGAAAAACTACAAGTGATAATTGGTTTAATGGCGTATTATCTGCTTTGTTGGGAGGACGCAAAATAGTAAAATGAACAAGATCAATATTAGAGTCACCTTTCAAAAGGTCACGCCATGTCCGTTCACCATTGTAAGGTGCACCTGAAATAAGAAGAACACGTAAATTTTCTCTGATTCCTTCAATAATCGTTACGGCGCGGTTATTTTCAAAGCTCAATTCGCCTTTGTGTGCATCAGTGGTAACTTGAACGATGTTTTTTTCAGCGTGCGGAAGGGTAATTTCAGTTTGAAAAATTATACCAGGGGTTACAGAATAATGGCCAACTTCTTGTCCATTGACGCTTATAGTAATATTTGCTTGCGTTGGTAGAAATTTTTGGGGTTGTCCTTTGTCTTCTACCAAAATAGAGAGCATTTGTGGTTTATTAACAAGGGCAAAGCGGGGAGGAGAGATGATTTTAATTTGGCGGTCAAATTCATCTAATCTTCCTGTTATAAGAGCATTGATAGGCGCTTTATAGTGAAGATCAGAGAATGGAGGAATATCATGCACTTGACCATCCGTGATAAAAATTGTGCCCGCATAACAGGATGGTGGAACATCAGATATAGCTTGTCTTAAAGCATGAAACAAATTCGTTGAGGGTGCATATTGATTATCAGAAAGTTTTCCAGCTTCAATAAAACGTGGTTCAAATTGTGGATAATGTGCTAATACACGGATTAATTGCTCTTGTGCTTTATCACTATCATTTGTACGTGTGCCAAATGTTTGGCTTTTGCTGCGATCAATGATAATGCCTACCGTGCTTTTAAGTGGTTCTCGTTGTTCTTTTATGATCATTGGATTAAGCAAAGCAAGGATGAGTGAAGTCAATGCTATAAGACGCAATAAAGATCCTTGACGTTGGGTAACGAGGCCAATAATGACAAAAAGGGCGGATATCCCTCCTAATACGAGAATCCAAAAGAGAGGTAAGAGAGGCTGAAAAGTGAAGAATGGTATCATTGCCTTCTTTCTCTTTTAAAGCGTTCTAAAAGTGCTGGGACATGAACCTGATCAGCTTTATAATTTCCTGTAAGCACATATATAACAATATTTAATCCTGCACGAAATGACCATAGACGTTGCATCGGATCGTTGGGAATAAGTGGGTATTTCCACATGCCTTTTTCATCTAATGCCCAAGCACCGGCAAAGTTATTCGCAGTGATCAGAAGAGAACTTACATTATCACCGGAGATAAGAGAACTTTTGTTTTTTTTATTTGTTGATGATGATTCAACCCACAAAGGTGAACCACGGTAGAGACCTGGAAAATCTGGCATAATATAAAAAGAACGCGCAATAACATGATCATTTGAAGCTGGTTCAATGGTAGGTATGCTTAATCCCTTTAAGATCGCCCGTAATCTTTGTGTAGCTGGGGTGGCTGTTCCTTTAAGATTAAGGTTGGTACTTATCTGATCACGCGTATCAAATAAAATTGTGCCTCCGTGTTTCATAAAACTATTTATTTTTTCAAGACTCTTTTGTGTTGGTAAAGGACTGTTAGCATCAATTGGCCAATAAATAAGAGGATAGAAGGCAAGTTCATCTTTATCGAGATCAAGCGCTATTACGGAGCCAGGCGAGAGCATTGTACGTTCTGCGATAAATTGACTCAGTGCTTCTAAACCACTCTTACTTGTTGTATCAATTTCATGGTTATGAGTTACAACGTAAGCAAGATGTGCCGCTCCAGCTGCTTGTATTATGGTTTCGTTATGATTTTCTATATCTTGTGCATGAACTGTCAGTATATGTGAAAAAAAGGCAATGAGACATATTGTAAGGGGGAGAAAAAGAAGCATATTGCGCTGTCGGTTAAGAAAAAAAGCGCCTCCTATCCATAAAACAAGAAAATTATCAAAAGCGAATAATAAGATGGCTAATCCTAAAAGTGGACCAATGAGATATTTTTCTTTTGTGTCGTAAGATAAAGGACGCTCGCTTAAGGAAGGTGGCAATGACGTTTGTTTCATCAAGTGCGATGAATGATTTAAAAGATTAAGTGCATAAAAATTATTTTTTACACCGTAAAGCCCAGGAGGAGTAAGATAAGAGGGCGTGGGTGTATCTTGAGGACCAAGGATTAGTGGAACAACATAAGAAGGAGGTATTTGTAATTGTCCGTCGGCGGTTATTGTTCGCCAGGGATTTTGTATTGTTGTCCCTTTTTTTATGTGTGTTAGATTTGTGTCTTTATAGGCACTTAATGTGATCAGTTTTTGTAACATTTGTGCAAAGAAGCCAGATAAAGGGAGGTTTGACCATGTGGGATCAGGAGCGATATGAATAAGGATGAGAGTTCCTTTTCCACGTTCAGTTGCTGTAATAAGAGGTGTTCCATCAGAAAGACTGAGCCACGTTTTTTCAAAAAGGTCTGGGCTAGGTTCTGCTAAAATTTGACGTGAGACAGTAACATCTTCTGGAAAAGGAAGATCAAAGAATAAGCTGTTTTTTGCAAATGGTGCAAGTTTTTGCGGTTTTGTCCAAGACATAATACTTCCAAGCAAACGTTTACCAGAATGCAGTGATACTGGAAGGAGACTATCAGAGTGTTCAGCAGCACTTAAGTTTTCTCCTGCAAAGCGAATGAGTGTTCCACCTTTATTTACGAACTCAGATAGCTTTTTTTCGACTTCTTCTGACATATTGACAATATCACCTATAATGAAAACAGAAGGATTTTGTTTAAGCAGGTGATCAATATCAATAGAAAGCTCTCTCCCGTCAGCAGTAATAAGCTGTGTATGGTCTTGTAATGCTTTTATAATATAGTAAAATGGAGAGAGCAGAGGTTGTACCATTTCATTGGTATTGGGCGAGAGGAGAGCAACGCGACTCACTTTATTACGGCTACCCACTAGGAAGGTAGCAGCAGCATGGGGTTGGTTGTTGATTTTTATCCAAGCAATGTCATTACGGAGTTCAAGAGGCACATTAAAAGGAACAAGCGTTGTTGCTTCTCCTTCAAGGAAGTTTGTTGTAAAATGGCCAAGAAGTTGATTATTTGCATCGTAAAGGTTTAAAGTGGCTTGAAGTTTGCCGTGTGTTGTTGAACGGATGACACGTGCTGCCATATTTCCATTGTTGTTTTCTATGGCTGTTATAGCGATTAAGTCAGAAATGTCAGTTAAATACCATAAGAAAGTTTTGGGTTTTAACTTTTCAATTAAAGTGAAAATTTGGTCATCATCATTTGTTTGTAATCCATCGCTTAAGTAAGCAATATCAAGAGGTTCACCTTTGGTTATTTCAATCAGTTTTTTGAGTGCATGCATACGATTGACAGACCAGGGGCGAGGTTGCAGATACATTAAATGTTGTTTTATAGTCTTTGCAGGCAGGGGACCTATATTGGAGACATCATTTTCAGCTGTCGCAAGGAAATAAACATCTTTTTGATATTTTTCTGCTTGTGCAAGAAGGGTTTCAGCGACAGAAATACGCTTCTTCCACTCTTTCGTTGATGCCCATCCATTATCAATAATGATTGCGAGAGGTTGAGATTGAGAGAGTGCAATTGGTTTTTGATTCCAAATGGGCTGCGCCAAAGCGATGATAATAAGTGCTGCTAGAGTTAATCGTAATAACAATAACCACCAAGGTGTGTAGTTTGTAGTTTCTTGCTGATTGGTTGGTTTTGGAAGGAATCGTGAAGGAGGAAATAGTTCTTTACTTGGGGATGGAGGTGTTATTCGTAACAACCACCAAATGATTGGTAAGGATAAAAGCCCTAATAATAATAAAGGAGCAGCAAAACTCAACGCAACCTCCTACTGTGAGATAGAGAAGCCCCCATTTTGTTTGCAAGATGCAAAATGGTTTTTGTGAAAGGCTGATTTGTTATACTCACGTGATAGGTCCATTCTTGGCGTGAGCAAAAATTTGCTAGTTCTTGTCGTCTTTCTTGATATAGCTTGCAGTAGTTTTCGCGAAGCCTTTCTACTTTTCCGAAAATATACTTTTCTTTTGTTTCAGGGTCAAAAAATTCTGTACGACCTTTGTAAGGAAAATTTTCTTCTGCGGGATCAACAATTTCAATTAGATGAGCAGTGACCTGTTTTGTGGATAAAATGGTTAGATGTTGGATAATCTTTTCAAGATCATCGAGAAAGTCACTTATTATAATAACATGTGAAAAATGCGTAACAGTTGAAAAGTTTGGAAATGAATTTTCATTTTGGTGATTTGCTAAAGCTAGTGCCATACGTTCTAGTACATTGGTTGTCATTGTAGGGGGCATTAAGTTGGGGATAGCAATATGTTCGCCGCTGTGTGCAAGAAGTGATGCCAATGCAAGAGTAAGAATGATGGCATGATCACCTTTAGAGATTTTGGAAAAGCGCGAACAGTAATGCATAGATGCACTTTGATCAGGCCAAAGCCAGACTGTTTGTGTTGTTTGCCATTCGTGTTCACGTAGGTAAGTGTGTTCATCACGCGCTGAGCGACGCCAGTCAATGCGTGTAATAGATTCTCCTTCCACATAAGGGCGAAATTGCCAAAAATTTTCTCCGTTCCCCCGTTTATATTGTCCATGCCATCCAGTTATTAGTGTGTTAGCGATCCGATGTGCTTGTAAAAGAAAATATGGCATTCGAGTGGTATCTTCATGCAGCTTAGCAGCAAGTGACATGGGAGACTTTTTAAAGACTTTTTTGCCAATGGCCATTTAAAAAATGCCCTTCATAAGATCATTGATAATATCTTTTACAGTTATACCTTCAGTACGTGCAGAAAAATTAAGTGCCATGCGGTGTTGTAGTACGGGATGAGCTAATGCTTCAATATCATCAAGCGAGGGGGCTAAACGTCCATGATAAAGGGCACGGGCGCGGACACAAAGTGAAAGTGCTTGTGATGCTCGTGGACCAGGTCCCCAAGCAATATAAGTATTTGCAAGAATGTTTCCTTTATCAGGGCGAGCTGAACGTACAATCTTTAAAATGGCTTCTATAACATTTTCTGAGAGTGGCATTTGACGAACAAGCTTTTGAATTTTTTGCAGTTTTTTGGTTGACAAGATCGGTTTTGTTTTTTGGTTTTTCTCTCTTGTAGTTTCTAAAATGATACGTCGTTCTGTGGTAAGATCAGGATAATCAATATCAATTTGCATCAAAAAGCGATCTAATTGTGCTTCAGGAAGTGGATAAGTTCCTTCTTGCTCGAGAGGATTTTGGGTTGCAAGAACATGAAAAGGTTGAGGCAAATCATAACGAATACCAGCAACAGTAACATGATATTCTTGCATGGCTTGTAATAGAGCTGATTGTGTGCGCGGAGAGGCACGATTAATTTCATCAGCCATGAGGAGTTGAGTAAAAATTGGACCTTGGACGTAGCGGAAAGAACGTTTACCATTTTTGTCAGAGTCCATAATTTCAGAACCGATAATATCTGATGGCATTAAATCGGGGGTAAATTGAATGCGTTTTTCATCAAGCCCCAATACTGTTCCCAAAGTTTCAACAAGACGCGTTTTAGCAAGTCCTGGGGCACCAACAAGAAGAGCGTGTCCACCAGCAAAGATAGCTATTAAAGCATATTCAATAATATGATTTTGCCCAAAGATAACTTTGTCAATTTCTTGTTGTAGTATATTCAATTCTTTGTGTGTTGTATCAATATCATCAATAATTCTTTGCGCTTTATGATCGATATTGGCCTTTTTAATAGAATTAGATGACGTATCATATTGATTCATATTTTTTCCTTAAGGCATTTGTCGTAAAATTAGTAACTTTCTCTGTATGATAATGGACATTTTATGATTTGTAACAGAAAATGAGAAGAAGAGAAGTGTAATATGTTGTTTTTTTATATTCATACGTACAGAGTAATTTCTTTGGTACCAAGAGGTGTGTTGTGTTTGGAAGAGAGTATATTAGAAATATTGTTCTCATGCAGATATTTGTTTGAGACAAAAAGGATAATTTTTGAAGGTTTAAAGAGTGAATATAAGACAGAATTTTGAACAGGTTGAGTGGTTGCAGCATAGTGAAATCCAAACACTTCTTCGCGTTTTATCTATGGGTGGTGAAGAGGCACGTATTGTGGGGGGGGCAGTGCGCAATCAATTGTTAGAGAAGCCTATTAGCGATATTGATATTGCTACAACTTGTTTACCGCAACAGGTTATAGTGCGCGTAGAAGAAGTGGGGTTTAAAGCTATTCCGACAGGTGTTGCTTTTGGTACAGTTACTGTAGTGACTCAGTCATGTTCTTATGAGGTAACAACGCTTCGCTCTGATATTGAAACGGATGGTCGTCACGCAAAAGTGGTTTTTGGTCGTGATTGGAAAAAAGATGCTGAGCGGCGAGATTTTACTATTAATGCACTTTATTGTGATGCTGCTGGACGTCTTTATGATGATGTCGGGGGCTTGAATGATATTGCTAGCCAGACAATACGTTTTATTGGTATTGCAGAAAATCGTATTCGTGAAGATTATTTACGTATTTTGCGTTTTTTTCGCTTTTTTGCTTGGTATGGGGCAGGACGACCTGATGTACAAGGATTAAAAGCATGTGTTTGTTTAAAAGATGGTCTGAACAAGCTTTCATCTGAGCGCATTTGGGGAGAAATGAAAAAACTGCTCGCAGCTTTAGATCCAACGCGTGCTCTTTTATGGATGCGTCAAAGTGGAATTTTGACACGCATTTTTCCTGAAACAGAAAAGTGGGGCATTGATGCGATACATGCATTGGTGAAAACAGAACAGATTCTTGGTTGGAAAGTTGATCCCTTGTTACGATTAGAAAGCCTTCTCCCACCTGATACTGTACGTCTTCATGAAATGGCGCAGCGCTTACGTTTATCTCATAAGGAAACAGTGCGGTTAAAAGGATGGGCAGAGTTGGAAATGATTAATTCAAAATGTTCAGATTATTTTGTGCAAAAACTGATTTATTTTCATGGTCGACAGCCGGTATTAGATCAATTATCTTTGTCTGTGGCTTCATCATATGTTGGTGCTCTGGAGAAAAGTGAGAATTTACAAAAAGCAGAAGATTATGTCAGGCTTTATCAGCTTGCTCAAAAATGGCAGATTCCGTCTTTTCCTGTTAATGGTAAGGATTTAATGAGAAAAGGTTTTTCTAAAGGGGTTCTTTTGGGAAAAAAGCTTAAAGAGCTTGAAATGATATGGATTGAAAGCCAATTTTTAATGGATCGTAATGCCTTATTGGAAAAAGTTGATTTATAATGTGGATTTTTATAAAGACGCTTTTCTTATTTTTTTAGTAAAATTGTTTATAGCTGTTTGTTTTATACAAGGTGGTTATTGGTAGCATAAATAGTGTGATGAAGTATTATGCCCAACGCTCATTCAATTTTTTTTGATGATTTGTAAAGCAATTTAAAAGATTATTTCGGAAGCATAATTGAGAAATATAGGTTTTAATGACATTATAAAATTTTAGAGAATTGTGGCGATTTTACTCTTTTGAAAAGCGTTGACTCTACGTAGAATATAGATATTTTAGCCAAAATACTGAATCCATTACTGATTTTTTGTAGTTTCTTTATAAAGCTTCTTTCCTTTGATTATAACCAATTTGGCGAAGTGCTTCTCCTGTTGTTATGGCCACACTCATTGCAAGATTTAAAGAGCGCGTATGTGGCTGAATGGGAATTTTTAATGCGTAGTCAACAGCTTTATGAACATAATCGGGAACTCCTGCTGATTCACGACCAAAAAGTAAAACATCGTTTTTTTGATAGCATATTTGCGTATAGGATGTTTCTGCTTTTGTGGTCAAAAGCAAAAGACGACGCTTAAAATATCTCATGGAGCTTACAAAATGTTGCCAATCAATATGTCGTTCTAGTGAGGTATATTCGAGGTAATCCAAACTTGCTCGTTTGAGGTTGCGATCCGACAGATTAAAACCGGCAGGTTCAATAATGTGAACATGTAAAGCAAAACAGGCACTAAGACGCAAAATGGTTCCAGTATTACCAGCAATATCAGGTTGAAAAAGTGCAATATGAAGTGTCATATTTTATATAGTATGATTTTTCTTTTGTGTTTGTAAAGAAGTTCTATAGCTTATTCGAAGAATATAATTGAGGAGTACATGATTTTCGCGTTTGGCTGTTATTTATTCCGGATTTTGGGGGAAAAATTATATATCCGAGTTTATTATAAAGATGAGCAAAGTATAATTCGTAAAAGATGATAATTAACCAATGAGTTTTGAAACAGTTGTTGGTTATTACGAGAACAGGTTTTAACACAAAGAGTATTCAGGATTATTTTGTTTGCAAAGTTCTTGTAACAAAGTGAGATGTTGATGGTTGATAAGGATGATTAGTGAGGTCGTGTTGATTATAAAATCTGCATTTATCGCTTCTTGAACAGCGTCAACTATGGTATAGATTTCATGATTTTGATGAAAGGTTAAAGCAGATTGAATGCAAAATTTAACCTTGTTTGTAGGGCTTGGTGTCTGGAAGCGCTTTGTGTAAATCGTTTCTTAACGGCCGAAGATTTCGGTGTTGAGTAAATTGGTTAGATACTGAAATATTGCAATATGATTTGAGTACAATAAATTGGGGGGGATTCGCAATAAGTGATGAAGCAAGAGAAAATATATTTAATGATATAATCCTATTTTGAAGCTGTACTTGCAGATTGAATAGAAAAACTTCAGCCTGAGAATGGAAATAATAGAAAAATGAAAGAATATTTAAAGAGAGCTAGTAGCAGGAGGATGCTATTATTTTTTGTAAATGAGTTCAGAGAGAAAAGATAAGAAGAGAGTAGATCACATAAATGATAAGAAATCTTGTTTAGAGTGTTTTTTATGATTTAGGGAACTGAATGCTCGAAGATTATGTAATAAGCGAGGGTATGGTGAAAATTGTATTGGGGAGTCACTCTTTAGTTAAGATAATAAATAAGTAGGCAAGGCGGGATTTTCTGTTTTTGGTAATAGGTTTTACAGGGGTTGTGGCTATGGTGGCGCTATTGCGTGGCCTTTTATCTGTCAGCTGCATTGGGATGAGGATGTTTTGACAGATTCTTCTGTTAAGATTGATCTTTCTGATATTGAAGAAAGCATGTCAGCGACGGTTAAGTGGTGTGGATAGCCTATTGTTATTCGTAACCGCACCGCAAAAGAAATCGCTGAAGCTCATACTACCAAATTGAATATTCTTAAAGATCGATAGGCTGACAATCCTAATATTGAAGATAAAGAAGAGACCAATTTTGCGCGTTTAGCAGGTGAGGGACGTAATAGTTGGCTTATTATCATTAATCTTTGTACGCATCTAGGCTGTGTAACACTTGGCCAATTAGATAGATTTGGTGGATGATTGTATCCATGTCATGGAGCTGTCTATGATACAGCTGGAAGAGTGCACTCAGAATCCTCTAACTATAATCTAGCCATTTCACCTTATCGGTTCTTTTCTGATACTTTGCTAAAATAGGATAAAGTGATGACTAGGTTTCCTCTTTATTTTCCTAGAAGCGCTTTATGCTCGTTGGTTTGATAAACGTTTACCTCTTCACTGTTTTTTTAACAATACATTTGTTATTTTTCCTGTTCTGCGTAATTTTAATTATTTTTATACATTTGGCGGTATTTTAACTGTTATAATTTTATTACAGCTTTTGACTGGTATTATATTGTTTATGTATTATGTGCCAGATGTTCATTTTGTTTTTAAAACGGGTGAACGATTTAGGTATGAAGGGCAGTTTCGCTAGCTCTTCGTTCATGGCATTTTATGAGATTCTCGCTCTTTTTTATCGCTGTTTATATTCATTTAGCGCGTGTATTTTATTATGGTTTTTATAAAAATATGTACGAAATTGTATGGGTTACGGACATTTGCGTTTGTATCACCATGATGGTAATAGCGTTTTTGGTTATGAGCTGGTTTGAGGGGGATGATGTCTGTTTCTGTAGTTTCAGCGGTTTCTGATCTTTTAAAAGCGATTCTTTTGATGGGAGCGTGTTGCATGAGACATTTTTTGTGGTTATAGCTTAGGACAACCGACATTAAATCGTTTTGATGTTTTCTATCATTATTTTTCTGATCTTTTTTGCTTGATTTTTGTTTTATATGCCAGATTATATGAGACAAGCTGAAAATTATAGCGTTGCTGATCCTTTAGAAACGCCTCTTCATGTGTTACCGGAATGGTGTTTTTGCCTTTTTATGCGATGCTGCGTGCTATAACTTTTAATATTGGAGCGTTTTCATTAACGGGGCTATTAGCTGGTACGCTTTTCGTTTTAATTTTTGTTCCATGGTTAGATCATTCTAAAATATGTTCCGCAAGATATCAGTCTGTTTATAAAATTTTCTTTTAGGCATTAATTAGTGATGTTATTTTTCTTGGTTGGCTGAGTTCAAGGGAAATAAGTAGCAGCACTCTTTTATGGACGCAATTAGCTACGGTTTATTATTTTATATCTTTCTGATTGTTTCGCCGTTCCTATTTATTTTTGAAAAAAGTCATCCTCTTTCTTCTTTCAATTACTGAAGATATGAAACAAAAAAATAAATTATGGTAAATGCTTTTATTGCGTTGGTTATTATAGCAGTGATAGTTTTTTTCAGAATGTGGTTAGTAATGTTTCTGATAAGGAAGGGGAGTTTGTTTCTTTTCCTTTATCACTCCTAAAAACAGCAATGGAGCTTTTCAGCGCCATCGGGGTTTATGATAAAGCGCAGTTGTAGCGTGGATTAAAGATTTATAAACAGGTTTGTGCCAGTTGCCACGTAAAATATGTGCCTTTTTACGACCTAAAGGCTCTTGGTTATGATCAGAAACAGATTAAGGCTTTTGCCGGGCAATATGAAATGAGTGATGCTCCTAATCGGGAAGGGAAGTTTTTTAAACGCGCTGGGATTGCAATAGATACTTTTTTCCCTTCTCCTTTTGCTAATGAAGAAGAAGCAGGATTTATTTTTAATGGCGCTTATCTACTGGATTTGTCATTGATGGCACGTGCACGCGTTATATTTTTGCCGTTTTTTACTGTTATTCCTGGTATATTGAGCGTTATAATACTGTTGGTCCGGATTATATTACAGTTCTTTTAATGGGATATCAGAAGGCACAAGGCAATACAAAGATTGCTGGTGGTTATTGCTGTAATCTTTTATTGCGGGTAATTTTTTAGGTGCTTCCGTTGAGAAGTATTGTTTCTTATAGAATGGGACTCCAGAAACAGTTGAACATTATGCGTACGATGTTTCTGCTTTTTTGATTTGGGCTGCTGATTCTCATATGGAAACTCAAAAAATCAGTTTTCATGTTATTTTTTAATCATTTAGGACGGTTTGTTTATATTTTAAAAGTCCGTATCTGGTGAGGTTTAGAAGAAAAATTGAAGGAGAGGATGAAAGACTGAACAAGAGAAAAGGTTAGGACATTGATATTTAAATAGTATAGATAGTTTAGGGAACAAATCTGTTTATGATGCATTGAGACTTTATAAAGTAAAAGCAAAGTAAAAACGGAGATGTTAAAATGAAAAAAATTGCGTATACTACTCTTGTATCAGTTTTAATGGCTTCTAGTACTTATGCTCAGTCTTTCGCAGAACCTTCTAAATCTGAAATGATTTCTTCTATGGGAATCGTACAGGTGGGGTCAGATAAGTCTGTGCGTTATGTTACACCTTTAGCAACGGATTTTGTTGCTTCAAGCCTTATTGGTGCAAATGTATACAATTTAGAGAATGAAAATATTGGGGAAGTAAAAGATATTATTTTGCGTGACAATAACATTGCGGGGTTTGTAATTGCTGTTGGTGGTTTCCTTGGTATAGGGGAGAGTTATGTAGTCGTTTCTCCAGAAGTAATTCAGATGACAAATGATTATGGTAAGTGGAAACTTGTTACCAATGCAACAAAGGATTCTTTAAAGGAAGCTCCAACATTTAAATACGAAGGACGTTGGGCACGTTAATTTTGTATTTCCATTTTTTAATAGAAAAAACAGCGCTATCAATAATATATGAGAGTGCTGTTTTTTAAGCAGAACATTTTGAAGAATTTTTACAAAAATTTTGTGTAAGAAGCTGTTTCAGTTTTTTGAGAGAACTCAAAGGTAAATTTAGGTCAAATTTTAATGATTGTGATGAGGATAGAAAATTTTTTAACAATTTTGATTTGTTTGAAAGAAAAAAACTTGGATGTCAAACAGGATACTTAATTCCTGTTATATTGTAGAGGGGGATGAGAGTTTTATATCTAAAGCTTGATAAAATAATATTTTATTTATAATAAAAGGTATTTTTTATTTTCTTAATAGGTGTAAAATATTAAGACGAAGCGCATATTAGGTATTATGCTTAAACAACATGATGTCACCATCTTGCACAACGTATTCTTTACCTTCATCACGGGCTTTTCCTGCTTCTTTTGCGCCGTTTTCACCACCTAAAGCAATATAATCCTCGTAGCTTATAGTTTGGGCACGAATAAAACCACGTTCAAAATCTGAATGGATAACGCCAGCTGCTTGAGGGGCTTTAGTGCCACGCATGATTGTCCACGCTCGTGTTTCCTTAGGACCACAGGTGAAATAAGTAATGAGGTCAAGCAAAGAGTAACCAGCGCGAATGAGCCGGTTTAGACTCGGTTCAAAGAGCTCTAAAGTATTAAGATATTCTGAGGCTTCTGTTTCATTAAGTTGGGCGATTTCAGCTTCGATAGAAGCAGAAATGATAATGCTTTGAGCGCTTTTCTCTATTGCCATTTTTTCAACTGTTTGAGTCAAGCTATTTCCATGGGCAGCATCGCTTTCGCTAACATTGCAAACATAAAGAACGGGTTTGGAAGTTAAAAGATTTAAATTCTCAAGAATACGGTGTTCATCGGGAGAGATGTCTTTGAGCAATAATCGAGCAGGATTTCCTTTGTTCAGTAAGTTTAATGCTGTTTCCATAACAGGAAGAATTGTGAGAGCTTCTTTATCTTTTCCGGTTGCACGTTTACGGATTTGTACAATGCGTCGCTCAAGACTTTCGAGATCTGCAAGCATAAGTTCTGTTTCAACAGTTATGGCATCAGAAATAGGGTCAATGCGTCCTTCTACATGGGAGATATCTTCATCTTGAAAACAACGTAAAACATGAATAATAGCATCAACTTCACGGATGTTGGCTAAGAATTTATTGCCTAAGCCTTCACCTTTTGAAGCGCCACGTACAAGTCCGGCAATGTCAACAAAACTGATGCGTGTAGGAATTATTTCTTTCGAACCAGCGATAGATGCAATTTTTTCCATACGCAAATCTGGAACAGCAACTTCACCGGTATTGGGCTCGATTGTGCAAAAAGGATAATTGGCGGCTTGTGCCGTGGCTGTTTTTGTTAATGCATTAAAAAGGGTGGATTTACCAACATTAGGTAATCCCACAATACCACATTTAAAACCCATGAGAGTCTTTCTTTTCTATTGATTTTATGGTTAAAATAACACTTCTTTGACGATTTTATAGCATATTTTGAGGAGAGGTATAGTCTTCTGTTGCTGTAAGATGGAAAAAAGTTTATGCTAGAGAAAATGTTGCCTTTTTTATCATTTTTAAAAGGCTTCCACCTTAAATGGTAAGGGAATTTTAAATTAACGTTAATAATGTGCTAAGTTTTTCATAGTATGCAGATCTGCATGAAGATTTAATCGGAGAAAATAAAAGAGTGTTGTCTCGTCGTTCTTTTTTAATTGCTGCACCTTTGGCTTTGGTTGGATGTGCTACGCGCCAGTCAGATATGTCGTTTGTTTCTTCTCAACAAACTTGGCATGTTCCAGCAGAAATACAGGCCTTGTATGGTCCTGTAACAAATGAGCCCTATTTATTGCCTGCTATTGATCTTTCGACAATTGATCCAAAATTTTGGCGCCAAAGAGTGATTTATTATACATCTTATAAACCTGGGACATTGGTTATAGATATGCAGCAGTGTTTTCTTTACCTTATTGGTGAAAATGGAGAAGCTTTGCGTTACGGTATTGGGGTTGGTAAGGAAGGATTAGCGTTTGAAGGTGAAGGAGTTGTGCAACGCAAGCGCCGATGGCCGAATTGGGCTCCTACGGCGGCAATGATGGCTCGTGAACCAGAACGTTATGGTCATTTGGGACAAGGAATGCCACCAGGTCCCGAAAATCCATTGGGTGCACGGGCACTTTATCTTTTCAAAAATGGGCAGGATACACTTTTTCGCATTCATGGTTCACATGAGTCGTGGTCAATTGGTCGTGCCATTTCAAGTGGGTGTATTCGTTTACTTAATCAAGATATTATTGATCTTTATGATCGTGTTCCTATTGGTTCGCGTGTGGTGGTGTTGCAAGATAATGCAAGTACATTTCGTGTTCTAAGTCAAAAATCCAATGCTTATGATCCACTGCAATCAACCATTAATTCAAGTGAATTTTTCTAATTCAAGGAATACAAGACATTTTAATTAAGATATTATTGATTTTTATGATTGTGTTCTTGTTGGTTTGTGTGTGGCGGTGTTATAAAGTAATGGAGGTGTATTTAGGTTTTAGTCAACGATTTAATATGTATGATCCGCTGCAGTTTACTCTTAATCTAAATGTTTTTAAAATTCCAATGAGGGTGAGTTTGGAGAGCACCATTTGATAATTTGAGATTTGCTATTCAATTATCTTCTTCTCAAAAGAAAGTATTATACACAAGAGTTGCACAAAGCAGCATGATTTATTTGTGTCCTAGAGAAAAGAGTTGTTATCGCGAGCTTTTTTATTTTTTATTTCTTGTGAGATTTCATTTATAAAAGAACACTTGTCACCCTTTAGAAGGAGAGCAATGTTTTTTGCAAGTGCCTTTAAGACAAGAGGTAACCATTCTTGATCGGATTTTGTAAAATCTCCTAGAACGTGCTGGTGAACAAACTCCTTCGAATTAGGTCGTCCAATTCCTAAACGTACACGGTAATATTCAATACCGCAATGGGCATCGATAGATTTTATACCATTATGTCCATTATTTCCTCCACCGATTTTTACACGTACTTTTCCTGGTGGTAAGTCTAGCTCATCATAAATGATAATCAAATTCTTCACATCTAATTTATAAAATCGCAAGACTTCACCAATAGCTTGGCCGGAGAAATTCATGAAAGTTTGTGGTTTTATAAGAAAAGTTTTTTCATCATTTATGAGGCCATTGGAGATTTCAGCTTGAAATTTTTTCGACCATGGAGAAAAAGATAAGGACTGATAAATAGCATCGATAGCCATGAAACCGATATTATGGCGATTATTTTGATATTTTGAACCAGGATTTCCAAGACCAGCAATAAGCCACATGCACGCTTTCAAAAAAATTGTATAGGTTAGTAAATGTTTCATAAGTTAGGGCGGGAATTTTTCCCGCCTGTTCGAAATTATTAATTTTTTTCGTTGTTTTCGTCATTATTTTGTTCGGAAGTCTCATCACTGATATCCATGCCTGCAGGAGCTGCGATGGTTGCAATGGTAAAGTCTCGATCTTGGATGACTGGAGTAACATCCTTTGGCAGTTGAACCGCTGAAATATGGATAGAATCACCAATAGAGTAGCTGGAGAGATCAATTTCAATTGCTTCAGGGATAGCATTCGCTGGAGCGGTACATTCAATTTCGTGACGGACAATATTGAGGACGCCTCCCTTCTTGAGTCCGGGAGCTGTATCTTCATTGAGGAAGTGTACAGGGATATTCACTTCTACAACGGATTTCGCTGAAATACGTAAGAAATCTACATGTAAGGGAAAATCACGCACGGGGTCTAATTGGTAATCTTTTGGTAAAACCATAATTTTTTCTTTGCCAATTGTGATGGTTGCTGTGGTGGTACGAAAGCCACCAGCGTGAATTTTATAGAAAATCTCTTTATAGGGAACTGTGATTGCCAAAGGTGGTTGTTTTTCACCATAAATGACAGCAGGAATGAGACCGTTACGGCGAAGTTCACGGGAGGACCCCTTACCAACCCGCTCACGTATTTCGGCCTTAAGAGTGTAGCTTTTGCTCATAATTTAAGTCCTTTTACATAATTGGAGATCTATCAAAAACCAACAACAGTTTTTGCATTAATATGAAGATATACGCTGTTCAGCAGCGACTGCTCCATTCTGCGTTGCCTCCAAGGGTGTCCACGCAGAAGTCTGTTCTATAATTCAAACCATTTGCAGATGCAAGAGTTGTGGGAAAAATCGATGATTTCTAGCGTTAAGAAAGGGAATATAGTTTATTTGGTGAATAAATAACAGCCGATATATTCAAAAGCAAATACTGGAGATATTATGAAGGTTGAGATCGCCTTGGGTGAGATAGCAAAACGTAATGCTTTGCATAAATCCGTATCAGCATTCGTTGATTTGGAAGAATTATTGGTGACACGTTTCTTGTGCAAGACAATTTTGGTTTAGGAAAGTTACATCTTTTTCAACATCTTCTTGAATAAAGTACTTCATGGGTACAACATTGTGTGATTGATTCAGAGGGTGATTTTGTAACTTTGGCAGATAAATTCGGTCATGTTGTTGTTGAAGCTCAACATAGCGAACTAGAACTGACGCATATTGCTCATCGAATTTGGCAACATTGTGTTTCGGTGGTGTTTAATCTTGAAGGTTTGGGTATTGAACAACAGATGCGTGCTATGGGTGTTTTTCTTGGTGCATTGTTTGATGTGAAGCGTGATTATTGGTATCTCATGCTTGTTGTTGTCGATGAAGCACAATTGTTTACTCCAGCTGCGGCAGGAGAAGTTTCTAATGAAGCGGATAAAATTTCATTTAGTGCTATGGCTAATTTTATGTGTTGAGGGCGCAAACGTGGTCTTGTTAGTATTATTGTATTATTGTCACACAACGTTTGACTAAGCTTGCTAAAAACGTAGCTCCTAAAGCATCAAATTTTTTAATAGAGCGAACTTTTTTAGATATTGATATGATGTGCGCGACTGATCTTTTGGGAATGGAGCGTCGCCGGGCGGAAATGTTTAGAGATCTTGAGCGCAGGCATCTTATAGCTCTAGGATCTGCTTTATCAAGGCGTTCTTTACGGATCATAATTGATTCTGTTGAAACAATGGCGCGTTCTTCTAGTCCTAAATTAATGCCTCTTCCAACAGAGCGAGCTGATGTAAAAGAACTTGTTTTTACTGTTTCACCAGAGGAAATTTTAATTTCATTTAAACAATCACGAGAATTAGTGAGAGAAAAATCAATTCATAGAATGTTAAAAGAGGTTGTATATAAAAAAGAGTTTCTAGAAGAAAAAAAGCTTATTTCCTGAAGTTTCTGTTGGTAATCGTGATACCCAGGTAGAATGTGTTATTCGGGAGATTCTTGATGATCCTGAAGCTTTTTATTGTTCTATGACAGTATTTGATCAAGATTTTGGGGTTCGTTGTCGTATTCATGGTATATCAGGAGATCTTTTAAACCTTTCGCAATTTCGGCGTAAATTGGCTATTGCTCAGGCTGATGTTGATGAAAAATTGCTCTCAGTGAAAGCTGGAAACGCATTTTTTATATATTGGAAAGTTTGGAAGATGATGTACAAGGTATTTTTTGAATGTGGCACAGGCTGCTTTGAAAGGACAACCTCGTCCATTGGATGCATTTTAGCGCGTTTTTATGGAACTCATTCTTTAGAGTTGTGCACGCTAACTTTTAACCTATTTTGAAGAGCGTGGACTTGTCATTGTTCATACACATTTTAGTGGTCAGTGCATTATAGCTCTCCCTGATCTTGGGGTGGAAACAGCACCAGGAAATTCCAAGAGCTAATTTAACCGAATAAACTTGAGACAGATTGTTCTGCTGCTGTTCTTGCAATTGCTTCTCCAATGAGGTCGGCAATTGGCAAAACACGAATATTATGCGCCTTTTCAATTTCTTCGGTTGGCATAATTGAATCCGTAATAACCAATTCTTTCATTTCTGAGTTAGTGATGCGTTCGATAGCATTTCCGGAAAGAACACCGTGTGTGATGTAAGCTGTAACGCTATTGGCACCGTGTTTCAGTAAAGCGCTTGCTGCATTGCATAGTGTACCACCTGAATCAACAATATCATCAAGCAAAAGACAATCTTTTCCAGATACATTTCCAATGATATTCATCACTTCTGATTCACCGGGACGTTCGCGACGTTTATCAACAATAGCAAGCAAACTGTTTAGGCGCTTGGCTAGGGAGCGTGCACGTACCACACCACCGACATCAGGAGAAATAACAATAACATTTTCAAGAGAATAATGCATTTTGACATCTCGAGAAATAACCGGGACAGCATAAAGATTATCCGTTGGAATATCAAAAAAACCTTGAATTTGTCCTGCATGAAGATCTAATGTTAAAACACGATGGGCTCCTGCTTCAGTAATCAGATTAGCAACGAGTTTTGCAGAAATAGGGGTCCGTGGTCCGGGCTTACGATCTTGGCGGGCGTAACCAAAATAGGGTATAACAGCTGTGATACGACGCGCCGAAGAACGACGGAGAGCGTCAATCATGATGAGTAATTCCATTAAATGATCGTTTGCGGGATAGGACGAAGATTGTAAAACAAACACATCTTGTCCGCGTACATTTTCATGTAATTCTACGAAAATCTCTTGATCAGCAAAGCGTTTCACAGTTGCTTTGCCTAAGGGGATATTTAAATAATTTGTAACATCTTCAGCAAGGCGTGGATTAGAATTGCCGCAGAAAAGCTTCATGATAGAACCTCTGAGTCTTCATGGTAAAATATGATACAGTTTTTAATTTCTTGTTACAAGATTCCAAGGAACCAATTACAAAAGCATTACAATTTTATTTATCATTGTTAAAGAGGTAAGAATTTTGTTTTTTCTTTTTCCAAAATTTTATTACTTTTAGAGCAAAGTTTTTTATTATAAGGCGAGCTATGTTAAATTTATGTTTAGTCTTCACTACTGAATATTCAAAACAATAATAGCTAAAACTTTCATGTTTTGCGTGTTAAGAGATCATTTTTTGCTAAAAAATAGTATAAGATGGCTTATTGTTTCATTTAGAAAAAAATTTTTAGTGTAGTTTCGGTATTTCTTTTTAGAAAAAAAAAGATACTCATTTTTTATTTTCCAGTAGAATAGCAGAGATTTGTCGTCCGTAATCGGGTACGTTGTGGTGTATCGCACGGCGATAGGAGAAAAAGCGCTGTTCATCTTGATAGGTGCAAAGCTCTACACAAGAAGCATGGACTCCTGCTTCTTTTAGTTGATTCATAATAAAAGCCCATAGATTAAAGTGAAAGTGATTTATTTTATCTGTTTTTAGAAAATATTTTTGGAATTTACTATTGTAATCAATAAATTGGTTGTAAAATTCGCTTGTTACTTCGTAGTGGCAAGGACCAATACAAGGTCCAAGGGCAGCTGTTATTGATTGTCTTTTGGCTCCTTGTTTTTCCATAACAGAAATTGTTTTTTCTATAATTCCATTTAAGCTTCCCCGCCAGCCTGCATGTGTTGCGGCGATGACACCTGCTTGTGGATCAGCAAACAGAATTGGTCCACAATCTGCTGTAAGAACGCCGATTGCTAGATCTTTTGTCGTTGTAACGAGAGCATCAGCTTTAGGAGGTTCATCAATAAAAGGTTGATTAATCACAACAACTTCACAAGAATGTATTTGATTGACAGTAACTAAATTTTGCACTTCAACGTTAAAATAATCGGCGATCAAAATGCGATTTTGTGCAATATCCTTAGGTTGGTAATTTGAACTTTGGTCAATATTAAGGCTTTGGTAAAGACTTTTAAAAAAAGCATTGTGTCGTGTAAAAAAGCCATGTTTTACCCCATAAATATCTAAAGCAGAAAGATTTTTTGCAAGAATGAGTTTAGGGATAGGCTTCATAAAAGTTCCTTGGTTATTTTCGAAATGAGAATAGTGTGTGAAGTACTCATATTTATCGTTTTATTGTTATTATTGATGGTCAAAATGAGGGGGGAAGAGGTATATTTTTATCACTCACATGCAAAACCTTAAACAATGTGCCCATATGATCTGGACTGGTTAGTCGTTCGATATCTTGGAAAATTTTTTCTTGCAATGTCGCACTTTTGTTAGCTGCAAGCTGTCTTGCACGTTCTAGCAAACCCATTTTTAAAAGGAATTCTCCTTGTTCTAGAATTTTAACAAAGCAGCCTTGTTCAAGAGCTATTTTTTTTAAAAATGAAAAACCAACATGTGAAGTTAAATCATGTTCACCGGGAGCATCAAAAATATCGCGGAATTTGTGTTTAGAGAGTGCTTGTAGTGTGTCGCCAAATGCAAGATTAGAAGCACCATAATCGATAAGCAAAGCAGAACCTTTTACTTGTATTAAGCGGTTGCTGATTTGTTGCATTAATTGATACCGTGAGGGTGCATGTTCAAAAATTGTCCCATCTGGTATTTCAGAACAATAGGATTGTAAGAAAGAAGAGAGAAGTTTATGTGGAGTAGCAATAAAGGTGAAATCTCCATTTTGATTTACTGTAATGCGACGTTCCATCCATTCTCCATCGATTTTAATATATTGATTGATGGGGAGTGTGTCTAAAAGCTCATTGGCTATTAAAATGAGAGGTTTTGAAGGGATTTGATTAAAATTTTCAATGCTATGGATTTGTTTCTGATAAGGTGAAAGACATTTTTCTTGTTCTTTTGCGAGCTTTTGACTTATTTCAATAAGAAAAATTTCAGCGGCATTAAATGCTGTGGTGGATAATTTTTGAATGGTACGCAAAATATCATTCATCAAAGTGCCACGTCCTGGACCTATTTCAGCAAGAATAAAAGGGTAAGGACAACCATGGGTTTTCCAGTTTGCAAGAATCCAAATACCAATTATCTCTCCAAATAATTGGCTTATTTCAGGCGCTGTTATGAAATCACCAGCACGCCCAAAGGGAGTTTGCGTTTGATAATAGCCAAATTGAGGGTCAGTGAGTGCCAACGCCATATACTGGCTGACAGTGATTGGTCCATTGAGTGCAATAATCTCTTTAATTTTTTCTTTAAGACTAGCCATTATTTTACAGATTGATGTCTAAAGGCTTGGAAAAGGAGATAAAAACCAAAAAAAAGCATGGGAAGAGATAAAGCCATGCCATAGGTAAATCCAGTGGAGTGAAAAAGGTTAGAAAACCATTCTGGATCTTCTTGAGGAGCACGATAAATTTCTGAAATACTGCGTGCTATTACATAGCCTATAATAAACGTTCCTGCTACAATGCCGGAGCGTTTTAATGCTTTGAAAGAAAAAATAAGAATGAATAAGATGACAAAGAGAAGAAATCCTTCCATGAACGCTTCGTAAAGTTGGCTCGGATGGCGTGGTAGATATCGGGGATCTTGGGGAAAGCAAACGGCCCAAGGTTGTGTGGTAACATTTCCCCATAATTCTTGATTAATGAAGTTGCATATTCGTACAATACCAATACCAATGGGAGCACCGGCAGCAATTAGATCAAACATTGCTCGTATGTTGATGTCATTTTTATAGGAAAACCAAATCATTGCAATAGTGATGCCAATGAGCCCACCATGAAAAGACATTCCTCCATTCCATACTGCGATGATAGCACTTGGATGGCTAAAATAATAAATAGGATCCCATATGAGCACTTGTCCTAAACGACCACCAACAACGATACTGATGGTAGACCAAACAACAAAATCCCCTATTTTTTCTTTATTCATGGGTGGGTGATTTGTATGCCATAGGGATTGTTTTTTTAATAATTTTTGTGCGTACCACCAGGCAAAAAGAATGCCCACCACGTAACCAAGTCCGTACCAATGGAGAGAGACGGGACCTAAACGGACAATTACAGGATCGAGAAAAGATGGAAAAGCAATGGTTGGACAAGAAAAATCATTCATGAGTTAGGCATTTTACATTAATTACATGATAGTTAGAAATGACAGATGTATGCACAATGGTCAAGCCTGGAGAGTGGTAAGTTTCCACTAGATTCTAGTACTGGAACTTTATGATGGTAAAAAAGTGTAAAAGGTTTAAAATAAAATCTGCATGGCAAAATCTGTACAATAGGTAAAATCTATAGAGTAAAAGGAACAAATACAGTATCTAAATGTTATGAAAATACGCTATAATGCATATGTCAATGATTAAAATTTAAGGAAAAACGTTATGCGTAATGGATCAAACCGTATTCTTGATGAATTAGCAAAATTAGCAACAGATGCTGTTGATGTTGCACAAGGTATACGACGTGAAGCTGGAATGGCTTTTCGTTTGCAAGCTGAAAGGATAGCAAATAAACTTGATCTTGTTTCACGCGAAGAATTTGAAACTTTTAAGGATATGGTACTAAAGGTTCATGCCGAAAATGCTGATTTAAAAAAGCGTTTTGATGATTTAGAAAAAATGCAGACACGAAAGAAGTAAAAAAGTTTCTATAAATTCTATGAAAAAGAAAATTTTAGAAAAATATCCCCAATTTTTCCACGTGATGTATGAAACTAAAAAATGCTTAATCTTGAATCTGTTAGAGCAGAGTATCCGCTTATTTTTGAGTTGTTTTTTGTAAAAAAATACTTTTTTTGAATCAGGGGGCTGGTGTTGTGAAATTGTATCAATACACTGAAAAAGCTTGGTGATTCTTTTTATGATTATCAAGCTACCACAGGAAGCATGATTGTGTTCTGGGTACTTGTGTGCTGTCGATGTTTTTAATGTGTATTTGTTTGGTGTAAAAGCTTTGATTGTAGCAAAATGTTGTTACAGTGAGGGTGGTTTATGTTCTGTTGATAATGTTTTAATATGATTGAGGATTATAATGAGGCTTGCATTTAGCGCCACAGAAAGGGAAGAGCATCCTGTTGACTTTATCGAACAGATTGCTTGTAAATATGATTGGTCGTTTGAGCGGGATGCACAAGATGAAATTAGAGTTTGTGTAGAAGGAAAACGGGCAAATTACCACCTTGCTTTTTCATGGATGGAAGAGCAGGAGGCACTTCATTTAGCTTGTGCATTTGATCTTTCTATTGAGAATGCTCAAACAGCAGAAATGCATCGCTTGTTGCTGGCAATTAATGAAAAATTGTTACTCGGACATTTTGATTATTGGCGAGGGAATAATTCAGTTATTTATAGGCAAGGGCTTCTTTTGGCTGGAGGGGTGCATCCATCTCATATACAAGTTGAAACGTTGTTGACACATGCGCTGAAAGTCTGTGAAAGCCATTATGTTGCATTTCAGATGGTTGCTTGGCGTGGAGAAAGTGCCTACAAGGCATTACAATATACTTTGTTTGAAACTGTAGGGAATGCTTAAATGACAAAAATTTGTTGAGCGTTTTTTAGAGACGGTTTGTGAAGTTTTGTTCATAGGGGGATATCATAATGGCACGCAAGCCGCCTAGAGGACTATCATCTAATTGAATATTACCTCCATGGCTACGTGCTATATCTTGAGCAATAGAAAGGCCAAGACCGGTTCCACTAGCGTCTTAATTTCGTGCTTTATCAAGTTTAAAGAACGGTTTAAATACTTCAGTACGCATGTTTTTATCAATGCCAGGTCCATCATCATCAATAGTCATTATAAAAGATTCTTGTTGAGATATGGCTGTCAGTTTTACGGTGTTGGCGTAACGAAATGCATTTGTCACAAGATTACTTACCAGGCGGGTGAAGGCACGGGGACGTGCTTGTATTTCTGTTGGGCCTTCGATGGTGTAGGAAAATTGACGTTTGTGAAGATGAGCATCGGCGGAGAATTTTTGCATAAGAGCATTTAAATCAAAGATTTTAACATTTTCATTACCCTCGTCACGAGCAAATGCAAGATAGTCTTCTAACATATTTTGCATATCACGAACATCTTGCTCAAGGGGACCATCACAGTTAGTATTTGCTAATGCTAGCTGAAGTTTAAATCGGGTAAGGATGGTTCTTAAATCATGGCTTACGCCTGAGAGCATCATGGTGCGTTGTTCGATTTGACGTTCAATACGTTCACGCATGTGTAAAAAAGCGATGCCAGCACGACGGATTTCGTCAGCTCCTTGTGGTTAAAATCCTTCTGGTAAAGGACGACCGCGTTCAAAACTTTCTGCTGCTTCAGCCAATTGTTGAATTGGTTTAATTTGGTTGCGTAGGAAGTAAATTGCTATCAGTAATAAAACAAGAGCTGTTCCTACCATCCAGCTTAAAAAATAGTAGTGTTAGAAGCATAGGCTTGGCTACGCAGTGCGAAAACGCGTAAGATATTGTGACCAAGGTGGATGCGGATTTCGACAAGGTTAGAATCACCTACTGTATCAATCCAAAAGGGGCGATTAATTTGGCGGGTGATTTCTTCACTTAGGAAATAATCAAGAATTGCAAAAAATGGTTTTGGTCCTGGAGGAGGAAGAGGAGTAGGAGGCAGAATAGCAATGTTTAATCCCATACGTTGTTGTGCAATACGCTTGATATCTTCATAGTTATCTTGTTGCGGATATGTTTCAATGATATCAATAATAGCTGAAATATCATGGACAACAGCGGTTGAAAGACGCTCGGTAACCATTTGCCAATGGCGTTCCATAAAGACGTAGCCGATTACTGTTTTCAGGAGGACCATAGGAGCATAATGATGATCAAAGAGCGGGCATAAAGCCATTTAGGCATCTTCTTTGTCAACCATCGGATCAGCTTTTTTGAGGATTTGATCATACTATGCTTATTCAATTTTCAATTGAAAGTTTATAACCTATTCCTCGCACGGTTTGGAGCCATATAGGAAGTGCTGGATTTTTTTCGATCTTATGGCGAAGGCGATTGATTTGTACATCAATGGCACGTTCACTGATATTTTTATTATCCATTGCAAGTTTATGACGTGGAATTATATCTCCTGCATTTTCGGCAAAAATAACCATCATTTTTTGTTCTTTATCTGTCAATTTAATAATTTCTCCTTTTTTCTTAAGTTTGCGCTGTGCAATAGAAAAAATATATGGTCCAAAAACAATTTGCTCGATTTTAGGTTGGTTTACTGGAAAACCACGACGTAAAATGGCCTTAATACGAAGGAGAAGCTCACGAGGGGCAAAAGGTTTAGTGAGATAGTCATCAGCGCCTGCTTCTAAACCGTGAATGCGATTGTCTATTTCTGACAAAGCTGTGAGCATAAGGATAGGAATATCTCTTGTTTGACGAAGTGAGTAGGTGAGATCAATACCATTTTGCCCAGGCATCATGATATCAATGATAAGAAGATCAAAATCTAAGCTTGAAAATTGCCATTTTGCTTCATCAGCATTAGCAGAAATTGTAACACGAAATCCATTTTTAATGAGAAATTGAAATAAAAGATTGCGAATACGGGTATCATCATCAATCACAAGAAGGTGAGGTGCACCGTCACACAAAACTTGAACGTGATCGGTCATTCTTCAAAACCTTGAAAAAATTTATTTTTATAAAATTCAAGTTTACATAAGTTGCATAAAGCTGTCGAGCAGGCTATTTTACTCTATAAAGAAGAAAATGCTTCTTTATAAGGTTGGAATTTTACTTTGAAAAGAATATCATGGGTAATTTTAGTACACATATTATTCCGGTTACACCTTTTCTACAAAATTGCACTTTGCTTTTTGATAATGAACAAAAAGTGGGGGTTTTAGTTGATCCGGGTGGTGATTGGCTGCGCGTTCAAGAAGTGATCCGACAGATGGGTGTTATCGTTGAAGCTATTTGGATAACACACGGTCATTTTGATCATGTGGGAGCTGCAATGCAAGCTAAAGAAGCACTTAATGTTAAAATTATTGGTTCACATCACAATGATAAACCTGTGATGGATGCTGTGAGAGAAAGTGCAAACAGTTACGGCATTAGTGATGCGCGTGTTTGTGTTCCCGACCAATGGTTAAAAGATGGTGATAGTGTTCATTTTGCTGGACATGTGTTCAATGTTTTTCACACACCGGGCCATTCTCCTGGGCATGTCATTTATTTCAATGAGAAACAACGTTTTGCCTTATTGGGTGATGTACTCTTTCGTGGGTCTATTGGACGTACCGACTTTCCTTTTTGTTCCCATGAGGAATTGATGAAATCTATTCGAGAAAAAGTTTTACCTTTAGGCGATGACGTTCATTTTATTTGTGGACATGGACCAGGAAGCTACTTAGGTTATGAGCGTCAGTGTAATCCTTTTCTTCAAGAACTCAACATATAACCAAAAAAACACTTTCAAGTGTTTTTTTGGTTACCTAAAACTTGTTTAATAGAGTACAACAGAAGTTAATTTAACGGAGCATAACAAAAGTGATTTAAACCGTCATAACCTCGAAAAGTACCTGTTTTAGGGTTGAATGAACGGTATTTTTTTGTGCAATATTCAAGCCAAGCGGTTGTCCATGGTTGCTTGGTAGGCTGATATTCCATAGTTTGCTGCACTTGATAAACCATTTTATTTTGCGGAACTTCTTGATAGATTACCCGGTTTTGTGGTGGGACTTGATAAACAATTTGTGGTTGCTGTGGTTGCTTTAAAATATTACCAAGAATTGCGCCCGCAGCGAGCCCAAGAACACTTGCTGCTAAAGTATCACCACTGTTTCCAGAATTTCCTCTATATTCATGGATATGGCGATGCGTTGTCGTTTTGGTCGTTTTGCGCTCAACATAGCGATGTGTCTTGCGTTCAATATTATGATAACTATGTTTCCGGCTTTGACGGTTAACATGGCGATAGTCTTCAGTAGAATAAGGGTGATGTGTGCTGAGCATAGAATGGGAGCTATGATTATTAGAATGAATACTAAAATTGTGAGGAGAAAAACCGGTCTCCATTTTCTTCTTCATACTATCTATTTCTCTCTTAATATATTCTTTCTGAGTTGAAATTATATCGGCAAGTGTTGTACCTAGTGGCATCAAAACAGTTGCAGTTGATATTACTAATAATACCACTAATCTGATCACTTTTTGCATAGCGATACTCCTTATATAAATCGTATTTTTCACATCTTATACGTACCAAACTGAATAGAGCCTGAACGATTTTAGATTTTATTTTGATAGAAACGCATCATGGGCTATTTAGTTGAATAAATACTACAAAATTATGGAATAATATTGTGATTAAAATTTAATTTCAACAATATACTCTGTTCGGATTGAGTTATAAGCGCATATTAATAGCCGCGTTTTTACCATGGGAATAAACTTTTCTGAATGATTCTCTCTTTGCAATACCTGATCTGTATGACAAAAGACTTCCTTTTCGTCATTATAGGCTTATGATATCATGATAGAGTCTTATTTTATCTGTTTGTTCTATAGAACATTATACTTATTTGATTATTTTTTGTAAGATTGGATAGTCTTTGTTATCAGGGTTTTGCTGTATGCAGACAATCATATGTGGGAAATTTTTTTATATTTAGGGAACATTTTCTTCAATTTATTATGCTTGTTTAGAGTTTAGAAGTGTTATTAGTGTATTTTCACAGTTTTTGCGATTTTCTATAACGTGTTTGAAAAAGCACGATTTCTTGAAAAGTCAAAATTTAAAGTATTTTTAAAAAAATATTTTCTCTTAGATTGTTTTAGATAAATTAGAGAATCTCTAATATTTGAGATTATCCATTTTAAGGCTATGCTATTTGCTTTTTAGCTTTAGTAGTTTTTTAGAAGAGCTAAAAATTATTTTGGACGGTTGGAGATTTTTTGCTCCGTTTTTTTTGCTCCGTTATTGGGTGAGTTTTTTTCGTTTTATTATTGCTTGATTAGGAGTGTTTTTACGAGATTTTTGTTTTCCTTTTCGATTTTCCGAAATGCTAGTATTTATGGCTGATTCTACGTGATCAAGATCTGATGTGGTAAAAAGATTTGATTTTATTATGGGCTCGTGGATAGATTGTTCTTTATGATGTTTTAAGGAATCATCTGCAATTACGAGTTCTATTTTCTGTAATTGTTTGATTTCATCACGAAGGCGTGCAGCTTCTTCAAAGTTAAGATCAGCTGCTGCTTCACGCATTAATTTTTCAAGATGCTGAATATGGAGTGTTAAATTGTTACCAACCATATTGTTTTGCCTGATAATGTCAAAAACATTTGTATGAGTATGGTATTTTTCTCCTCCTGAATTGAGAATATCGTCGATATTTTTTTTGATACTAGTCGGTGTGATATGATGTTCTTTATTATATGCTATTTGTTTTTGTCGACGTCTTTGTGTCTCCTGTAAGGCGCGTTCTATAGAGCCAGTAATTGTATCGGCATAAAGAATAACGCGACCATCTACGTTGCGTGCAGCGCGTCCAATTGTCTGCACGAGTGAAGTTTCAGACCGCAAAAAACCTTCTTTGTCCGCATCTAGAATGGCAACAAAGCCGCATTCTGGAATATCTAAGCCTTCTCGTAGTAAGTTGATACCGATTAAGACATCAAAGGTGCCGAGTCGTAAATCGCGAAGAATTTCGATGCGTTCTAATGTATCAATATCAGAATGCATATAGCGTACACGGATACCTTGTTCGTGAAGATATTCTGTCAAATCCTCGGCCATACGTTTCGTGAGGACAGTTACCAATGTACGATAGCCTTTATGAATTGTTTTACGAATTTCGTTTAAAACATCATCGACTTGGCTGGAAGCTGGGCGAACTTCTGTTTGTGGATCAATAAGTCCTGTCGGGCGAATAATTTGTTCGGCAAAAATGCCGTGAGATTGTTCTATTTCCCAGCGTCCTGGTGTTGCAGAGACAGCAATAGTTTGCGGGCGCATAGCATCCCATTCTTCAAAGCGTAAAGGACGATTGTCCATACAGGATGGAAGGCGAAATCCATATTCTGCTAGAGTTGCTTTTCTTCGAAAGTCACCTCGGTACATGCCAACAATTTGGGGAATAGTTACATGGCTTTCATCAATAAAAACGAGAGCATTAGATGGAATATATTCAAACAGTGTTGGTGGTGGTTCTCCAGGTTTACGTCCCGTTAAATAGCGTGAATAATTTTCGATTCCAGCGCATGAGCCGGTAGTTTCTAACATTTCTAAATCAAAAATTGTACGCTGTTCTAAGCGTTGTGCCTCTAAAAGACGTCCAGCTGCGTTCAATTCATTGAGGCGTTGGACGAGTTCTATTTTAATAGCTTTCATGGCTTGATTTAATGTTGGCCGCGGTATTACGTAGTGTGAGTTAGCGTAGATTTTAATAAATTGAAGGTCGCCCGTTTTTTGTCCTGTGAGAGGATCAAATTCAGTAATTGTTTCTACCTCATCACCAAAGAGTGAAATACGCCAAGCACGATCTTCAAGATGGGCAGGAAAAATTTCGATTGTATCACCGCGGACACGAAAAGAACCACGAATGAAGTTAATATCCTGTCGATAGTAGTGTTGCGAGACTAAGTCAGCTAGTAATTTCCGTTGATTGATGGTGTCCCCTTTTTTTATTTGCAAAGTCATAGCAGTATAGGTTTCTACTGAGCCAATTCCGTAAATGCAGGACACAGATGCAACAATTATAACGTCGTCACGTTCAAGTACAGCACGAGTCGCAGCATGGCGCATACGGTCGATTTGTTCATTAATCGAGGATTCTTTTTCAATATAAGTGTCAGAGCGTGCAACATAGGCTTCTGGCTGATAATAGTCGTAATAAGAAACAAAATATTCGACAGCATTATAGGGGAAAAAGCTTTTAAATTCTCCGTAAAGTTGTGCAGCTAGAGTTTTATTTGGTGCTAAAATTAAAGCTGGGCGCTGTAGTGTTTCGATAATTTTAGCCATTGTATAAGTTTTTCCTGAACCGGTCACACCTAAGAGAACTTGTGTACGCTCATTCTTTTCAATTCCCTCAACCAGAGTTTTAATTGCTTTAGGTTGATCACCTGCTGGTTCAAAAGGCGTTGCGAGTTGAAATGAAATACCGCCTTCAGATTTTTCAGGACGAACAGGGCGGTGGGGTGTCCATAATGCACCGTTTTTAAAAAGGGGATTGCCTGAGGCAATAAGTGCAGAAAGAGCTTCTACTGTTGCTGTCATACCATTTTTCATTGTTGTTTCCTTTGATATAAAAGTGCTTATGGTTTTAAAGGAAATACCAAGTTTTACAATTTAATCGCGATAACGATAAGAACGCTACAGAGCAATTTTATTTCAGATGATTGAATATTTTATAGATCATTAATCAAATTTTGAATATGAAATGAGCTTTTTGGGTGTTGAGAGTGTGGTGACATTTGTAACTTTTCATGTATGCTTTTTTTGCACTTTGATAATGTTTAATAGGGTATTGGTTATACTATTCATCGTGACTTTATCGAGGGTGACTATATGTCATGTGATTTGTTACAAAAAACATTGTATATGTGTGATAAAGGTCGTTACCATTTTTAAATGAGAGGTAACGAGATGATACCCAACCTGTTTGGCTGTTATATTTTATAGAGCACCAGTTTCCTTTACAGGTTTGAACAAATACTAACTCTCCTGCGGGGATTAAACCACGAAGGGCATACTGAGTGCTTGGTCCTGTTCTAAAATTAAGATTTCTTGTGACAAAGGCATCCGCAGCTTTGGATACTGTTGTAGCTAAAAAAAGAAGGCCAAACACAAAAAAATTTACTAACTTTTTCATTTTTCTGTAGAGGATTCCTTTAGAAATTTTTCTTCCTTCTCTTTTCATACAAGATCTCCTTGTGCTAAATTATGGTAAAACAGAAAAAAATACAATTCTTTACTTCTTTAGAATTCTTAATGGTAGAACGAAGTTTGGCATTTTAAACGCCAAGATATTAGGTAGTTTAAACATAATTAGTGAATGCTTTGGTTCCTTTTTTATTTTTATATGGAAAACAAAAATGCTGTACTATATAATAAGGGAGATTGTGGTTTTCGGATTCCAGAAATGATTTTTGGAAGCCGTTTTTTGTATTTTATTGAACCTTCCGGGTAACAGAAAGGGACGGATTATGGAAAAAGTTCCGATGACTACAGCTGGTTTTGAGAGTCTTAAAGAAGAGTTACGTTGGCGTCAACAAAAGGAACGTCCACGAATTATTGAAGCAATTTCTGAGGCGCGTGCGCATGGTGATCTATCAGAGAATGCTGAATATCACGCCGCGAAAGAGGCACAAAGTCATAATGAGGGGCGTATAAATGAGCTTGAAGATTATATTGCGCGGGCGGAAGTTATTAATGTTTCCCGTCTTTCAGGCGATAAAATTAAATTCGGAGCCACTATCAAGCTTTTAGATGAGGATACTGAAGAAAAAAAGGTTTATCAGATCGTTGGTGATCAAGAGGCTGATGTAAAAACTGGTAAAATTTCCATTTCTTCGCCTATTGCACGTGCACTCATTGGTAAGCAAGAAGGGGATGTAATTGAAGTAAATGCACCGGGTGGTGCGCATAATTACGAAATTATTAAAGTTCAATACATCTAAATTGTTATGCGTGTATCTTTGGAAGAAACGGAGATTATTGCCCCTCACTTTAAAAAGCGTTTATCAGGAGTGACATCTACGGTTATTCAGCTTATTCCATTACAGCGAAAGCAGGGAATGTGTATATCCACTTTTGGATTTGGATTACCAAAGAATTTGCCAGCTCTCACCTTTAAGGATCTTTTCGGGCTTTGGAAAAGCCCGAAGGGTAAACCGTTTCGTATTTGGCATGCACGGCGTAATATTGAGATGCTTTGTGGCGTTTTTTTACGCGATGTTTTGCAGATGAAGCTAAAACTCATCTTTACATCAGCATCTCGACGCCACCATAAGCCTTTTACTAAATGGTTATTGCGTCGTATGGATAAAGTTATTGCTACCAGTGCATGCACAGGGACTTACTTAGAGGTGCCTCATCAGGTTATTATGCATGGGGTAGATATTAGGCGTTTTTCACCTCCAAAAACGCTTAATGATTGCTTTTCTTCATCTGGGCTTTCAGGAAAATATGCAGTGGGGTGTTTTGGACGTGTGCGTTATTTAAAGGGCACTGATTTGTTTGTGGATGCAATGATAGCATTATTGCCACAATATCCTGAGTGGACAGCGTTGATTGCTGGTCGTACTACAGCACAACATTATAGTTTTGAAAAAAAACTGCGCTGGAAGATTTCTGAAGCTGGTTTGAGTGATCGTATTATTTTTCTTGGTGAGGTTCTTAATACACCTCTATGGTACCGCCGTTTATTACTTTATGTAGCACCTTCCCGTACAGAAGGTTTTGGTTTAACTCCCTTGGAAGCAATGGCATCACAGACAGCTGTTGTAGCCAGTGATGCAGGAGCATATAAAGAATTGGTAGCGGAGGGAACAGGAACAGTTGTTAAAGCAGGAGATGGAGGTGCTTTAACGATAGCGATTGAGCATTATTTCGCTGATTTAGAAAAAACAATGGCTGCAGGAGAAAAAGCTTTAGCTTATGTTCGCACCCATTTCCCTTTGGAAAAGGAGGCGGCAGCAATCGGAAGTGTTTATAAGGAATTGTTTACGGAAAAAATACTTTAAATATATTAGATCTCTTCTTGAGAGGTAGAAAGAGTGCGCTACCTTTAAAGGTTTAAATGAATAAATACTTTGTGTGAACAGCTTATAATACAAATATTATTTCATACAATTACAGGTATATTTTTGAGGTGATGCAATAACTATAAAACTCTTTGATAAAATAACTAGATTGTAGCTTTTAGAATGATGTAAAGTACAGATAAGGGGTAGATTGTTTTTATTTCGGTAGTGCTTTTTTTTTGAGACGGGGTTGTTCAAGCTGTTTTGGTTGTTGTAGGGGGGAATGATTATGTATTATTTCAATAATAAAGATTCATATCAAATATACCATAATGAAAAAATATTTTTACTTTTTATGCTTTTTCTTAGTCAGAGACCATTGGTAAAATCTACTAGAATATTATGTGAAGTAGTTCTCTTTTTAATAAGGGAAATTGACAAATGAGAATGCTGTAAGATTTTAATGGATTTAAAAGGTCTTGAATGGCATTTAAAATTCGTACTTACATCTATTTTAAATGGTCGGAGCGCTAAAAAAGCAGATAAGAATTCTCATTTTATGCCGGCTTTATATTGCTTGTATGATTTAAATGTTTGAAGCTCTTTAAAGATTCTTCAATAAATTGAATTAAGATCAGATTTTATGCATACATGGTTTATCTTTTAATTTCTGATCATTATCCAATTAATGTCATGCATTAAAATTGTTCACGCCAAAAAGCGGGGATAAAAAGTACGAATATAGTTATAATTTCAAGACGCCCAGCCAGCATTAGAAAGCTCAAAATCCATAAAGCATTATCATTGATTGTAGAGAAATTGCCAGCAGGACCGATAATGTTTCCAAAACCTGGACCAATATTGGAAAGGGCAGTTAAAACGCCTGTAAAAGCAGAAGTAAAGTCAAGACCAGTTGTAAGCAAAAGTGCAGTGCCGATGAGAAGACAGAACATATAAAGACATACAAAAAATAAAACTGCTTTAGCAACGTCGTTCGAGATATTTGAATGGTCATAGCGCGCTTTTACAATGACATTAGGAAAGAGGAGTTTTTCTATATTTGTTTGTGTAATACGCCAAAGGATAATTAAGCGATTAATTTTCATTCCACCAGAGGTAGAACCAGCACAGCCACCTGTAAAAGAAACAATGAAAAAAATACCAAGTGCAAAAGGTCCCCAAAGTTGATAATCTTCAGCGCTGTAACCAGTGGTGCTAATAATGGATGAAAGATGAAAAATGACATCAAGAAACACCAAATGGAAAGCGCGGTGATCATGAAATCGTAGCCATGCTGCTAAAGCAAAGCTGAAAAGGAAAACAATATAGAGAAAAACGATTACTTGCGAATCAATGAAACGTTTGGAGCGGCCAGGAAGAACTAATTTAACATAGAGCACAAAGGGTAGTGCAGAAAGCAGCATGAAAATTGTTGAAATGATTAAAATTGCTGGTTTATCAGAAAAATGGCCAAAAGAGGCATCGTGGGTTGAGAAACCAGCTGTTGCTATTGTGCTCATTGCGTGATTAATCGCGTCAAATAAGTTCATGCCTGAAGCAAAATAGGAGAGCATACAAGCTAATGTTAAGCCAACATAAGCTATGATAATTCCATTGGCAATTTGGTTGATGCGGGGCAATATTTTTTCAGATTTATCTGATGATTCCATATGAAAAAGTTGCACTCCACCAACACGCAGTGAAGGCAAAAGCAATAAGGCTAAACCGATAAAGCCAATGCCTCCAATCCAGCATATAATAGAACGCCATAACAAGATACTTCGCGATAAATTGTCAAGACCAGTAAGTACTGTAGATCCTGTGGTTGTAATACCGGAGACGGATTCAAAAATTGCTTCTGCTAGGGAAATTGGAAGAGGGGAAAGATAAAGAGGTAAAGCGCCAACAATGCTTCCTGTTAGCCAAAGACAAACAGTGAGCATAAAACCAAGCCGTGCTGAAAAACGACAAGTAGCTCCCCTGGTAGCTAAAAGAATCAGCGTTGCTAACATGGTGGTTATAGTGAAAGAATAGAGAAATGTTACCCAATTGTGGTTATTGTCATGCAAACCAACAAAAATGGGCAGAAGCATTGCTCCTCCCATGATTAACGCAAAACGTGCACAGACATTGATAATAAATTGAAAAATGACCGTTTCCTATCTTTAAATCTATTTTTGTTTACGGTTTTGTGCTCATAAGAATTTACGTTTCTTTTTTTATACGATATAGATTAACCTCTATATTAAATATGCCTTGGTGAATTAAAAATTGAACTTTCTCATCAAACTTGCAAAGAATTACATATACACCACAACTTAGGCTGTTGAAAAATGTTTTTTTAAAGGCTGCATTTCGTTATAATTTATAGAGTAATTAAGTAAGAAAAAGTGAAGGCTCTTCTATGACACAATCGCATATACGTCTGCTTATTATTGGCTCTGGTCCAGCTGGTTATACAGCGGCGATTTATGCGGCGAGAGCAATGCTCAATCCGGTTTTGATTACTGGTTTGCAGCAGGGCGGTCAATTAACGATAACAACTGATGTTGAAAACTATCCAGGTTTTTCTGATCCAATTCGAGGACCATGGTTAATGGAACAAATGGCGAAACAAGCTGAAAATATGGGCACAAGAGTTATCTATGATAGTATTACAAGGGCCGATTTATTGAAGTATCCTTTTGTCTTATATGGGGATTCAGGGACGCAATATTGTTGTGATGCCCTAATTATTGCAACGGGAGCGCAGGCTCGCTGGCTTGGCTTGGAAAGTGAACAGACATTTATGGGGGGAGGGGTTTCTGCTTGCGCTACATGTGATGGCTTTTTTTATCGTGGTAAGGATGTCATTGTTGTAGGAGGAGGAAATACAGCTGTTGAGGAAGCTCTTTATTTATCGCATGTGGCTAAGAGTGTAAGTGTAGTTCATCGGCGTGGTTATTTTCGGGCGGAGAAAATTTTGCAAGATAGGTTGTTTGCTTGTGATAATGTACGTGTTCTTTGGGATCATGTGGTCGAAGAAATTGTTGGTTTGCCAGCTCAAGATTCAAAAGGAGCTGTCGTGACAGGTGCACGTCTTAAAAATGTAAAAACCAATAAAGAAATTAAGGTAAATGCCGAAGGAATATTTATTGCCATTGGGCATGACCCTGCTGTTTCTTTGTTTGAAGGGCAGCTGAAACAAAAGCGAGGTGGTTACTTGTGGACAGCACCAGATTCTACAGCCACAAGCATTGCTGGTGTTTTTGCTGCAGGTGATGTAACAGATGAGACATTCCGCCAAGCTATAACTGCGGCAGGAAGAGGATGTATGGCGGCGTTAGAAGCAGAACGTTTTTTAGATCTTCAAGCGTAAAATTTATTAAATAAAGTAAGAAAATTAGAGGTACAATTGTGACGTCACCGTTAGATTGGGATAAGTTGAGGGTTTTTCATGCTGCAGCAGAAGCAGGTTCTTTTACACATGCGGCCCAAAAACTTCATTTATCCCAATCGGCTATTTCACGACAAGTATCAGCTTTAGAACAGGATGTTGGTGTGTCCTTATTTCAGCGTCATGCTCGTGGGTTAATCTTAACAGAGCAGGGTGAAATTCTTTATCGTACAACGCATGATGTTTTGATGAAGCTTGAGAGTGCACGCTCACAATTAAGTGAAAGTTATGAAAAACCAACAGGGAATTTGCGTGTTACATCGACCTTTGGAGTCGGGGCAGGTTGGCTTGTGGAACGCATGCCTGAATTTCTTAGTCTTTATCCAGATATACGTGTTCAACTCTTGTTTGATGATAAAGAACTGGACCTGACGATGCGTCACGCAGATTGTGCTGTTCGTTTACATCAACCTCAGCAGCCTGATCTTATACAAAGAAAATTATTTACGATTCATATGCATGTTTATGCTTCCGAAAATTATATTGTAAATTATGGCAAACCAGAAACATTGTCTGACTTGGATGCACACCGCATTATTTCATTTGGGGAACCAGTTCCAGCTTATTTGACTGGTTTGAATTGGTTGGAAAAAGCTGGTAGAAGTGATGGATCTTTACGACTTTCAGTATTACGAATCAATAATATTATTTCAATCAAGAATGCAATTATACGTGATCTTGGTATTGCTGTGCTTCCTGATTATATCGTGAATAACGATGAGCGACTTGTGCGCCTTTTCCCTGAAATAGTTGATATTCCTTCCTTTGATACTTTTTTTTGTTATCCCTATGCTTTAAAGAATTTGGCAAAGCTGAAAGCTTTTCGAGATTATATTTTTTTAAAGGCTCGTCAGTGGTCTTTTTAATAGCTATGTCTTTATTGCATAGCAGATACGCTTAAGTCTTTATTGTGCTTCTTCTTATAAAATGAGATAGAAGGTTATCTCTTGATTATGTTGCCTCCCATTGCATTTTCTTGAGTGTTCCCTTATGAAAATTCGTCAGATTGATTTTATCTCTGAGAATTTTCCAAATTTGCCGGGCGTTTGTCCGGCTTTTTTTTAAGTTTTTCGTGTTGTATCTAAGAATGCTAATGTCTGCGAAGATGATAAAAAAACAAAATTTTTGTAAGGATATCCAACATTTTTAGACGTATCATGATGTGAAGAGAAGCTTGAAGAATATTTGGATTATAATGACCTTTTCAGAGTAGAAAAAGATTTATTTGAGAAGCGTGGTATTTGTAAGTATCAAATCTTCTTTAACATTACAAATTTAGTTAAAAAGTGTGCACTTTATAAGCACATAAAAGTATTTTGGATGGTAGTAATAAATTCAACAAGAATTATTTTTGATCATAGAGTTAAAATAGCGAACGATACAACTTTTAATGAGTGAGAAAGGAGATAGAAGTATACTTTATAAAAATATCGTTTTTAAAATTATTTGTATTTCACCTGCGTGAGAGGGATAATTAATTTTTTGAGTTTGTTCTCGACAGTATCCTGCGAAACATTCGCTCGAGAACCCATTTATTTTTTGCTATAATCCAACACCTAAAAATTTCTCAAATAGGCTGATTGGCAACAAAATTGTAACGATCGACAATCGTAGCATGTTAAAGTAAACTATTACAAAAGCGCTGAATACGGGAGCAAGCTTCTTCAAGTAACTTTTCTGAGGTTGCATAAGAAATACGAAAAGCTGGTCCAAGTCCAAAAGCAGATCCATGGACTACAGCGACTGATTCTGCTTCTAAAAGTGCTACTATAAAGTCTTCGTCATTAGCGATCACTTTACCTTCAGGTGTCTTTTTTCCGATAAGTTCTGCACAGGAAGGATAAACGTAGAAAGCGCCTTCTGGTGTTGGACAGTTAATGCCAGGAGCTTGGTTTAACATGGAAACAACGAGATCACGGCGTTTTTGGAAAACAATTTTATTTTGAGCTATAAAGTCTTGTGGACCACTGAGTGCTTCGACAGCTGCCCATTGAGAGATAGAACTTGTACCAGATGTTTGCTGGCCCTGAATGATATCCATGGCTTTAATTAATTCTCTTGGGCCTCCTGCATAACCGATTCGCCAACCTGTCATGGCATAGGCTTTAGAAACACCATTCATTGTAAGTGTACGCTCATACAGCTTTGGCTCTATCTCTGCTGGAGTGACAAAGATAAAGCCTTTATACGTTAGATGCTCATATATATCATCGGTGAGGATATAAACATGAGGATGTTCTACTAAAACATCTGTTAGCTTTTTTAATTCGTCATGCGTATAAGCGGCACCTGATGGATTTGAAGGAGAGTTAAAGATAAACCACTTGGTTTTTGAGGTAATGGCAGTTTCTAGCTCTTGCGGTTGAAGCTTGTAGGAAAATTCGGCTTTTGTTTCTACGAAAACTGGTGTACCACCATTGAGGGTAACCATTTCTGGATAGCTGACCCAATAAGGAGATGGGATAATGACTTCATCTCCTTTATTTAAAGTTGCCATCAATGCATTAAAAAGGATTTGTTTGCCACCGGTACCAACAATAATTTGTTCTGGTTGATAGGTAAGATTATTCTCTTTTTTAAATTTTTCAGAAATTGCTTGGCGCAATTCTGGAATGCCAGATATAGGAGTATATTTAGTTTCTCCGCGACGAATAGCTTCAATGGCAGCTTTTTTGATATTGTCGGGTGTATCAAAATCTGGTTCTCCAGCACTTAACGCAATAATATCACGCCCTAATGCTTTCAAATTACGTGCTTTTTGAGAAACAGCAATTGTTGCAGAAGGTTTGATATGAGAGAGCCGGTCGGCAATAAAAGCCATAATTTCAATCCTTATAAATATAAGCAAATAATTATTGTTTTGAGAGCATTCTATAAGAGATTATGTTGTATGCAATAAAAAATTGTAGGAAAATTCTTGGGTTTTGTATACCTAAATAAGATTTGTGATGAAGATGGATAAAGAGTAATATTCCATTTATAGGAACAGGAATGTTACTACAGAGAAGTTTAATATTGAGACTAAATATTGGTAAAGGGCTTACGGATTATTGAGAAAAACTTTTAAGGTTGGTGTGAAGACATGGGTCTTTCTCGTCGTTTTGTTGAAGGCATTTATTTTAAAAAACAGTAGCTTAATGGTAAGATTTCCTTCTTTCTGCAAGTAAGTGGCATAGCATCCGTAGATATTATGTATTTTGATGTGAGACAAGGTAGATAGTATCAAGTTTTAGAAGAATTTGCCAAGGATTATGAAAGTGAATTTTTGATGGTTGAAGCTTCTTGTCTCTACTCATTCCGGTCATTCTTTCTCACTCAAATAGAAAAATACCGCGTAACTGTTGATGAATATGTTTTACATGCTCCTAATGTTGCAATAGCTCTTGCATCTGGATAGTTCTATAAAAGGCATTTTTACTCCTTTCTTAGATCATTTTTATCCACACGCAACCCTGTTTGTGATGTGTAAGGGAATAATTTTGATTGTTTCAATATAAGAGGGGGGTGATGTGAGAAATTTTACGATATTCGAGTTTATTATTTAAATATAAAATTATAAATTATTATTATAAATCAGCATATTGTATACAAAGGATAATATCCTATCAAACGCTTCTTTAACAATTTAAATGTATTTTTTCGCGGTTCAATAAAAAGCTTTTTCTTTTATGGGATATTTTGAATTATGCTTCAATGTTTTTGCGGCTTAGGGTGCGGTGCACACAGAATCTGTATTGTTGTTTTGTGTGATTTTACAAGAGAGACAGTCTGTAGTGATTATGGAAGATTTAAGGAGAAAAGCAGAAGGCATCTTAACTCATTGAATATTAGAAGGTCAGTGTTTTTATAAAGATCGATTATACTTTTACAAAGAATAAAAAAAACTCGCCTGTGAAGGCGAAGATTTTTTATTAAATGTAGCAGAATTTTAAAAATTAAAGTGCTGCAAGATTTCCAGCGGCAAATTTTCCGGAACGACGATCTTGAAGAACGTCATAAGAAACCTTTTGTCCTTCATTAAGATTATTTAAACCAGAGCGCTCAACAGCGGATATGTGTACAAATACATCCGCACTTCCATCACTAGGCTGAATGAATCCAAAACCTTTTGTTGTATTAAACCACTTGACTGTTCCTGTAGACATAGGAAACTCCTTAGAATATATAATTATATCACGTACTGAAATCCAAGAGTTTTCAGTACAATTTTAGATCGAAATTTTAGCTGGGAGAAGTTTCATTGGAAGTGCAGGTCGCACAGGAAAGAAAGCTACATAACCGAAAGTCCGATAAGGCTTCGTATAAAAGTCTTTAGAATAAAAAGCAAGCCTTAATTAGTATTTTATACAAAAAAGTAGTTAAGCGAGAATATTAAAGAAAGTATGTTTTGATCAATGCAAAAAATTCAAGTAAAATAGCTTTGCAGAGAACGCACTTCAAGGTTATTTTTTTTGAGTGCTTTGATAGCTTCTGTTACGGCTTCAGCTCCAGTTATTGTTGTATAATAGGGAACTTTTTGCATGAGTGCTGCATAGCGTAATGATTTGGAATCAGAGATAGCGCTAGCAGTGTTTGTTGTATTAAAAATCAATTGAATTTGTCGATTACGAATAGCATCTTCAATATGGGGATGGCCTTCTAATACTTTATTAATTTTTTCTGCCTTAACGTTATGTTCGGAAAGAAATTTTTGTGTTCCACCTGTTGCTAAAATAGAAAAACCAAGCTTGGCTAAACATTTTACGGGATTTAAGATACGTTTTTTGTCTTCATCTCTCACAGATACAAACAGAGTCCCTTCCATTGGAAGCTCAACACCAGCTCCAAGTTGGGCTTTTGCAAAAGCAAGTGGAAATTCATAATCAAGTCCCATAACTTCACCGGTTGAACGCATTTCTGGACCAAGAAGTGTATCAACACCTGGAAAACGAGCAAAAGGAAAGACAGCTTCTTTGACAGCAATATGTTGTTTTTGTTGTATAGATGGTAACCCACTATAAGCTTGAAGAGCACTGTGGAGAGTTTCTCCTACCATAATACGTGCGGCTATTTTAGCAATGGGGAGGCCAATTGTTTTTGCGACAAATGGGACAGTACGCGAAGCGCGGGGATTGACCTCTAAGACATAAATTGTGTTATCTTTAATGGCGTATTGTACATTCATCAAGCCACGAACATGAAGCGCTTGTGCTAATGCTTTGGTTTGACGCTCTAATTCAGCTACTATTTTATGTGAGAGTGTATGTACTGGCAAAGAACATGCTGAATCGCCAGAGTGGATACCGGCTTCTTCAACATGTTCCATAATACCAACAACTAGTGTTTCTTTTCCATCGCATAGACAATCAACATCAACTTCAATGGCTTCTATTAGATAAGTATCAAATAAAAGCGGATTCTGACCAAGCAATGTATTAATTTGTTTCGTTTTGTCATTAGGATAACGGGCTTTAATATCTTCTGGAACCAGTTCAATTATACTTTCAAGTAAATAATTTTGTAAACTGCGTTCATCACGGATAATTTGCATAGCTCGTCCTCCTAAAACATAAGAAGGACGCACAACTAATGGAAAGCCTAATTTATAGGCAATGAGGCCTGCTTGTTCTATTGAATGAGCAATATCGTTTTGAGGTTGTGTTAAGTTAAGTTCGAATAACAGTTTTTGAAAGCGATTTCTATCTTCTGCTAAATCAATGGCGTCAGGTGAAGTGCCTAAGATGGGGATATTATGTTTTTCTAGTGTGCTTGCCAATTTCAGTGGTGTTTGTCCACCAAATTGGACGATAACTCCAACCAATTCACCTTTTTGCTGTTCTGTTTCTAAAATAGCTAAAACATCTTCTGTTGTTAAAGATTCAAAATAAAGACGATCAGATGTGTCATAGTCGGTTGAAACTGTTTCAGGATTACAGTTGATCATAATGGTTTCAAAGCCTGAATCACGCAATGCAAAGGCAGCATGGCAGCAACAATAATCAAATTCAATACCTTGTCCGATACGGTTTGGTCCGCTACCTAAAATAGCAATTTTTTTGCGTTCAGAAATTTGTGCTTCCGAGTGTTCTATACCTCCAAAGGGGACCTCATATGTTGAATACATGTACGCTGTAGGTGAAGAAAATTCAGCTGCACAAGTATCAATTCGTTTAAAAACGTGCCTAACATTAAGTGATTTACGCAAAGAAGCAATATCATTGGGCTTTTTCCCTGTAAGGGTAGCTAAACGTGCATCCGAAAAGCCCATAGATTTTAACATACGTAGATTGTCTGAGTCTTGGGGCAATCCATAAGTGTGGATGTGCTGTTCCATTTCAATAATGGAGGCTATTTGTTCCAAGAACCATAGATCGATTTTGCTGATTTGGTGAATTTCGTTTAAAGGTAGGCCCATACGCATTGCTTGGGCAATATAGCGCAAACGATCAGGGCTTGGTATAGCAATGGCAGAATGTATAGAACTTTTTTCATCGCCTTCAGCATGTTCAGGGATCGCAATTTCATCAAGGCCGGTAAGACCCGTTTCAAGTCCACGCAGTGCTTTTTGCAATGATTCTTGAAAAGTACGACCGATTGCCATGACCTCTCCTACAGATTTCATTGCAGTTGTTAAGACATGTGATGAATCAGGAAATTTTTCGAAGGAAAAACGAGGAATTTTGGTAACAATATAATCAATAGAAGGCTCAAATGATGCTGGTGTTGCACCACCGGTAATATCATTTTTTAACTCATCAAGTGTATAGCCAACTGCCAATTTAGCTGCTACCTTAGCGATTGGGAAACCTGTGGCTTTTGATGCAAGCGCTGAAGAACGGGAAACGCGCGGATTCATTTCAATAACAATGAGGCGGCCATTTTTAGGGTTGACGGCAAATTGTACATTGGATCCACCAGTTTCAACGCCAATTTCACGCAGTACAGCAATCGAAGCGTTACGCATACGTTGATATTCTTTATCAGTTAAAGTGAGGGCAGGAGCTACAGTGATGGAATCGCCTGTGTGGATACCCATCGGATCAATGTTTTCAATGGAACAAACGATAATACAGTTGTCATTTTTATCTCGGATAACTTCCATTTCATATTCTTTCCACCCCAAAACACTTTCTTCAATTAAAACTTCTGTTGTGGGTGAAGCTTCAAGCCCACGTTCAATAATTTCATAAAACTCAGAGCGATTGTAAGCAATTCCGCCACCTGTTCCACCAAGCGTGAATGAAGGACGAATAATGGCTGGAAGTCCAATAATATCAAGGGCTTGAACTGCTTTTGCAGTAGCATGTGCAATATAATGTTGTTTACGATCTGCTTCTGTATGACGCCAATCTTGCTCAAGTTTTTCCAGTGCTTTGTTAAGTGTATCACCGGAAAGCTTACCTTTAAGTTCATCGCGTGTTTTTGCATGTAGTTGGCGATTTTTTTCTTTGAGTTCGGTTGCATTGGCTAACATAGAACGTGGTGTTTCCAAACCAATTTTTGCCATTGCTTTGCGAAACAAGGCGCGATCTTCAGCTTTATCAATAGCAACGGCATTTGCACCTATCATTTCCACATGATAGCGATCTAAAATTCCCATACGCTTTAATGATAAAGCGGTATTGAGTGCCGTTTGACCTCCCATAGTTGGTAAGAGGGCGTCAGGACGTTCATGTGCAATGATTTGTGCAACTATATCAGGAGTGATGGGTTCAATATAAGTTGCATCAGCTAAATCTGGATCTGTCATAATAGTAGCAGGATTGGAATTAACCAGAATAATTCGATAACCTTCTTCTTTTAATGCTTTACAGGCTTGTGTACCTGAATAGTCAAATTCACATGCTTGCCCAATAATGATAGGTCCTGCTCCAATGATAAGAATAGATTTTATATCGGTACGTTTCGGCATGGTTTTTTTCCTATAGCAACATTTGTATGCAATTGCGGAAGGCAGAATATTTAAACTTTGAAGTCAAAATCATTCTATAGGTTAATAGATAAAGAAAGTAAGCATCAAAATGTCTTTTCCCTGCTTTTTTTCATAGAAGTTAAGATTAATATCTTCTTTATGTAGTTATTCAGTTATGAGTGCAAGAGTCTGATTTTTACTAAAGACAACGATATTTATAAAGCAAGGACAGGATATTGAAGATTACCATAAATGAAGGAGCATAAAAATTATTTACAGGCAAATGGAATTTTATAGAGTAAAGTCGAATTTTTTATGTGCAGTAGTGGATACTAATGTGTTTGTCATTGTTTCTATATTTGTCATGATAGATTTTTAACTATAATCTTTTGCACTTTTTTCCATGATGATTGTAATAATTAATTTCATTAAAATCATGAACAGAATTTTTTATTTCTTGATTATAGTTTAATTGGTAAAAAAGAATTATTGATACTAAGTTTGCTGTTTTAGCAATACACCAATCTAGCCTAAGCTTATTGAGTGCTGTGATTAAAAATGTAAACAGACATGTTGTAGTTGAATAAATTATACGAATTTGAATATTTAGTTTGGTAATTTAAGTGCTTATTTGAATATATATTGATAACGTAGGGGACATTTCTGTCCCCCTATAAGTTATTGAGAGATCCTTAAAACAATAATTCCTGGTGTTTTTGCTACATAATCCATAAAAGGGGAATCCATTACTTTTTCATTTTCTTTTCGTGAGGAAGCATGTCTTAACATTGGGCCATTATCTGTTATGATAAAAAAGCCCACATGAGTTACATCCAACCCCGCGAGATTGGTATAAATTCCAATCAAATCACCGGATTGTAAACGGTTTATAACTTCTTCATTAATAAAGCTACTTGGAATATAAGTTATATTGCGTTTAACAACCGGTAGTCCAGGAAGGTAGTTTCCACCATCAGCTTTTTTATTGAGATATTTTTCAATGTTCACTGCATCGGAACTGATTTGTGCGGTGATATCATCAGCAAGTTTATATTCTTTATAAGCCCAATCGGTAAAAAAATGCTTCCGATTTAAAAAATTAACATTACCATCAACATAACGCGTTCGTATGAGATTATTGATAAATTCTGTTTGTGATGTTGATTTCCGTAAGGCTTCAACATAATCTAAATAAGTAAAGCAATCTAAACCTCTAAAGTCAATTATCAGTTTTTCTGGTATATTTTCTGAGCCTTGCAACATATTTGCTTTGTAAGGTGTCCCTAGAAAAGCTTTAGATAGCAAGCTAATCATTTTTCCTACATTATGGTAATTAACTTTTGAGCGTTCTTCAAGAAGAGTGGTAAGTTTATTTAAAGTATATGGATCTAGGTTTATTTTTTCTGTTTGTTTTGTTTCCATTTTATTTGCTGGAACGTCTTTATTTGCTCCAGAATCCTGAAAATCACATCCTGTAAGCAATGTTGAGATTAAAATGAATTGGAATATTTTTTGCATTTTATGCACCATTTTTGAATAAATAATCCGTTGGCTAATCATCATTAGAAGTGATATTCTCCTGTACTAGCCAAATTGTTATTGAGATGATGATAGCATATAAATAACATCTAACAAGTCATAACTAAACAGATATTGCTATGATTATCTTAAAAGTTTAAACGTCTTGCATACTATGTAAATATTTGCTACAATTACAGAATTAAAAATATTTATTCTATGATATGTTTATTTTGTAATGTAAATTACTATGATTATGAAGTAAAATGATTGTGAAGTAAAAATATAGATGAATTATATAAAATATATTTTATATAAAGTTTTTTATTATACTTAATATATGATGCTTTTAAAATATGATAAGCTATAAATAGCTATTTTCGTCTATTATATTTTACAATTTTTTATGTATGAGTAAAATTTTTTATCGGATTGTTATGCTGAAATTTCAAATTGTTTAATTGATTGAGAAGTATCGTTTAGAAATGTGATGGTGTTTTGCAAAAATACACGCAGTATTCTGTATCAGACAAAGTGTGGATTTATGTATTTTTACGATTTTTTCTTTAACCATATTGGGGGAAAACAATGTATCCTAATAGCTGCTTAATAGCAGGTATAGAGGATAGTAGGAAAGTAATATGCATGCTATCAACGACCAAAAACCTGATCTAAAATTCATTCATCGTGGGCTTATTTTAGTTTTTATTATTTTGTTGTTGGACATTATTTCTATCGCAATTGTTAGCCCTGTTTTGCCAGAATATTTTGCTCAATTAACTGGAAAAGATGTTAGTACATCTTCTGTGGAAAGAGGGAAATTACTCGTCGCTTATTCAGTAGTACAATTTTTATTTGCTCCTATTATTGGTAATCTTTCTGACCGTTTTGGCCGTCGTCCTATTTTGCTTCTCTCTATTATCAGTTTTGCTATCGATAATCTCATCTGTGCTATAGCATGGTGCTATTCTATGTTGTTTATCGGACGTCTTTTGTCAGGAGTAAGTGGAGTTAGTTTTGTAACCTGTACGGCTTATTTAGCTGATATATCGGATGATAGAACACGTACACGCAATTTTGCTTTATTAGGACTTGCATCCGGATTAGGGTTTATTTTAGGCTCATTTATTGGCGGTCTTTTAGGTCAATTAGGTCCACGTATTCCGTTTTATTTTGCAACCGGTTTTTCATTCTTTAACTTTATTTTTGCGTGGGTAAAGCTTCCAGAAACTCTTCCTATGCGGAATAGACGATATTTTGATATTAAACGTGCAAATCCTTTAGGTACCTTTTTGCAACTTAGACAATATCCAACAGTTCTTTGGGTGCTATTAGTTTTTTTTCTTTATTGGTTGGCGGAATCTGTATGGTTAAGCATTTGGGCATTCATCGCTAAAGAACGCTATGATTGGAATGCATTGTCTATTGGTTTGTCTTATAGTATTTTTGGAATAGGCCAGATTGTTGTGGTTTCTCTCATTTTGCCTTATTTTTCTAAGAGATGGAGCGATTGGGGTATTACAATGGTAGGGCTTCTATTTGCATTGTTTGGTATGCTTGGCTATGCATTTGCATCGCAAGGATGGATGGTTTATGTGGTTTTTGCGTTTACAATGCTTGAGTATCTTGTTCTTGCGCCTATGCGTGCTATTGCTTCAGCGCAAGTGCCGGTGAATGTGCAAGGAGAATTGCAGGGAGCAATGTCATCTGTTATTGCACTGAGTTTAATATTTGGTCCTATTTTTTATATACTGCTCTTTGAATGGTTTAATCATAAAGATGCGTTGTTCTATTTTTCTGGTGCTCCTTTTTTAGGGGGCTTTTGTCTGCTTGTTATTGCAACGATAATTTTTGCCTTACGAGTACGTTAGTTTTTTCTAAATGGCAAAAATATTATTTCTAAGGCAGTTTTTAAAAGGCAAATAGCTTTTCATGCTATATAACTAGGGTGGGCTATTTTGCTCTTAAAAGCAATATTGGGGTGCGTAAAAAGTGTACAGCTTTAAGAAAGGAATCTATGCGATTAAGCTGTTTTTTTATAATCCATAATAAGATTGCAAAAACGTTGAAATAGATAATGACTATCTTGTGGACCGGGAGAAGCTTCAGGGTGATATTGAACAGAAAAAACTGGTTTTCCAATGATCTGAATACCACAATTTGAGCCATCAAAGAGGGAAATATGTGTTTCTTCAACATGTTTTGGCAGAGATGTTGTATCTACAGTAAATCCATGATTCATTGATACAATTTCAACTTTTCCGGTGGTAAAATCTTTAACAGGATGGTTGGCACCATGGTGTCCTTGATGCATTTTTATGGTTTTGGCTCCAACTGCAAGAGCAAGAAGTTGGTGACCAAGACATATACCAAAAAGTGGTATATTACTTTCAATGATTGCTTTAATGGTTGGAACAGCATAATCAGCTGTAGCTGCTGGATCTCCTGGTCCATTGGAAAGAAAAACACCATCAGGATTCATTGCTAGAATTTCTTCTGCGGTTGTATCTGCTGGTACGATGGTTATATGTGCACTGTGCGCGGCCATAAGACGCAGGATATTGCGCTTAATGCCATAGTCAATTGCAACAATATGAAAATTACGTGCGCCATTTGTACTGTAACCTTTATTCCACATCCATGGTTTTTCATTCCATTCTACTAATTGCCTTGATGTTACTTCTTTTGCAAGATCAAGATTGATGAGGCCTCTGCATTTTTGTGCGCGTTTTTTCAGAGTATTGATATCAAAGTTTCCATTTGGATCATGGGCGATGATGGCGTTGGGTGCACCTCGTTCACGAATAAGAGCGGTTAATGCTCGTGTATCAATGCCACAAAGTGCAATGATTTTACGTGTTTTAAGCCATTGATTAAGATTTTCATTTGCACGGTAATTGGAGGGACGGGTAATATCTGCTTTAAAAATAGCACCAACTGCTCCATGACAATTGAGGGGTGTGAGATCTTCAATATCTTCACTATTTGTGCCTACATTACCGATGTGAGGAAAAGTGAAATTAACGATTTGTTTTTTATATGATGGATCAGTAAGGATTTCTTCGTAGCCTGTCATGGCGGTATTAAAACATATTTCAGCTTCAGCAGCGCCTGTAGCACCTGCTCCTTTACCTTCAATAACTGTTCCATCGGCTAACACTAAGAGAGCTGTAGATTTGCTTATACTCCAAGGATTAAGAGATGGGGTAGTTTGTGTCATAGTACGCGTTCACAATTCATTCTCTAAACAGTATAAAGCAAACTCATAACAAATACTGTGTATATCATTTTTACAATATTTCGCTTAAAATGAAAAGTATAGGTACATTCTGTAAAGAGGTAAAGTCCTGTTTTGAGATTTTTTAATATAGGTGTATTGATTATTTTTTATCGTGTTTGGTAAGATCTGTAAAGACTGATTAAAAGTTCCTTTTCTGCTTAAATAAATTTAGGTTAGTTTACGTTGCGTGCCGGATTGATATAACGCTCCAAGTTCTTTGAGGCTACAGGGTAGTAGGAATCTACTACACTTCGTTTCATGTATACTAGGGTTAGAGATTATGGTATTTTTTATCGTGGTGGAGGAATTCTAGAAGTGTATAATCATTAGTTACTATTTGTTTTCATTAAAGTGCTTCAATAGTGTAAGAAGTCGAGGCGCGTTTATGAAAGGTCTTTTTGCTTAGAATTGGTATAGAAAAAATAAGTGAAAATGTGAGTCATTTGTGAATTCCTTCCTTATTAGTTCGATGAGATAGAAATTGAATAGGTGATTTGTAAGGCTTTGGTATAAACAATAACTGGGAGATTACTTGTATCGGTAAGGTTATGATATGGCTTGAGGGATGTTAAGTGCAGTAAATGAATCTTACAAATTTGCACGGGGCATTTGAAAGTATTTTTATTATTAGTAGTCTGTCCAGTGTACAAAAAGCATGAAGAAAATGTTAATAGCACACTTAATTCTATAAAAGTTATTACGAAAAGGTGTTTTGGAGTAAACAAATTAGTATTTTTTGTTTCCTGACAGGAAAACAAGATAGTCTTCTTTTTTATACACTTGTTTTTGTTCACAGTGTTTGTGCCATTAAAAGGATTGTGTATAAGTGTTTTTAATTTTTCTACAAAAGCTTTTAGAGGAATGTGTTTAGAAAAAGCTGCTTGATATACGCATTTAAAGTTTGAAGAGAGGAATGTGTTGTTGCCTTTAGGGATGTTTCGGAGCGTTTCTTTGTATTCAGAGCTGTTGTATTTAAAAAAAGAGATTATTATTTTGCAGGTAATTTAAATGTAGATGTTTTTAAATGCTGCATATCTTGAAAGCTGATCAAGGATAAGTTTATATTATACACTAATTATTATGATGAAATAAGAGAGATTTTAACGTATTTTTTTAAGTAGAAACATTTTTGAGTTGAGATGATTCAAAAAGTATTTCGAAAATAAATCCTCATTCGTAATATGTTGTTGAGACAAGACGAAAAAGCCATTTTTCTTACCTTGAAAAAGCAATATAAACCAAAAAGTTAAGCATTGTAAAAAGAGTGTAGCAACCTCCATTTATGCACAATTTGTTGTGTAAAGCGGTGAAGCTGTTAAAAACAGTTCGGTTAATAACAATGGTTTGTTTGTTAATCGTAAACGGGAACGACGTGCCCACAGAGCACCTTGTTGGCCTATGTGAATGTAATCGCGAGTTAATTTACCACTGTTAAATAAATAATGTCCCAATGGTATAGTACCCAAATGCATCAGTGATTGGTTTTGTTCAAAGAGAGTTTCTTGTGGAATTACAGTGCGTCCAAGAAGCCAAGGCTGATTATCTCCCATCAGTATGACTTCACGTAGCCAGTAACGTGTAGTTTTGGGAAGATGCTCTGCTTCTTCTTGCAATTTATCCCGTGTAATAAAACATTCACGTTGCGGTTCAACACGTATGCACGTACAGTGTTTTTTTAATCGAAGCGTCATTGAACCTCCTTCCATGAGCCAATCACGAATGTTTTCTGGTACTGGAGGATCTTGGTTAGATAGCCATTTTAGAGGCGGTAAGATGGAATTTTGGGGATCAGCTGTCATTGCACTCCACATCTAAAATCGTATTCCGTATGTTGTGTTAAGTGATATAAAAAAATGTGTCTAATTATAATGCAGAAATGCAAAGGTAACAAGATTTTAAGCAAGAAGATATTAGGCCGGAAATTTAATAGAGAGCTGATAAAAAAGGTCCTATGAAAGCATGTTATGGATAAAATAATATCCATAATTAATAAAAATTAGAAGATAAAGACAAAGAAATTGAAAGAAGACAGAGTAAGCTATCATTTGTGTAATATCTATTTTTTACTTTAATGATATTAGAGAGAACTCTTTATTATTATCTACAAAATAGGGGTATGTGCGTTTTTCTGGTAAGACGCTCTTGTTTGTAAAGAGTGAGGGAATTAAGTGCTATGCGATAAAGCTTTGGAATAGCATTATTATTTTTATGATAACAAACAGTGGTTGTATTAGTGTCCCCGTGAGATGGGCAAGATTGAATTGCGGTTAGTTTGTTTCTTATCAGAGTTTTGAATACCGGTAAAGTGTTTGCGCAATAAGAGCTATTAATTAGATATTGAGAATAGTGATATTTGATGTAAAGGGTAAAAATTAAGCCAATTTAAACTTAAAATAACACCGCTGTTCCTGATGCTATAAATAAGCTGGAGTATATTAGTGGAGGTGGTGAGTTATAAAGGCTTTTACCATTATTTTTGGTTCATGATGTAATGATGGTGATGCAAAAAGATTGTGATTTAAACATTCAACCATCATTCCCCTTTTTACGACTTTTAAAGTTATACCAGAAAATTTCGATTTTTTCTTTTAGCACTAACAGGTATTTTAAAATGCTCTATGATCGAATTTTTTGTCCTATCCATATAAGAACGCAGGCTCCTATAAAACCTGAAATAAGATAGCCAAACCACCCAGCAAAGCCCACGCCTAAAAATCCAAAAAGAAAACTGGCTAATGCTGCTCCAATAATCCCTAAAATAATGTTTAGAAACATTCCTGTTTGGCTTTTCATAAGACACTGTGCAGCACATCCTGCAAGGCCACCGATAATAATAGCTGCAATCCAGCCGATGTTTGCGTCTTCCATTCTATTCTCCTTTGCCTGAATCTAAACTGTTAGTTCTAACTAGAGTAAGCTTTGTAAAGGTCAAGGTTCGCTTTGTTGCCTAAGAAGAGGATATTCCTGGTGAAAACTTCGTTACAACTTTTGTTTCTCTGTTTCTCAACTAACACGTATATTGGACACGTGAGGTATATATCTATAAATAAAATATAATAACTCTTTATTATAGTATCAAAAAGTTCTGAAGTTAGCAATCATTTTACGTAAAAAGAAAAAAATTCTACAAAGTACTTTGGGAGAATAAAAGTGTGTTTATTAGTAGATTTCTTGCTAATTCCTGTTAAGAGTTTTGTAAAAAGCTAAAATGTTATGTACAATCAAAGCAACAAATAGATACTCAAGAAATTTAAAAAGAAGTCAGCTAATACAATATCAATAGCTTTTGAAATGATGTTAAAAAATATTTCTGTTTAGTGCTTTGTAAAATGTTGAGCAGCTTGAAACAGTCAAACATTGATACAATCTATTGCAATTCTACAGGTATTTGCGTTTCTGATAGTACGTTTTTTTCTTGATGATGATATTGTGGAGTAAAGCCTTTACAAGAGTATTTATTGAGTCAGAACATTTGAATATACACAATTTAGTGGTCTATATGATTCGTTTATCATTCAAATATTTTCGAAGTCAAGATTTAGCTGTTTGTTGTTCAGAAGGATTGCGCAGGCGCGAACTTTGGAGAAGTCCTTGTGCTTCTAAAATTGGGTAGATCATTGAAGTTAAAAGGGAGTTAATCTGTTTTAGATCGCGTACAGTGTCAAGATGAAGGCTAGACGATTCTACATTTTTAAGATCACCTTCACGAAGGCGTTTAAAATGCTTTAAGCTCATCTCTTTCTCTAAATTTCGGAGCTGATCTTTTTTCTGCACTAGTAAATGCGCGGTGTGTGTGTCATGTGAGACAAGAACATTAAATGCGATATGCGCATTGGCGAGAACAATGGAGTGGAAACGAAGGAGATCATTCCATTCGTCGTTGCTAAATTGTATACCCTTTTGTTGTTTCTTTTTAACCAGCATAAGCATATTATGAATAATAATATCTCCTGCTTGATCTAATTTTATACAAGTTCCTAGAAGTTCTTGGGTTTGAAGGGCTTCTTCATCAGACAATTTTTGTCTGGCTAATCGTGCGAGATAAAGTTTGATTGCGATATGCTTTTTGTCTAATATAGTGTTAAGCTGGTTGAGTTCACAGATGATGTCAGGGTCAGGTTTTTCATAAAGTCCCATGATTTTTTCTAGCATGATATCTACAAGATCACAAATATGGATGACTTCACGCATGACATTAGAAAGTGCTAGAGTTGGACGTTCAAGAACGCTATCATCAAGAGCTGTTTGATCAGATAAATTAAGTATTTTATCAGTTTGCGTTTTTTTTGTATTTGTATGGACAATTTTAGTGGTCAGTTTTAAAACCCATTTCGAGAGGGGGATTCCAGCAAGGAGAATGAAAACATTGAAAATGATATGGGCGTTAATAACTTGAGCAGAGGCTTCATGACCAAGCCATGTGATTGGTGGTTGAAAGGAAAGAAATAAGATAAGGACGAGGATTGAACCGGCTCCACGCATCAGTAAATTTCCCAAGGGAACGAGACGAGTATTAGGAGGTGCGCTGCGTGTTAAAAGTGGTGCTATAAGAGAAGAACCAAAATTAACGCCAAGGACCATGACAACACATAGTTGAGCATGGATAAGATTATAGTTTGCAAAATTGACCAGCAAAATGATTCCCGCAATGGATGAGTGCAAAAGATAGGTCAATGAAGCTGCTAGCAAAAAAGTGGAAACAGGATCGGTTGAGAGATAACGAATAATACTAGGTAAAATTGCGCTATCACGTAAAGGTTCTGTAGCTGTGCTTATCATTTGTAAAGATAAAATCAAAAGGCCAATACCTATGACAATACGTCCTATTTGACGCCAATTACGTTTTTCAGTTGTCATGAAAATACAAGTACCAATTAAAAGACAGAGTGGCACAACGATTGTAAGATCATAGGAGAGAATTTTGACAACTAATGCTGATCCTAATTCTCCTCCACGTACAGCCATGAGTCCCGCTAATCCAGAGACAAAACCAGACTCAACAAAAGAACCAACAAGGAGCGTTATTGTTGTAGAGCTTTGTAAAATCATTGCTGAAAAAAGTCCAAAACTTACAGCAAACAATGGTTTGGAAATGAAATGACGCATTTTATATCTAAGCTTATCACCATAGGCTCGTTCAATGCCTGTGCGCACCATGCGTGTAGCCCAAAGAAGTAAAGAAATAGCGCCTGCAAGATGAAGGAGTACCACTGAACCATTCATGACACTTTTTCTTTCTCTGTTGTTATAAATATGGTTGATCTAAAAAATTGACGAATTGAGTCTTATAATTTTACTTTTCTGTCGCTTCTAATACATGACGAAAATCATAGCCACTTGGATTTTGAAAAATCTTTAAACCAAAACTGGGAAGAATGGAATAAAGATGGTCAAAAATATCAGCTTGAATTTGTTCGTATTCCAGCCAAACAGTTGTATTGGTGAAGCAATAGATTTCCAAGGGTAAACCATGTGGTGTAGGAGGTAATTGTCGTGCCATCAATGTCATGTTTTGTTCGATGTTGATATGCTTTTTTAGATAAGCAAAAACATAAGCACGGAAAGTTCCAATGTTGGTTAAACGGCGGGTGTTAGCTAATACGTCGTGATTTTTATCTAATTGTGTATTCCATTCATTGATTTCTGGTATTTTTTGTGCGAAGTAATTTTCTAACAAATTAAATCGGGAAAGATATTCTTGTTCTTTTTCTGTGTGAAAACGGATACTTGATTGGTCAATGAAGAGGGATCGTTTAATGCGTCGTCCACCAGCTTCTTCCATTCCACGCCAATTCTTAAAAGGATCAGTCACTAGTTTACGAATAGGTACGGTAGTGATTGTTTTATCGAAATTTTGTACTTTAACAGTATGAAGCGCGATTTCAGTGACATCACCATCTACATCGAGGCTAGGGATTTGAATCCAATCGCCGACACGTATCATATCGGTGGATGAAATTTGGATACCTGCAATAAGAGAAAGCAATGTATCTTGAAAAATCAACATAAGGACAGCGGCCATTGCACCAAGACCGGATAAAAGAATAAGAGGTGAGCGGTCAATCAATGTGGCTACCATTAAAATTGCAGCTACAGTAAAAAGCGCAATTTTAGCGATTTGAATATAGCCTTTTATTGGTTTTAATCGTGCTGCTGGTCTTTGTTCATAAAGGGTATTTATAACATTAAGAAAAGAAGAGATGGCTAGAACAACAAAAAAAATAATGAAGGCGTTCGCAACATTGCATATAATAGTGCTGAGATCATGAGGGAGTGTTGGAATAACATTGATCCCGATTGAGAGAATAAAGGCTGAAACAGTATTAGCTGTGTATTGAATGGTGTGTTCAATATCAATGGTTGTAGCTTTAGGAAGAAAAGAAGAAAGCCGTTTTACTCCGTGAAAGAGGAAGTGTCGTGCTAAAAAATTGACTAAAAGTGCAATGATGATAAGAATAATAAGCCAAACAATAGATTCTAGCAGTGGATATTGAACAAGAAATTTGATCACTTTTTCATTCTCCATTTCTGAAAGATATGCGGTTCGGGCTGTAAAATCTTTAACCGCTTAAGAGGAAATATTGGAATTATGCTCTAAAGTCGTTAAATATGCAAAAAAGAATTTTAAAACTCTGTGAGAGATAATGCGTTTTTCGCCTGATTTCCTTGATCAGCTTCGCACCAGGTTACCAATTTCAACAGTTATTGGACAAAGGGTGGTGTTTGATCCTCAAAAAAGCAAGCCTTCGCGAGGAGATTTTTGGTGTTGTTGCCCATTTCATGGTGAAAAAACTCCAAGTTTTCATTGTGATGATCATAAAGGCCGCTATTATTGCTTTGGTTGTGGTGTAAGTGGCGATATTTTTACTTTTCTTTGTGAGCTTGATGGATTGCACTTTTCAGAAAGTGTAGAGCGTTTGGCTGATTTTGCGGGGATAAAGTTACCTCTTTTTGATTCACAAAGTCATAAACGGCAAATGGAAAAAGCTAGTCTTTATGATGTTATGAAAATAGCTACGGATTTTTTTCAACATAGCTTGCATGATAGAGAAGGTATCCAGGCGCGTCGTTATCTTGATGAGCGTGGTGTAACACCAGAAATCGCAAAACGTTTTCGGATTGGCTTTGCTCCCATGAGACGTACAGCTTTGAAAGAAGCTTTAAGCGCACGTGGGGTTTCAATAAAACAAATGGAAGATTGTGGGCTTCTTAAATTGGGTGAAAATAATGCTGCTTCCTATGATCGATTTAGAAATCGTGTCATATTTCCTATTGAAGATTTACGCGGTCGTGTTGTGGCTTTTGGAGGGCGTGCGTTAGAGGAAGATACACCGGCAAAATATCTCAATAGCCCTGAAACAGTGTTGTTTCATAAAGGAGATATGCTTTACAATGCAGCAGCTGCTCGTAAAAATAGCCGCTCTGTTAGTGATGAAAAAGTTCGTTCACTCCTTGTGGTTGAAGGTTATATGGATGTAATCGCGCTGACTAAAGCTGGTTTTGAGAGAGTGGTAGCATCTTTGGGGACAGCATTAACGGAAGCGCAAATTAGGCTTTTATGGCAGATAGATTCTGATCCCATTTTATGTTTTGATGGAGATGACGCTGGTTTAAAGGCTGCTTTTCGTATTTCTGATCGTGTGTTGCCTCTTTTAAAGGCAGGGGTATCTGTTCGTTTTGTTTTGTTGCCACAAGGTAAAGATCCAGATGAAATTATTCGTGCTGGTGGTGCACAACTTTTTTCCTCTTTTTTGCAAAAAGCAATTTCATTGGTTGAGCTTTTGTGGTGGCGTTTTACTTATGGAAAGAATTTTGAAACTCCAGAGATGCGAGCGGCGCTGGAAAAACAACTGAAACAGCAAATTTTTACAATTAAGGATGAAGATCTACGTCGTTATTATTTACAGGATATAAAGAAACGGCTTTTTGATTTTTTTCGTCCTTTTTTTTCGAAAAAAAAATCTGCAGGATACCATCATCAGTTTTCCCAAAATAGAATATTTAAAAATCAATCTTTTTCTGTTTTGGCAAATTCCGACATAGTGCGCAATTCGTCTCAATCTATTCCTCTGCGTGAAGCAGTTATTTTATTGATTTTAGCTTACTATCCTGAGTTATGGTATGAAAATTTTGAAGTTCTTGCTGTGTTGGAATTACAAAACACACAATTGGTATGTTTGCATCAAACCATGTTGGAAATTCTTGGGAATCAGCAGTTTCATGATAAAAAAACAATGATTGAGCTCTTAGAAGGAAGAGGGCACAAAGCTTTGTTAGAGCGTATGAGATGTCTTGTGCAAAATATTGGTATGCGTACTGTCTTTGTTGGAGCTCCTATAGAAGATGCTCGTGCTATATTAAAACAGGCTGTCTACTTGCATCTTCAAGAATACCACCTACATAAGAGATTAAAAGATATTGAAGAGCAACTCATAGAAAATCCTAAGAGTGAGGTTTTTGATCTGCTTCGTGAGATAAAAAGTGAGATAGAGCAGATGCAAGCGACGGAAGCATTAATTGAAGGATTTGGAAGTCGGTTGGATGAAAAAATAGACGGGAATAAGCAAGATACGATAAAATGATTCGCTTTTTTGATGCGAATCAGTCACCTAAGGCTTAGTATGAAGAAGTTTATGTAGAACGAAATTTTTATAAAGAATGGCGACTAAATTTTAAGGAAAAGCGGGAAATTGGTCCTTACTATATGGTACAGAGATTATCTCAGAAAGGCTGAGAGGTATCGGGGAAACTTCTGGAGTTTTCCCGCGTTTTTGTGTGAATGAAGGGTGTATATAAATGTAGTCTTTCAAATAGTAATTTCCTCTAAGAGGAGGTATATTATGAGGAACTATTAGTCGCTTAAGTGAGAACGCAAAAAGCTGGTCACGTGGAAGCTGTGTAGTGATCAAGTGGAGTTATAGAATGGCAACAAAGGTTAAACAGAAAGATAATATGGAAGTAACAAGCCAAGTGAATTTGGATAGTCCTCTTCTTGATTTTTCTGATGATGCCATCAAGAAAATGGTTAAACTTGCCAAAAAAAATGGTTACGTGACGATGGATGAACTGAATGCAGTTCTTCCTTCTGATGAGGTTACATCCGAACAAATTGAAGATATCTTGGTGATGCTCTCCGAGATGGGTATTAATGTCGTGGATGATGAAGATGAAGTCGATTCTGAACATTATGACGAAGAAGTTACGGTAGAGGGTGGCGATTTAGTAGAGGCCTCTAGCCATGCAATTGTAACGACAACGAATAAGCGTGAGGTAATAGATCGTACTGATGATCCGGTACGTATGTATTTACGTGAAATGGGAGCTGTTGAACTGCTTTCGCGGGAAGGTGAAATTGCCATTGCTAAGCGTATTGAAGCAGGGCGTGAGACAATGATTGCAGGGCTTTGTGAAAGCCCCTTAACTTTTCAAGCTCTCATTATCTGGCGTGAAGAATTGAAAGAACAGCGTATTCTTCTTCGTGAGATTATCGATCTTGAAATGACTTATGCTGGTCCAGAAGCCAAGCAAGCTCCTGTTATTGAACGAAGTGAAGTTGAAAAAATAAAAGAGGCAAAATCTTCATCTAGCATGTCTGATCTGGAGTGTATGGCCAGAGATATAGGCATTGAAGAGGAAGAGGAAGAGGAGGATGACGTTAATTTATCACTTGCTGCAATGGAAAATGAACTCTGTCCTCAAGTCATGGAAACATTGGATTTTATTGCTGATACTTATGTAAAATTGCGAAAATTACAAGATCAGCATGTTGAAAGCAGTTTGGCAGAGCGTAGAGAGGGAGCTCTTTCGCCTTCTCAGAAGAAAAAATATATTCAATTAAAGAGTGAATTGGTTCAAGCCGTGAAATCTCTTTCTTTGAATCAAAATCGTATTGAATCCTTGGTTGAACAGCTTTACGATATCAATAAGAGATTGATTCATAATGAGGGGAAGCTTAAGCGAATTGCAAATAATTATGGTGTTGATCATGAGGATTTTTTAAAAGAATACCAAGGTCGTGAATTGGATGCAGATTGGATTAATTATATTGCAACTTTGTCGGGGCACGGTTGGAAAGAATTTTCGATGCGTGAAGCTAAAGAAATTCAGAATTTACGCAGTGAAATACAGAATCTTGCACAAGAAACAGCTATTTCGATTGCTGAATTTCGTCGGATAGTGACACAAGTACAGAAAGGTGAGCGCGAATCAACAATTGCTAAAAAAGAGATGGTAGAAGCTAATTTACGTCTTGTGATTTCAATTGCAAAAAAATATACTAATCGCGGGCTGCAGTTTCTTGATCTTATCCAAGAAGGCAATATCGGTTTGATGAAGGCAGTGGATAAGTTTGAATATAGGCGTGGATATAAGTTTTCAACTTATGCAACATGGTGGATTCGTCAAGCAATTACACGCTCAATTGCTGATCAGGCTCGTACCATTCGTATTCCTGTTCATATGATTGAAACAATTAATAAGATTGTTCGCACATCACGTCAGATTTTGCATGAAATTGGACGTGAACCCACGCCAGAGGAATTGTCTAGTAAACTTTCTATGCCGCTAGAAAAAGTGCGAAAAGTGCTTAAAATTGCAAAGGAACCGATTTCACTTGAAACACCTGTTGGTGATGAGGATGATTCCCATTTAGGAGATTTTATTGAGGATAGGAACGCATTATTGCCTATTGATGCGGCTATTCAAGCCAATCTGCGTGATACAACAACTCGCGTGCTCGCTTCATTAACACCACGTGAAGAACGCGTTTTGCGGATGCGTTTTGGTATAGGGATGAATACTGATCACACGCTGGAAGAAGTTGGCCAACAATTTTCAGTTACACGCGAGCGTATTCGTCAGATTGAAGCAAAGGCGCTTCGTAAGTTAAAGCATCCCAGTCGTTCACGAAAGTTGCGTAGTTTTCTTGATTCTTAAGTCTAATAAAGCCCGTTGATTTTTTCATGAGCATAAGGAAGCTTTCTTTGTGCGAAGGCATTCATAAAAGCTACTTATATTTGCATGTAGATGTATGAAAAATTTCATTAGATATATTCCATTTTCATTAGGCTGGATTTTAAAAAATATCTTGAAGCAATGTACTGAATATATGGTGTTTAAATAGATAAAAAATGTGTGAAGTTATAGAGATTAAATTTTGTTTATTTTTCTTTTTGATAGATTTCCTTGTTTGAAAAAGTTAGATTGATTGTATGAATGAAGAAGCTCCCTTTTGGAAAGTAAAAAAATTAGAAGAAATTTCTATTTCTGAATGGGAGAGTCTTTGTGATGGCTGTGGGCGTTGTTGTTTGCATAAGGTGCAAGATGATGAAACTGGTGATATCTATGCTACCAGTGTAGCATGTCGTCTTTTAGATGCAAAGACTTGCCGATGTCGGGATTATGTTCATCGTAAATTAATTGTTTCAGACTGTATATCGTTGGATATTGCAACGATTAAAACAGCTCGTTGGCTTCCAGAAAATTGTGCCTATCGACTAATTTATGAAGGACAAGACCTTCAATGGTGGCATCCGTTAGTGTCTGGAAATTGTCAGACGGTACATCAAACACAATTTTCTGCACGTGAACAAATAGAAATTTATGAAGATGAATTATCATCTGAAGATGATTATCTCCAACATATCACCGGTATTCTCTGTGAAGGCCGGTGATAAGACCATTTATGCAGTGATTGGTAATACTACGTAGTTTAATCGATAGCAAATACTACGGTAACACTAACATTATAATTTAGTTCACCACCTAAAAAATTTGTATCTGCGTTGCTTGCATATGCTGCTCTGCTTCTAAGGTGTGACCTTGAATGATAGCCATCATCATTTTCATTGATTTCAATAATTTTCCCTAATTTTAAATTCGCTGCTTGTGCTATAGTTTCTGCTTTCTCAATGGCTTCAGCGATAGCTTTTTTACGTGCCTCTTGATAAAAAGGTTTTATATCGGCGTTGGTAAAGGTGATATCATTCACTGAGTTAACTCCAAGCGCAATTGCTTGATCAAATATTTTACCAGCATTGGCAAGGTCACGAATACGCACCGTTAAAGAATTCGTAACATGATATAATTTCTCATTGTTCTTTTTTTCGTGATGTTTATCGGGGTTAGATTGGTAAATGGATAAGCCTGATGTTTGTAAGTCATTTGTCTGAATGCCATTGTTCTTAAAAGCATTTACAATATCATTCATAGATTTATTATTAGCAGTTAATGCTTTTTGGGCTGTTTTGTCATATGTAACAATTGCTAGATTAATAATTGCCATATCTGGTGCTGCTTGGCTTTCGCCAGTGGCAGTGACTGTAATTGTTGCATTTTTCGTTTTGCTTTCTTTAGCGTGTATGGGAAGTGAGCAAGCTAGCAGTACGAGTGCCATAATAGCTATTTTAATTCTATAATGATTCAACGGTTGGAAAATTGTTTTTGTCATATCTATTCCTTTGTATTTATCAATTTACTACTTTCTCATTTTTGAAAGTTTTTGTAAAGAAATTAGGGCATTAGAAAAAAAAACGATAGAAAAGAGAAAAAGATGGGTTATAATCCAAGTCAGCTCTTGTGTCATAGGGCGTTTTAGTTTAGAGAAAAGCAGCCTATGTGGGGCCTGTAGCTCAATTGGTTAGAGCCAGCGGCTCATAACCGCTTGGTTGGGGGTTCGAGTCCCTCCAGGCCCACCATTCGATGAAATAAAGAAGTTAGAGAAACTTTGAGATCTGTATCTTTTGTTATTTTGATTTTTTTCTGTTTATCTTAAATCTTTTTTCAGTATTGTGATTGTCTATTATGAGGGCTATCTGCCATTTGAGTGTAGAATAGTGCTACGCTTTCTTGCGTTTAATCAAAAAGGTTTTTATTTACGAAATCATCGTATCCATTTTGTTGATACATGTTCTTATTCACTTTTTAATTTCTTTTATGTTACACTCTTTATGAGACAGAAGAAAACTGTCTTGGATAAGTTTATTACTGCTTTTTTCGCAAATGAATGCTTTACCCAAATTTAAGACAAATTTTAATTTTTTTGTGTGTTTAGCCAAGATCAGAAAAAATTTATTTTAATTAGCTTTGAGAGGAAATCATTCTATTATTGTTTGTGATGGAAGTGTAGTGTGAAGTTCCAGATATAACTCCAATCTCAAATTAAGAAATTGTGTCTCAATGGTAAAGGATGTTAAAATTGTAATTCTCTAATAAGAGCTTTATGCGTAATTTCTTTTATCTGCTCGATATTCATCAAAATGTCTTGTTTTGTTGGATAACCCTTACTAGAAAAAGCAATTTTTTGTTCATCTTCTGAAATTAAACGCCAATACCACTGATTATGAACTCCTTGAAATACTTCAAAAAACATGCTTTCCACCTCATAAAGTAGCCGATAATTTACAGGATAAATACTCAACTAATATGACTGTAAGCTAAGTCTCTATAGTAAGTAGTCAATATATTCCCTTTCATTTTTTTGAACAATAATCTCTATGGTAAATATATTTTGTAACAAGAAAATATTATTGTCAATAAATTACAAATAGTATTTTATACTATGAAACTAGTTTTTTTTAATTTAACTATGCTCTTCATTCGATTCCAAATTAGAAAAAAATTCTTTTCATTATTATTGGATAGATATCTTTAATTGTTTTACTAATAAATAAATTTTATATGGTACATTAATGACTAGCAGCACGGAAAAAATAAGAACACTTCTTTCCGTACTGATAAAGTTTAGTTGTTTTGTTACCTCGTGTGATAAGGATATTTATTGCTTAGCTATAATCTCTTTTTGCGATACGCCACGAATGAGTAAATCAATGAACACGCTAAGAGTATAGGAATTGGCCATTTTTGCTTTCATATCGATCAGAGAGGATGCTGCTTTTGAGTTAAAACTATTATTAGACAGGTCTTGTTTTGATAAATATTTCTGCAATTTCTGATAAGAATTATCGATTTTTTCTTGATTTCGTTTTTCGTTACGGTCACTTTTAGCAAGAATTTTTTCAAGTTTCTCAATTTTTTTTATAAAATAGTTCCAGTCAAAATCACCTTTCGTATATTCAGTGTCAAACATTTTTCCCTGACCAGTTAAGAGCCAATTAATATTGACTCCGTATAATGTGCGGTATGTTTGTAAGACACTAAGATTGGGTTCCCTTTCCCCACGCTCATAAAAAGCAATGGAGTTTTTTGTCATGCTAAAACTTTTAGCTAGTGCTTCACGTGATGGATCCCCTAAAGCAAGGCGTACATAACGTAAACGTTTTCCAAATATAGTTTTTGATTCAGTTTCAGGACGTGCCACGAATTATCTCCCTCAGTAAATCATCATGGTATAGACTTTGACCGATAAAGGCACACTATGTATTAATATCTCATGATGTAATGTCAATATTTATAGCTTTATTTTTTTTAATTTTAGTGGATAGAGAGTGATTTTTGATTTGTTGTATTGCATATTATTTAAGATTAGTATTCATCTTATAAAAAACAATAAAGTTATCGGTTCTTCTCTTGTTTTTTTTGCAGAAAATTCCAGATAAATCCTCCGTGTGGATTCTATCTATTCTCGCATTTTAATAAATGCAATTTTTTGATTTGTGCTGCAGTATATTAGAAAATAAATTTTGAGGAAAGATCATGGCCTTGTTGGGCTATTTTAGATGGGCTTTTTTTTTCACAATTGTTGGCGTCTTTATGGGAGGAGCTATTGGTTGGTTTGAAACGAGAAGTGTTACAGGCATTCTTAAATATTTTTTTATTTGCTGTGTTTTAGGAATTTTAGAAATTTCTTTATCCTTTGATAATTCTATTATCAATGCTCGTGTTCTTGAAAAGATGGATCCGTTATGGCGCCGTCGTTTTCTGCTATGGGGTATTTTGATTGCTGTATTTGGGATGCGGATTGTTTTTCCGTTATTGATAGTTGCTGTTGCTGTTGGGATTAGTCCAATTGCAGCGGTAAAATTAGCTATATGGGAACCACAGCAATATACCGCAATCTTAATGGATGCTCATGTAGGAATTGCAGCTTTTGGAGGAACTTTCCTCATGATGGTTGGTTTAAGGTATTTTTTTGATCCTGCAAAAGAAGTGCATTGGCTCACTTTTATAGAGAAACCAGCTCAAAAGTTTGGGGCGCTTGTTGGCATTGATATTGCTGTTGTTTTGACTTTGATATTATTCTTTTCAGGGCAGATTATAACAGAAGATAAAATGATTTTTTTATTTGCTAGCCTTTATGGGCTGTTGGCGTTTATAATTGTGGAAGCCATTGGTTTGCTTTTAGATACTCCAAAAACGACTTTAACTACAGTTACCAAAGGGGGGATAGGTGCTTTTCTTTATCTAGAATTTTTAGATGCCAGTTTTTCTTTTGATGGTGTTGTTGGGGCTTTTGCTTTCTCACATAATCTTTTTATAATCGCAATTGGTCTTGGGATAGGTGCATTTTACGTTCGTTCTATGACAATTATATTGGTCGAATCAGGGATATTGTTGCATTATCGTTATTTAGAGCATGGTGCTTTTTACGCGATTTTGGTACTTGCAATAATTATGTATCTGCAAACCATTCTATCGGTTCCTGAAGTGCTAACAGGACTTGTAGGGGGGGGGATTATAGGAATGGCATTTTGCTCCTCTCTTCGTTTTAAACGTCACCAGTCGGATAGACATGTTGTGTCTAAATAAATTAAAATTTTTTATACGTTATACAAGAAGATCAAGGGGTTAATTTCTAAGAGGATTCATCTTTTTTTAGTTGGATGAGAGCTTTGTGTGCTATAAACTTTATTCTTTTCAAGTTGCTCTCGTAATAAATGAAAAAGATTACTCATTTTAGAGTAAGGTGTGTGTATAGAAAACATTTCAAAAAGATACGCGAATACGTTTTCATGGGTTATCTTGTTGCAAGAACAGGATGAAAGAGGTGTTTTAGGAAGTCATTAAGAGCTTTATACCTGATTCGTTCATCGTTTTAAGCATTGTGTTAAGTGATCCGTTTAGATCAATACCAGCACAAGCATTTAGTAAAATGCTGACTTTAAAGCCGCATTGGACAGCGTGAAGTGCTGAAAATCCTACACAAAAATCGGTTGCTAAGCCACACATAGAAAGCTTTGTAAAACCACGTTCTTTGAGATACGCTTGTAAGCCTGTTGATGTTTTTTGATCATTTTCAAAAAAGATGGAATAGCTATCAATTTTTTGATTATAGCCTTTTTTAAGGATGAGTTGCACCTTCTCAATTTTTAGAGAAGTATGAAATTCTGCTCCGTGTGTTCCTTGTATGCAATGATCAGGCCAAAGTACTTGGGTGCCATAGTCAAGTTCAACTGTATCATAAGGTGTTTTTTCAGGATAGGAAGAAGCAAAACTACAATGTTTTCTGGGGTGCCAATCTTGGGTTAAAATGATATGATCAAAATGGTCTATCAAATTATTGATAGCCGGTAAAATGGTATCGCTTTGTGGCACTGCAAGTGCTCCACCTGGTAAGAAGTCATTTTGAACATCAATGACGATTAAGGCTTTTTTTTCCATGCATATGTTCCTATAGAAGACTCTTAGTTTTTATACTATCTTGAAAAGGCTATATTTCATCTTGAAGTTTTGAAATAATTTCGCGGAAATTGATCTTATTTTTGTAATTATCAAGCCAAAAAAGTGGGAGGGATAAGTTTTTACGATTTGTTTTGTAGTTTTTCACGAAATGCAACCATGTACCAATGGGGAGAGCACTGTAGTCACTTATTGCTACATGTTGGCGTAAAACTTTCATGATCATCAAGCTTGGTACGTCAGAGCCCATAAGACGGCGGTCGTTTTGTAAATACAGTTTGAGCCACAACAATGCGAGGGGTGAAGTCCATTGTTTTCCATGACACAAAATTGATGAAAAAAGGAAGGGTTTTTTTACCGCATGATGTAAAGCCCATAAAGCAAAAAAAGACGGGGCATAGAGAATTGGTTTTTTGGGTAGTATCATATTACATTGATAAATTGGCTTAATACGATAAGAACACAATGTTGTATGCGGTATAGAAGAGAGAGAAGATGTCTGATAGCAAGTCTCAGGTACAGCTAAAAAGATTTGCTTTTTGCTCTTTGAAGGGGCATTTTTTTGCATTCAGAACCGTAGTGGGGCTTGTGAGATTAGAAAAAATATATCAATATAAAGCAGAAAGCTTTTAATATAGCATTTGCGCTTTCTGCCGCGCAGCTTAGAGAAAAGCTGAAGAATTTCTTTCAAAATCCTAACCTTTAAATACTGCACAAAATAACACACTTCAAGTAATGAAATATAAAGGGAAATTTATGGCACGTCAATTTATTTATCATATGGCTGGACTTAACAAGACTTACGGCAATAAAAAAATTTTAGACAATATTCATTTGTCTTTTTATCCAGATGCTAAAATCGGTATTTTAGGACCAAATGGTGCTGGTAAATCAACTATTTTACGTATTATGGCTGGACTAGATAAGGAATATACGGGAGAGGCATGGCTTTCTGAAGGAGCACGTTGTGGTTATTTGCCGCAAGAGCCTCTTCTTGATACAAGCAAAGATGTGCGTGGCAATGTGATGGAAGGTGTTGCGGATAAACAGGCAATTGTTGAGCGTTATAACACGTTGATGATGAATTATAGCGAGGAAACAGCTGATGAAAGTGCACGACTTCAAGATATTATTGATAGTCAGAACCTTTGGGATTTAGAAAGTCAAGTAGACATGGCTATGGTTGCTCTTGGTTGTCCGCCAGCCAATGAAAGTGTGATAAAGCTTTCAGGAGGTGAGAAGCGGCGTGTTGCACTTTGTAAATTACTTTTGTCAAAACCTGATTTATTACTTTTGGATGAACCAACAAACCATTTGGATGCGGAAACTACGGCTTGGCTTGAAAAACATCTACGTGAATATCCCGGCGCGGTGCTTTTGGTTACGCATGATCGTTATTTTCTCGATAATGTAACAGGTTGGATTTTAGAATTAGATCGCGGTAAAGGTATCCCTTATGAGGGAAACTATTCTGCCTATTTGGAGGCGAAAGCCAAACGTTTGGCTCAGGAAGGACGTGAAGAGGTTTCTCGCCAGCGTGCTTTGTTACGTGAGAAAGAATGGATAGCTTCTAGTCCAAAAGGGCGGCAAGCAAAGTCAAAAGCTCGGATTAAAGCTTATGATGAGTTAGTTCGCTGCGCATGTGAACGCCGTCCTGGAGAAGCACAAATCATTATACCGATTGGTGAAAGATTGGGACAAGTTGTTATTGAAGTTGATAATCTTTCTAAGGCATATGGCGAGCATGTATTGATTGATTCTCTTTCTTTCAAGCTTCCTGCTGGTGGTATTGTTGGAGTTATTGGCGCCAATGGTATGGGAAAGTCTACTTTGTTTAAAATGTTGATAGGGCAGGAGAAGCCAGATTCAGGTCAAATACGTATCGGTGAAACAGCTCGGATGAGTTACGTTGATCAGAGTCGTGATTCATTGGCGGGCGATAAAACAGTTTGGGAGGAAATTTCTGGTGGAAATGACATTATTAAGTTGGGTAAATATGAGATGAATAGTCGTGCTTATTGCGGTGCATTTAATTTCAAGGGTGCAGATCAACAGCAGAAGGTTGCAAATTTATCAGGAGGGCAGCGCAATCGCGTACATTTGGCTAAACTTTTAAAGGAGGGAGGCAATATTCTTCTTCTTGACGAACCGACAAATGACCTTGATACTGAAACATTAGGTGCGTTGGAAGAAGCATTAGAAAATTTTGCTGGTTGTGCCGTTATTATATCACACGATCGTATGTTTCTTGATCGGTTAGCAACGCATATTTTGGCTTTTGAAGGTGATGGCCATGTAGAATGGTTTGAAGGTAACTTTGCCGAATATGAGGCTGATAAGGTTTCTCGTCTTGGTGCAGAGTCTCTCAATCTTAAGCGTGTCAACTATAAGCCGCTCACACGCTAGAAATTATTGTTTTTTAAGTTTAATTGAGAGAATGGTGATAATAGCTAGTATTGTCTTTGGTTTTTCAAAATAGAGGGCGGGCACTATAATATAAGGTTTTTGTTTATTGCACCTAAGATAGAAATAGAGCCTAGAACCTAATTATATCCTTTACGAAATGTGTTATTATACTTGATATGTTGATAGCTAAACCTCTACTTGCTCATTAAGTTACAATGGCGCGTTGTAAGTTTTTATAAGCAGTTTTATGATTGCAGTAGTAAGTCTCGTCTCTATCATCTGAAGGGGAATGGTGGGAAGAGAAAACATTGTTTTTTAAATAATTGTTCGTTTTTTATCTTATCAAGAAACAAGACGAATAGTAGTAATGCAACTCTGTGTCTTCTGTGTGATTTTTTATTAGTTAGAATAAATTTTTATTTGTGTTAAGGAATATTGATGAAAAAAACGTAAGTTTGGATGCAATGAGTGGGCTGTTGAAAACGATGGCGAAAGTAAATCATTTGCGTATTCTGGGCGCTGTTGTGTCATGAAGATTTAATAATCCTCTATTTTATTTTTATTCTTGATCGATCGCAATCGTGTGTGTGTTTCATGGCATTTACATTTATTGTATGAGGTAGGATTGGTTACATGTTATCAGAAAGAGGGGGAGTGTTATTTTAAGTTGTGACAATTGTTTTTGGGTAAAGACATTGTGATAACTATTATTTCAACTTTGCCAAAGATAGTGCATGATGTGGCGCATTTTGTGAATGTTAAAAAACAGCTTTAAAAAATGAAGAGAGAGTTTTTTTACGAAATGCGGCGTAGTGGCAGGTATTACGGTTATTATATATTTCAGTTCACGTTATAAAAAGCGCTTTTCTCAAATCTTAAATAAAAGAAGCAAAGATGAAATTTTAGTAAGTCTTTAAAAAGTTACCATTTTTGAATAAGCTTTACTGGAAGCTTTAATAGTTCAATCTGTAAGCTGTATAATTTTTCATAGAGATGAGGCTCTTAGGACAGTCATTTAATGCGTGTTGTACAGAATTTATTTTATTGATTAATACATTAATATACAAAGATAATTTATTGTTTTTCAACTCAAACTTTCTGTTTTAGATTAAAAAAAACGTTTGTTTATGTGTCACAAGAAAACTCTATATATAGAGAAAAACTTTTTAGGAAAGAAGTAAATATGCTTTTTTAAGAGTTGTTTATATGTAAAAGAGCAGTTGTAACCATTGAGAGCTGTTAAGTAATAATGTTTCTGGCTTATAGCTTCACTAAGTATAAAGACGATGGTTATAGATCTTGTGTTTTATTTTTCACGGCTGATGTGGAGAAATAGATTAGAAGAAAGCTGAGATATCTTTCTGAGAAATCATATGAATGGACAGTACTTAGTGTACAATTTTTCATAAGATGCATAATTGCATAAAAAATATAATAAGGCCGTTTTATGTTATAAAAATGGCTATTAGTATCATTTCGCAAGAAAGATTAAGTCTAGTCTTGAAAAGGAGAAAATATTTTTATTAATTACAGTACTTTATGATAATTCGTTGGAATTTGTTGTTGGTTATAAAATGACCTTTAATTATCTAAGATAGTGGTAATGAGTGATTTGATATAATGATGCATGGAGTTTTAATTTTTTATCTAATCTTAAAAGGCTAAAAGATTTATGTTTTGATTGTTGCGGTCAGGGATATTTTTAAACAAGTATTTGCTAGTTTGCATTTTAATAAATAGAATTCATGCAAATCGCTTGTGCTTTAAAATGTTATGGTCACTAAGATTTCTGAAGAATTATTATGAAAGTTACGACGATCTTAGATTCTTAGTGATTCTCCACTGAAATAAAATTGCCTCAAATTGGATCAATATGAACATTTTTTGCCTAAATTTTTCCATTTTTAAACGATTTATAGTTTTTTTTATGTTTTTTTGCATAGAATATGATAAGAATTCTTGTTGTTTAAAATATTTTACCATAGCAAAGAAATTGCATCTTGTGATTGATGCGAGAAGACGATCAGGGAGCCTCCCCCCCCCCCGCGTGGATCCCTTAGATTGTCTGGCCTGGCTGGGCAAATCCTCAGCCAGGCTTTTCTAGAGTTTGTGTTAAAGTGTGATGGAATTTTTATAAAGGTTTAGGTGTATAGTGCGTAAGGAGAGGCTATTACAAGTTGTTTTATGGTGGTGCCGTTTATAGTATTTTCAATGATTAGGGAATTGTTTTTTATTGAAAGTTCAGAAAATTAAGCAGCGGCAATTTGTTTTGTGTATTTATGAGTTTTAGGCGAGAGATGATAAGTTTTTTTGGGCATCGTATTCTTCTCATTTTTTTTGTGTTTTTCGTTTTTTTTGCCAGCTTTTTTGCTTCTCGAAATGCTTCGGTTTATCAGTTATTTGATCGCTCTTTTTCTTCTCCTAAGATTAATATTACACAGGAGATACTTCTAGAGAGATTGGCAGTATTTTTTCCAGATATTATAAAGAATCTTTCTAAGCTGAAACCCGAGCAACAGAAACAATTGATTGAGCAAGTACGTTGCGATATGATTGCTGTTGCTTTTGCAAATGGTCAGAACAATGAGGAAGCTCAGAAATTAGGTAAAACCGTTGCTATGGTTCTATCAAAAGCAATTTCTCATCCTTCTGTTACTGATACTTATTTTTAATTATTCTTTTAAGGGATTGTGCGATTACGGTTAATCTCAAAAATTTTTAAAGTATATTGCTTATTTTTTGTTTTATATTGTGGGGGAATAGGGGGGAGTAAAATATTTGTAGTCTTCTTTTTTGCAGATTTTAAAGTATTTAATCGTCTTACTGGAGATGTTTGTTTACTTATGGAGTGAGATGAGATAGCGATTTCTTTTTCTAATAGGATTCTACAGTATAAAAAGTGTTTTGTGAAAGATCTTTAGTGTGTATCACTTTTTGCGATTATGAAACTGATTTCAATAAAATTTTAAGAATCCTATATCAAAAATAATAACAGCGTTTTTTATGTTGTTTTTTTTGCTAAAAGCGAATATTGTAGTAGATATATCAGAAATTTATAAAATATATCACATTTTTAATATGTTTACACTTTCATTATAATTTCATTATTTTTTTTATTTTATGAAATCAGGGAATTATATTTCGTAAGTTGATGGTTTTATTCTATTATAAAAAAATATCTTGAAATTGTCTTAATATTTTCATTTTAAAATCGCTCTTTAGCTTTTTTTTTCTGTAAAATAGGCACACAAAATCGTTGCGGCTAGGTTTTGAGAACACCTTAATGAAGAGAGAAAAAATGCAATTTTTAAAAATCCTTTTAAGTGCAGCATTTGCTGTATTTTTTATATTTGATATAGGTTGGGCCTATACTGTCTTAAATGTTGTAGGATCAGGTAAAAGTTCAGTAAATCTTGTTACTAAGATTCCTATTCGTCCTTATGAATCTCTTATTCAGAAATTTGCGAATAAGTACAATGTTCCCGTTAATTTGGCGCATGCTGTTGTAAGTGTTGAAAGTAATTATCAAGCACGTACAAAAGGGGCCGCTGGTGAAATAGGCTTGATGCAGATTAAACCTTCTACAGCGCGAGGGTTGGGCTTTAATGGTTCTGTACAAGATCTTTACGATCCTGCGACCAATCTTGAATATGGTATGCGTTATTTGGCACGGGCGTATAAACTAAGTGGTGGAAATACGTGTGGCACAATCCTTAAATATAATGCAGGTCATGCTGCGAAAAAAATGAATCCCGTTTCAGCGAAATATTGCTCAAAAGTAAAAACTTATCTGGCTTCACTAAAGTGAGAATGGTACATTTGCTGTAAAATTTCTAGAGTTGGCTATTTTCACTTGGTAAAAAATGTCTTATAAGTAGCATGTCAGTCGGCTGGGCAGCCGCGCTTGTCCAATATCTAAAGGCGGCAGGTGAGGAAAGTCCGGGCTCCGCGGAAAAACGGTGCCGGGTAACACCCGGCGGGGGCGACCCTAGGGAAAGTGCCACAGAAAGTAAACCGCCTATTTTTGTAGGTAAGGGTGAAAGGGTGGGGTAAGAGCCCACCGCGCATTCAGTAATGAATGTGGCAAGGTAAACCCCACCGGGAGCAAGACCAAATAGAAATGACGTGCAAGATTAACTTGCAGCTGGTTTCCGGGCGAGTCATTCGGGTAGGTTGCATGAGGCGGGTGGTAACATCCGTCCCAGATGAATGGTTGCCATGTAGAGTGTAAGCTTTATCATACAGAACCCGGCTTATAGGCCGACTGATCTTTTGTAACTGAATACATTTACATAATTGATATTGTACACAAAAAACGTTGTACAAAGGATTTTTTGTAAAATGTGTGTTTTTGAAGTGAATCCTTAAAAAGAGTGTTTTCAAAAATCATAACATTTCTTTAAGTATAATGCGTTAGGATACGTGTTGGGTTAACTTTAGCTTTATTTTCTTTTATTATGAGAGTTGAAGTTTTGGTTATTCTGACATCAGTTGTTATTAGGATGCTGTTGATATAGAGAACGTAAATCAAGACGGATTATTTTGACAAAACAGAGGCACAGAGCTGAACGCCATCTTCCAGTGTTGTTACAGCCAGTTTTAGCTGGGCTTGCACCATTGGTTGGGGCAAGAGTGATTGATGGCACCTTTGGTGCTGGTGGTTATACGCGTGCTTTGTTAAATGCAGGTGCGGAGGTTATTGCTCTTGATCGTGATCCTCATGCTATTAGCGAGGGACAATCGTTTGTTGAAGAGTTTTTTCCACGACTTCGTTTGATACAGACGGAATTTTCAAAGTTGGAGTGCGTTGTTGAAGAGAAGGTAGATGCTGTTATTTTGGATATTGGTGTCTCTTCAATGCAGCTTGATGAGGCTGAGAGGGGGTTTTCTTTTCAAAAAGATGGTCCATTAGATATGCGAATGGCTCAGACTGGTTTTACTGCTAGTGATGTTGTAAATTGTTTAAAAAGTAAGGAATTAGAGAAAATATTTAAAATATTAGGAGAAGAACGCTATGCGGGGCGAATAGCACGAATGATTGAAAGACGCCGTTGCTTTCAACCTTTTTTGCGTACAAGTGATCTTGCTCATGCCATTGAGGTGTTGGTAGGCCATAAAAGCAAAGATCGGATTCATCCTGCAACGCGTGTATTTCAAGCTCTTCGCATTTATGTTAACGATGAAATTGGTGAACTTATACGTGGTTTATTTGCTGCTGAACGCGTTTTAAAACCAGGAGGCCGTTTGGGTATCGTTAGTTTTCATTCTCTTGAAGATCGTATAGTTAAAAGATTTTTTTCTGCACGTTCAGGAGAGCGTATGAGATCGCGCTATCTTCCTGAAATAGAGACAGTTCCAGCAACATTTTTTCCTTTGTTTAAAGGCATAATCACTGCAAATAAAGAAGAGGTCCAGCAAAATCCTCGTTCACGTTCTGCGAGATTACGTATTGGTGTACGTACTGAGGCGGAGAGTCTTGCTGCAGATATGAAATTGTTTAGTTTAGCAGAAATTGCCAGTTTTGAAGGCAACAAGAAATGACAGTTTTTCGTACATTTGATATGATTTTAGTGATGATTATGATTTGTATGGCAGGTCTTACTTATAAAGTAAAATATGATGTTCAAAAACGGATGAGCGAAATTCGCCGTCTTGAACATGAAATTGCTGCAGTAAAAAATACGGTGAGTTTACTCCATGCTGAGTGGGCTGTGATGATTGAGCCTTCACGCATGCAAAGGCTCGCAAAGCGTTATCAAAAAGAGCTTGGTTTAGAAATTATACAACCTCACCAAGTTGTAGAATTTAAAGATATTCCGGTACGTATACATGATCCAATTGAAGAAGTGATTAAACAGAATATCTTAGAGGAGAAAAGAGATATTTGGGCGAATAATCGTGCTTCTCAGATGAACGGCATAGCTCAAAAAGGTATGCGATGATGAAATCGTTATTTCTATTTTCGCAAAGTAAAAAACGCTTAAATAACCAGTTAGATATTCATAATTTCCCTGTTTGTTGCTCGTATCCTAGCCGTCCACGCTTGCTTTTTTCTTTGTTTTGTTTCCTTATTTTATATGGTGTTATGGGGGCTTGTCTTATTTCTTATGGGCTTGAGGGTGGGCAGATTGAAGAAGCAAAAGGACCAAATGTCCTTCAGTTGACTGCGCGGCCTGATATTGTTGATCGTCATAACCGTTTATTGGCAACAGATATTAAAACTTATTCGCTTTTCGCTGAACCGCGACGCATTATTGATGTAGATGAAACCATTGAATTACTCTCAACAGTTTTGCCCAATCTTAATTGGCAGGAGACTTATAAACGTCTCAAAAGAAAGTCTAGCTTTTCTTGGATTCAGCGTGGGTTAACACCAACGCAAAAGACGCAAATTATGGCTCTTGGGATTCCAGGGATTGGTTTTCGCACTGAAATTCGTCGTTTTTATCCAAGTGGATCTGTGGTTTCGCATATTCTCGGCATGGTTAATATTGATAATCAGGGTATAGCTGGTATGGAAAAATATATTGATGATGCTGGTTTGAGTGCTCTGCGTGCTGCTGGTCTTGCGACGGAAGAATCATTAAAACCAGTTCAGCTTTCGATTGATGTGCGTATTCAGACAATTGTGCATGATGAACTTGTTAAGGCAATGAAGCGTTATAAAGCAATTGCTGCAGGAGCTGTGATTTTAAATATCCACACAGGTGAAGTTTTAGCTTTGGCATCTATACCAGATTTTGATCCTGGAAATCCTGTTGATGCTTTGAAAAGTGATCGCTTCAATCGAATGACCGCTGGAACTTTTGAAATGGGATCTATTATTAAAAGTTTTACAACTGCAATGGCACTTGATTCAGGACTTTTTCATTTAAATAGCGTTATTGATGCTTCACAGCCTATTCAAGCAAGTAAAAATTATTTTATTCGTGATTTTCATGGAAAAAATCGTCCTTTAACACTTTGGGAAGTTTTTATTTATTCTTCTAATATTGGTTCTGCTAAGGAGGCATTGGCCATAGGAATTGACGGACATAGGGATTTTTTGAAACGGCTTGGTTTACTTGATCGATTGTCGATAGAATTACCTGAAGTTGCTCATCCTGTCGTGCCATATCATTGGAAGGAAATTCATTCTATGACGATTTCTTTTGGACATGGTATGGCAACAACGCCTCTGCAAACAGCAGTAGGTGCTGCTGCTTTAATGAATGATGGATGGTGGATTGTCCCTACCTTTTTAAAACGCACAAAAGAACAAGCTTTGCGACATGCGAAAAAAGTCTTACAGGTTAGTACAAGTCAAAATATGCGTTATCTTTATAAGTTAAACAGTGATATTGGTTCTGGACGTAATGCAAAAGTAGCAGGTTATCGGGTTGGTGGTAAAACGGGAACAGCCGAAAAAGTTGAAAATGGAAAATATTCTAAAACAAAAAATTTCAATAGTTTTCTCGCAGCTTTTCCTATTGAAAATCCTTCTTATGTTGTTTTAACAATTATCGATGAACCTCAGCCTGAAGATGGACAGCTTTCAGCAACAGCGGCAATGAATGCAGGACCGATGCTTGCTAATATTATTCGCCGTTCAGCGAGTTTTTTAGGAATAAAACCGGATTTTGAAAAAGAGTATGAGCCTATTTTTGAATACAAAAAACAGTTCAAGATTCGTTAAACAACGATAAAATTAATACAAAGGTGTATCATTATGTTGTTTGGAACAGTTTTTACAGAATGTATTGAAGATGAAAGCCTTTCTTCAATGGAGATAACAGGAATAAGTGCAGATTCTCGGCAAATTTTACCCGGCTATGTTTTTGTAGCTGTTAAAGGAAATCAAGGAGATGGCAGATATTATATCAATGATGCTATAAAGCGTGGTGCACGAGCAGTCGTTACAGATTATAATGTTGTTTTTGAAAATTTGTCTATTCCTGTTTTACGTGTTTTTGATGTTCGTCATAGTTTAGCGGTAGCGGCTGCACGTTTTTACGGTTCTCAACCTGAAACTGTAGTTACTGTGACAGGGACAAGTGGTAAAACGTCTGTTGTCTCTTTTATTAGGCAAATTTGGACACATGTTGGATTATGTGCTGCCAGTATAGGAACGGTAGGTGTTGTTTCTCCTCATCGGAATGATTATGGTTCTCTCACAACACCTGATCCAATAATTTTACAGCGCCTCCTTTCTGAAATTGTCACTGAAGGTGTTACACATGTAGCCCTTGAAGCATCTTCTCATGGACTTGATCAAAGGCGACTTGATGGGGTATGTTTAACTGCTGCTGCCTTTACCAATTTAGGGCGTGATCATATGGATTATCATGCGTGCGTAGAGGATTATTTGCGTGCTAAAATGAGGCTTTTTGATACGCTTTTGCCTCAAGATGCACCTGCTCTGATTTTTGCTGATGATGCTTATTCGCAAAAGGTTATTGATACTGTTACAAGGGCACGCCGTCGTGTTTTAACAATTGGACGTAAAGGGCGATTTATCACCGTTAATCGTGTGGAACATCAACGTTCAAAACAGTATGTTGAATGTCGTATGGAAAACGATATTTATACGTTTAATTTGCCTTTAGCTGGAGATTTTCAGGTGGCCAATGCACTTATGGCGGCGGGGCTAGCAATTGCAACAGGTGTTTCTCCTAGTGAGGCGTTTCGTTCGCTTGAAACTTTGCAAGGAGCACCTGGTCGGTTAGAGTTGGTCGGAAAGACAGAAAGTAATGCTCCTGTTTATATAGATTATGCGCATAAACCGGAAGCGTTAGAGCAGGTATTGCTTTCTGTTCGTCCCTTTACGCAAGGACGTTTAATCCTTGTTTTTGGTTGCGGGGGTGATCGTGATCAAGGAAAAAGATCTTTGATGGGAAAAATCGCAGAAAATAAAGCTGATATTGTTATTGTAACGGATGATAATCCTCGTACAGAGATGCCAGAAAAAATTCGCAAGGATATTTTAGAAACAGTACCAAAAGCCATAGAAATAGCAGATCGTGGTGAAGCTATTGCGTATGCAATTGGGCTTTTAAAAGCAGGAGATACGTTAATCATTGCAGGAAAAGGTCATGAGAATGGACAAATTATAGGGCAAAAAGTATATCCTTTTTCAGATCGTTTGAAAGCGATTAGTGCTTTGCAGGAACGTAATAGATGACAGCTTTATGGGATAAACAGGCACTTATTGCTGCAATTGATGGCTTTGTAGTGGGATGTATGCCAGAAACTTTTTCTGGGGTGTCTATTGATAGTCGTACTCTTACAGAGGGTGATATCTTTTTTTGTATTAAGGGGCATCATCTTGATGGACACGATTTTGCTGTGCAAGCTTATGAACGAGGTGCAGGCGTTCTTATTGTTGCGGAAAATCGTTTGGCTGATATGGAAAAAATATCTGCTCCGCTGATTGTTGTCCCTGATGTTTTGCAAGCTTTAGAAAAACTTGCACAAGCTGCACGTAAGCGCTCAAAAGCTAAAATTATAACGGTAACAGGTTCTGTTGGAAAAACAACGACAAAGGAAGCTTTAAAACAAGTGCTTGCAACTGTTGGGAGGGTCCACGCTAATTATGCTTCTTTGAATAATCACTGGGGAGTGCCGCTTACCTTGGCCTGTATGCCTGCAGAGAGTGATTATGGTATCTTTGAAATTGGTATGAATCATAAAGATGAAATTCGTCCTTTGGTTAAGTTGGTTCGTCCACATGTTGTTTTAATTACGCATATTTCTGCGGCGCATATGGGGTTCTTCAAAAATCTTGAGGAAATAGCAGAGGCAAAAGCTGAAATTTTTGAAGGATTGGATGAGAAGGGCATTGCCATTTTAAATGCAGATAATGATTTCTTTGCTTATTTAGTTCAAAGAGCAAAGCAATGTGGTGTGAAAAAGATTTTAAGCTTTGGTGAGGCTGATAATTATGATTATCAGGTTAGAGATATACGTCTTCTAACAGATTCCTCTTCTATAATTGTTCGTATTAGAGGGCAAGATAGAACAATTAAAATTGGTGCTCCCGGACGACATATTGTACAAAATATTTTAGGTGTCATTGCTGTTTGTGATGCCATTGATGTTGATTTAGAGCCTGTTTTGCTTTCTTTAAGCTGTTTTTCTCTTCAGAAAGGGCGCGGTGTTCGTTATCGACTGTCTTTACCAAGTGGAGGAGAATTTCATTTAATTGATGAAAGCTATAATGCTAATCCTGCATCAATGCATGCGGCTTTTGATTTGCTTGCTATCGGACCAGTAGGGGCGCGTGGTAGGCGGATTGCGATTTTGGGTGATATGCTAGAGTTAGGAGTTTATAGTGAAAAACTTCATCGTGATTTATTAAAGCCATTATATCTTTCTGGCGCTGATCCAGTTTTTTTATTTGGTAAGGCAATGAAGTTTTTAGCTACTGATCTGTCTGCATACGTTAAGGTTTATTATGCTGAAGATGTTGAAAAAATTTTACCGCTTATTTTTGCAGAAATTTCTAATGGAGATCTACTTATGGTTAAATCATCTCGTAGTCTTTATTCATCAGATATTGTGACTGCACTTTTTGATCGCTATAAAGTGGTTTCTCTATAATTTATATAGGTTTTTTGTATCATGATGCTTTTTTTATCTTCACTTAGTGATTGGATTCCAGGAATTAATGTTTTTCGTTATATTACTTTTCGCACTATAGCAGCTATGCTTACGTCGGGGCTTATTGTGTTTTTGTTTGGCCCTAGCATTATTGCTTCTCTTAAATTGCGGCAAGGAAAAGGACAACCAATTCGCGCTGATGGTCCTCAAACGCATTTTAAAAAAGCAGGAACACCTACTATGGGTGGCTTGATGATTTTAACCGGTACTGTAGTATCAGCGCTTTTATGGTGTAATTTGTCGAATATTTACTTTTGGGTATCACTATTTGTTATGCTTTCTTTTGGAACAATTGGTTTTTATGATGATTATCTTAAGGTTACAAGACAAACGGATAAAGGATTTTCAGGTAAAGCGCGCTTAAGTTTGGAATTTTTTGTTGCAGCAATTGCTGCTTTTATTATCTTACAAATTGGCTCGCCTGGATTAGCTTTGCCCTTTGTAAAAGAGTATTTTATAAATTTAGGCTGGTTTTTCATTCCTTTTTCTGCTTTCGTCATTGTGGCAACGGGTAATGCGGTTAATTTAACTGATGGTCTTGACGGGCTTGCTATCGTTCCTGTGATGGTTGCAGCCTTGTCTTTTGCTTTGATTTCTTACCTTTCTGGTAATATAAATTTTGCTGATTATCTACAAATTCGTTATGTATCAGGAACAGGTGAATTAGCTGTTTTATTGGGAGGCGTTGTTGGTGCAGGGCTTGGTTTTTTATGGTTTAATGCACCACCCGCGGCTATTTTCATGGGGGATACTGGTTCATTGGCTCTTGGAGGACTCTTAGGTATTGTCGCTGTAGCAACCAAGCATGAAATTGTTTTGGCTTTTATTGGTGGGCTTTTTGTTCTCGAAGGGTTTTCGGTTGTTATTCAGGTTGGTTATTTCAAATTAACAAAAAAACGCGTATTTCTTATGGCACCGATACACCATCATTTTGAAAAAAAAGGTTGGACTGAAAGTCAAGTCGTGATACGTTTTTGGATTATTTCAATTGTTCTCGCTTTAATTGGTCTTTCAACACTGAAGTTGCGGTAAAATTTTGATTTCTGTTGCGTGTTATAAAGATCAGAAAGTTGCTCTGTTTGGATTAGGGCGATCAGGACTAGCTGCAGCGCAAGCATTGATTAGTGGTGGTGCAGAAGTGGTTGCCTGGGATGATAATCTTTCCAGCGTAGAAGAAGCTGTTCGGCAAAATATTCCAACTAGGGATCTTCAACATGAGGATTGGACTGAATTTGTTGCGTTGATTTTGGCCCCTGGTGTTCCTTTAACTTATCCTAAGCCTCATTGGGTTGTTGAAAAAGCGCGACAAAAAGATATAGAAATCATTGGTGATATTGAATTATTTGTTCGTGCACGTAATCATTTTTTACAGCATTATGGCCTTTGTGATCGAGATATTCCGTTTATTGCTATTACCGGCACAAATGGGAAATCAACAACAACAGCTTTACTTGCTCATTTGTTGGAACAAATGGGCTATGATGTACAAATGGGCGGGAATATTGGAACTGCAATATTAATGCTTAAGCCATTTGTTAAAAAGCGTATTTATGTGATTGAATGTTCATCATTTCAAATTGATCTTACCCCTTCTCTTCAGCCAACTATTGGACTTTTAATAAATTTAACACCTGATCATATTGATCGCCATGGTAGTTTTGCTCATTATGTGCAAGCCAAAAGACATTTAGTAGCTAGAGCTTTGCATTCTTTTATTTCAGTTGATGATGCTGCTTGTCAGGATTTGTATCAACAATTGGTACATGAAGGTCGTCACGTTGTTGCAATTTCTAAAGAAAATTTTATTGAAAATGGTTTTTATGCGGAGGGTACGAAGCTTTTTTCCACTCGTAATAGACAGCGTCATATGCTTGCAGATCTCGCTTCTATGTCTGCATTACGTGGTAGTCACAACACACAAAATGCTCTTATGGCATTAGCAACATTGCAGACTTTAAAGATAACTGATCCACATATAGAAAAGCATTTAGCAAGTTATCCTGGGCTAGCTCATCGTATGCAACAGGTGCGTAAAATGGGGTCAGTTTTTTTTGTCAATGATAGCAAGGCTACTAATGCAGATGCTTCAGCGCCTGCACTTTCTACTTTTCATGATATTTTTTGGATTGTTGGAGGGCAAGCGAAAAAAGGTGGAATTGATTCTCTTAGAAGATTTTTTCATAAAATTCACAAAGCTTATTTGATTGGGAGTACAGTGGAAGAATTTGCTGGTGTTATTGGGTCTTCTTTTCCTTTTTCGATGAACTTTACTTTAGAAAATGCAGTGCGCGAAGCTGCTGCTGATGCAATGCGTTGTCAGGCTAAAGAAGTTGTTGTTCTTTTTTCACCTGCATGTGCAAGTTATGATCAATTTAAAAATTATGAAGAGCGTGGGGAAGCTTTTGTTTCTTTTGTTATGCAGTTAAAAGAAACATGAATTTTAAAAAATGTTTTTGCGTTAAGAATCCTGAATCTTTTTTCGTGTAATTCAGTTTTTGAAGTGTTTACTAAAAAGTGGGGAACTGTATCATTTTGAGTAGAATTGTAAAAAAGATAAGATAGATATGATGGTTACGCGTGCAGATAGAGATCCAATTGCTAATTGGTGGTGGACGATTGATCGCTCTATTTTTGGTGCTTGTTTGATTTTAATGGGGATTGGCATTATGTTGTCTTTTGCTGCAAGTCCCACTATTGCAAAAAAAATTGGAATAGCTGATAGTTTTTATTTTGTTCGGTGGCATATTATTTTTAGTATTCCAGCGTTTTTTACGATGATTACTATTTCTTTTTTTTCGCTTCGTAATATTCGCCGTTTATGTGCCCTTTTACTCATTGTAACGCTTGTTCTTATGGTTGCAACCTTATTGTGGGGGCCAGAATTAAAGGGAGCGCGACGGTGGATTTCTCTATTTGGTTTGTCTATACAAGCTTCAGAGTTTATGAAGCCAGCTTTTGTGGTGATGTCTGCTTGGCTTTTTTCGGAACAGATACGGCGTAGAAATATTCCTGGCTACATGTTAGCGACTGTACTTTATGCTTTTTGTTGTATGCTTCTCGTTCTCCAGCCTGATATTGGGCAAGCACTTTTAATAAGCACTACCTGGGGGGGGCTGTTTTTTGTAGCTGGTGTGCCTCTTACTGTTATTTTCTTATTTATCATTTTAGGCATTGTGGGAATTGTTTTTGCATATTTTTCTCTTCACCACGTACGGGAACGTATCAATGGTTTTTTGACAGGTGAAGGCAATACCTTTCAAGTAGATGTAGGACGTGAGGCTATTTTGAATGGTGGATGGTTTGGGCAAGGACCTGGAGAGGGTACGGTGAAACGAATCATTCCTGATAGCCATACAGATTTTGTGTTTTCCGTTGCTGCTGAAGAATATGGCATTATCCTCTGTCTGTTCATTATGATGCTTTTTGGCTTTATCGTTATGCGATCATTGTATATAGCATTGAATACGCGTGATTCATTTATACGCCTTGGTATTACTGGCATAGCGATGATGATTGGTTTTCAATCAGCAATTAATATGGCGGTTAATCTTCATTTGATACCTCCAAAAGGTATGACACTGCCGTTTATTTCTTATGGTGGTTCATCTATGGTGGCAATTGCATTTTCAATGGGGATTTTGCTTAGTTTAACACGTCGCTGGCCAGAAGCACGTCTTTCAGCTTTTTCTTCTCCTGTTGTTTTGGATACCGCTTATGACTCATAAAAAAGTTATTGTTTTGGTAGCTGGTGGTACAGGTGGGCATCTTTTTCCTGCTGAAGCTCTTGCTGTTGAATTAAGGCGGCGTGGATATGATGTTCATTTGGCAACGGATGGAAGAGCTCAATGTTTCGTACGCTGTTTTGATGAAGAGCATATACATATAGTTTCATCAGCAACATTTACACGACGCCATCCTTTTGCAGTGATAAAAACATTTTGGGCTTTGTTGAGAGGAATGGGGGAAGCATTAGCGCTTTTTTATAAACTGCGTCCTGTTCTTGTGGGTGGATTTGGAGGGTATCCTAGCTTTCCTCCTCTTGTTGTTGCTGTCTTAATGAGGCGTGTAACATTTATTCATGAACAAAATGCCGTTATGGGGCGTGCTAATCGGGCGTTGGCAATTTTTGTGCATGCAATAGCAGGTGGTTTGTTATCGCAAAATAATACTTACGCTTATAAAACACTTTTGACTGGAAATCCTGTGCGTGAGACTGTTCTCAAAGCAGCGGAAATTCCTTATCATCCTTCTGCAGGTGAAGAACCATTTCATTTCTTGGTCTTTGGTGGTAGCCAAGGGGCTTCTTCTTTTTCACGAATTGTTCCGGCAGCAATTGCTTTGTTGGATAATGAGTTACGTAAACGTTTGCGGGTTGTTCAGCAAGTTCGGGGTGAAGCTGGAGAATTGATAAAAGCTTATCGCAAGATGGGTGTTCAAGCAGAAGTTGCTTCTTTTTTTGATGATATGGCTGAGCGTATGGCACGATCTCATTTCATTTTATCACGTGCTGGTGCTTCTTCCGTTTGTGAAATAGCTGTGATTGGTCGGCCTGCTTTGCTGATTCCTTATCCTCATGCTTTAGATCACGATCAAGCAGAAAATGCAGCATTGCTTGCTGCCGTGGGAGGTGCGCAAATTGTATCAGAAAAAGATTTAACTGTGCAAAGACTCGCTTCCCTCTTAACAGAAGCCTGTTGTGCTCCGCACTTATTGGAAAAACAAGCGCGTGCTGCCAAAAAAGTTGGACAACCTCATGCAACTAGTCACCTTGCTGATATGGCTGAAGCATTGATTGCGGGGCGATCATTATCAGATATAAAAGAGGAGTTTTTTGATGAAAATGCCGCTTAATATAGGTGTTATTCATTTTGTTGGAATCGGTGGTATCGGCATGAGTGGAATTGCGGAGGTTTTTCATAATCTTGGCTATAAAGTTCAGGGATCAGATCAAGTTGATAGTGCAAATGTTGAACGTTTACGGAAAAAAGGGATTAGCATCCATATAGGTCATCATGCTGAAAATTTAGGAGATGCAGAAGTTGTTGTTTTTTCTACTGCCATTAAAAAAACAAATCCTGAATATATCGCTGCGAAAGAAAGGCATTTGCCGCTTGTCAGGCGCGCAGAAATGCTAGCTGAGCTTATGCGCTTTCGTCGAGCAATTGCTGTTGGTGGTACGCATGGTAAAACAACGACTACATCAATGATAGCAGCACTCCTTGATGCCGGTCATTTTGATCCGGTGGTCATTAATGGTGGTATTATTAATGCCTATGGAACAAATGCTCGTATGGGAGAAGGCGATTGGATGATTGTTGAAGCTGATGAAAGTGATGGTACATTTTTAAAGTTGCCTGCTGATATTGCCGTTGTTACCAATATCGATGCCGAGCATTTGGACTATTATGGAAGTTTTGCTGTTCTGCGTCAGGCTTTTCAGCAATTTGTGGAGAATGTTCCTTTTTATGGTTTTACTGTTTTGTGCCTTGATCATCCAGAAGTTCAGTCGTTGGTTGGTCGTATTGATGATCGTTGGGTGATTACTTATGGTGCAAATCCCCAAGCTGATGTTCGTTTTCTTAATCTTTCGATGGATGGTCAAAAAACCCATTTTGATGTTCTTATTCGTTCACGGAAAACAGGTAGAAAGACCGAGTTGAAAAATTTGATTTTACCAATGTCGGGGCAACACAATGTTTCTAATGCGACGGCAGCGATTGCTATTGCTCATGAACTTGGTATTACAAATGAATCTATAAAAAATGGTTTAGCAAAATTTGGTGGAGTGAAACGGCGTTTTACGCAAACAGGAAGTTGGCATGGCATTAAAATATTCGATGATTATGGGCATCATCCTGTTGAAATAAAGGCTGTTCTGTGTGCAGCGCGGGAGAGCGCAAAAGGACGCGTGATTGCGATTGTACAACCACATCGTTACTCACGTTTGTGTAATTTATTTGATGATTTTGCTGCTTGTTTTAATGATGCAGATACAGTGTTGATTACGCCCGTGTATGCAGCTGGTGAAGAGCCAGTCGCGGGTTTTGGTGCTAGAGAACTGGTAGAACATATTCAAATGGCCGGTCATCGTGATGTGCGTTTGATTCATTGTCTGGAAGATGTCGTTTCGATTGTCTCGACATTTGCTAAGGCAGGGGATTATGTTGTTTTTCTTGGTGCTGGTAATATCACACAATGGGCTTGTGCGTTGCCTCATCAGTTGGCGGTACTTGATAGCAATGAACAATTTTCAACTCATTGATGGTAAGATGCTTTTAGCACGGTTGCAACCGGCGTTAAGCGGAATAAAAGGCAAGCTTACGCCTAATATGGATATGCGTAAGGTGACATGGTTTCGCTCTGGTGGACTAGCAGAGCTTTTTTATCAGCCTGCTGATGAAGCGGATTTAGCCTTTTTTCTTCAAAGTCTTCCTGAATCTATCCCTGTAACAATTGTAGGGATTGGTTCTAACCTTCTGGTACGTGATGGGGGAATTCCTGGCATTGTTATTCGTCTTTCAGCAAAAGGTTTTGGACAAATACAGCAAGTTTCTCAAAAGCGTTTTTTGGTTGGTGCTGCTACGGCAAATAAACATTTAGCAGCAGCGGCTTTAGAGGCTGAAATTGCGGGTTTTCATTTTTATCATGGTATTCCTGGTGGTCTTGGAGGAGCACTCAAAATGAATGCAGGAGCTAATGGTGTTGAAACAGCTGCCTGTGTTGTGGAGGTTTATGCATTTGATCGTAGAGGACAGCGTCATATCTTGAGTTTGAAGGATATGCACTATTCCTATCGCCATTGTGATATTCCAAAGGGTCTTATTTTTACTGCTGCTTTATTGGAAGGTGAATTAGGGAATAAAGAGAATATTCGTGTAGCCATGGATGAGGTTGCTCTTCATCGGGAAATGGTACAACCTATTCGAGAAAAAACAGGTGGATCAACTTTCAAAAATCCTGAAAATATATCTGCATGGCGTGTTATTGATGAAGCAGGGTGTCGTGGTTTACGGATTGGTGGAGCTCAAATGAGTGAAATGCACTGTAATTTTATGATTAATGTGGGGCAAGCAACAGGTTATGATCTCGAATCTTTGGGAGAAACAGTGCGTGCTCGTGTTTTTGCTCATTCGGCTCACCTTTTACAGTGGGAAATACAACGTATCGGTCAATTTGAACAAGGTCGTACTGTTCCTTCTTTTGATCCGTTTCATTAATTGATTTCAGTGTAATAAAAAAAATATCATAAAAAATTGAGTCATTTCAAAGAGATAATAAAAAAATCCATTAAGAATCAATAAATTACCAAAGAAACTCTTGCGTCATTCGTTTGAGTCTGATTCATTATGCAAAATGCTAGGTTATTGATTCGCAAGGATAAATCTTAGTCTTTTCTGTATATGGTATTAGTGATTTCTATGTAGTCTATATATAGTATACACAAGAGGGTTAGTTATTATGAAAGATGAGCATATAGCTGTATTAATGGGAGGATTTTCTTCTGAACGGTCTGTAAGTTTGTCTTCAGGTACTGCTTGTGCTGATGTTCTTGAAGCACAAGGATATCGTGTAAGCCGCGTGGATGTTGATGGTCATATTGCTTCTGTTCTTGAACAATTGCAGCCTGATATTGCTTTTAATGCATTACACGGGCTATTTGGTGAAGATGGTCGTATTCAGGGTATCCTTGAATATTTGAAAATTCCCTATACGCATTCTGGAGTAATGGCATCTGCATTGGCGATGGATAAAGGGCGTGCAAAAATTATTGTAGCGAGCGCTGGGGTTTCGGTTGCACCTTCTCTTGTTATGAATCGTTTTGCTGTTGGACGAGCACACCCTATGGAGCCTCCTTATGTGATTAAGCCTATATGTGAAGGGTCGAGTTTTGGTGTTGTGATTGTAAAAGAAAGTGAATCTATACCACCACGTAATGTTGTAGGAGCTGAGTGGGATTATGCAGATGAGGTGATTGTTGAAAAATATATTCCTGGTCGTGAACTTACTTGTGCTGTTTTAGGAAACGAAGCCTTAGATGTTTGTGAAATTCTCCCCGATTCACACTTTCAATTCTATAATTATGATTCAAAATATAAAACTGGTGGCTCTCTTCACATTTGTCCTGCACAACTTTCATCAAATATTTACCAAAAGGTGCAAAGAATGTCTTTAGCAGCACATCAGGCGATAGGTTGTCGAGGTGTTAGCCGTTCTGATTTTCGTTTTAATGAGAAAACGGGAGAATTGATTTGGCTTGAAATTAATACACAGCCCGGTATGACATCCACTTCTCTTTTTCCTGATATTGCAAAAGCAAGTGGTCGTACTTATGGCGAAATTGTTCAATGGATGGTGGAGGACGCGTCGTGTATGCGTTGAATGTTAATAAAACAAATATATCGATGGAGGTGCCGTTAGTGCTAGCTTTTCCACGATTTTATCGTCGCTTTCTTCGGTTTATGTCCGAGTTTATCTTTATTAATATTCGTATTCCACGCCATTTTGGCTCTTTCTCTGTTGTATTGTTTTTCTTTGTTACAGTGCTTTATGGGCTTTTATTGAATGGTCATATGGGGATGATTGTCAAGACAACAGTATCGGATATTGGTTTTGTGGTCACTGATGTCGATATAAGTGGTAATAAGCGTTTAGTAAAACAGGAGGTTTTAAAAATTTTAGGGCTTGATACAGCTCAATCTATATTCACTTTTAATGTTGATAGGGCACGTTCTCTTTTAGAAAAGCAGGCGTGGATTCAATCAGTTAATATTCAGAAGATTTATCCTAATAGAGTTCGTATTTCTGTTGTGGAACGTGAACCGTATGCAATTTGGCAGCATGATGGTGTAATGGATATCGTTGATGATACAGGTTGTATCATTGTGCCTTTTAAAGGCGGAATCGTTCGGAATTTGCCTCTTGTAGTTGGTCAGGGTGCCCAGAAATCTGCCAAAATATTTATTCAAGCACTTTCAGTATATCCGCAATTGTACAGTCGTGTTCGTGCTTTTGTGCGTATAGGTGATCGGCGTTGGGATTTGCTTTTGGATAATGGGATACGTGTGATGTTGCCTGAAAAAGGTGCACTTGAAAGACTTTCTGCTTTAATGGAGGCAGGGACGATGCAAGATCTTTTTTCTCGTGATATTCTAAGTATTGATTTACGTCTTTCTGATCGCATTACAGTTTCTTTGTCAGATGAGACGTTAGAACGTCGTAGTGCTGCTGTGGCAGAGGAAGAGCGCATTTTAAAAGCGCGAAAGGCAGGAAGCTTATGATGTTGCTAAGATCTCATCATGGTGGAGGGCGTAAAACACGTTTTTTAACGGTTCTTGATGTTGGATCAAGTAAGATTGTTTGTCTTATTGCTTGTTTACGTCCTTTGAAACATGCGCATTATCTACATGGTCGTACGCATTCTATGGAAATTCTAGGTTTTGGAGTGCAACGCTCACGTGGTATCAAATCCGGCGTTGTAATGGATATGTTTGCAGCAGAGCAATCAATACGGCTAGCTGTTGATGCGGCAGAAAAAATGGCTGGTTTGGTGGTGGATTCGGTGATAGTGAATTTTTCTTCAAGTCGATTACAAAGTGCTCTTATCAATGGCATGGTACGTTTGAATGGCCGTGAAGTAAGCAGGCGAGATGTACGTGTGGCATTTTCAGATGTTTCGCGCAAGGTTTTTGATACTGAGCGTCATGTCATGCACTCAGTGCCGATCTCTTATGTATTGGATGGGGATAAAGGAATTTCTGATCCTATTGGAATGACGGGGGAATCATTTGGTGTAGATGTGCATGTGGTAACAGCGGAGACTGCGGCTTTGCGTAATTTAGAAACTTGCATTAATCGTGCGCATTTAAGTGTCGAAGCAATGGTTGCAACCCCCTTTGCAAGTGGCCTTGCTGTTTTGATGAATGATGAGGCGCATTTAGGAGCAGCATGTATTGATTTTGGTGGTGGAACAACGACATTTTCAGTGTTTTTTGAAGGAAAGTTTATTCATGCGGATGCTTTTGCAGTTGGTGGACATCATGTGACTCTTGATGTTGCGCGTGGATTCTCTATGTCTCTTACAGAGGCAGAACGTTTAAAGGTTGTCTATGGTTCAGCGCTTCTGACAAGTGCTGATGAGCGACATATGATTAATGTTGCGGAGATTGGAAGTGAACAACGTGAAATTCAATATCCTCGTGCTGTTCTTGGTCGTATTATTCGTGCGCGTGTTGAAGAAATCTTGGAGATGGTACGTGATTGTTTGAATCGTTCTGGTTTTGGTCACATTATTGGTAAGCGTGTTATTTTGACCGGTGGAGCAAGCCAGTTAACAGGATTGCCAGAGATGGCACGTACTATATTGGGAAGAAATGTTCGTATAGGGCGGCCTTTAGGTATTTCAAGGCTTCCTTCTCTTGCGAAAGGGGCGGCGTTTACATCTGCTGTTGGATTGTTAATTTATCCGCAATTGGTGGGTTTTGAAGAAAAAACAATGCAGGCTGCAGTGAATCATTTATCGACAGGCACGCGTGGGTATTTTAAGCGTGTTGGTCAGTGGTTGCGTGAGAGTTTTTAAGTAAGTCTATTTGGGTAAGTTAAATTTCATCGCTTGGGTTTGCGGTGTCTTATGAGAAGGAAAAAGAAATGACGATTAATCTGCATCGGCCAGATATCGCGGAATTAAAACCACGCATTACTGTTTTTGGTGTTGGCGGTGGTGGTGGGAATGCCGTGAATAATATGATTAATGCTGGTCTTCAGGGAGTTGATTTTGTTGTTGCAAATACAGATGCACAAGCTTTGGCTATGTCAAAGGCTGAACGTGTTATCCAACTTGGTGCAGCCGTTACGGAAGGTTTAGGCGCTGGTGCTTTGCCAGAAGTTGGACAAGCGGCTGCAGAGGAATGTATTGATGAAATTATCGATCATCTGGCAGATTCTCATATGGTTTTCATTACTGCCGGTATGGGTGGGGGTACGGGAACTGGAGCGGCGCCTGTTGTGGCTCGTGCTGCGCGTGAAAAAGGTATTTTAACTGTTGGTGTTGTAACAAAGCCATTTCAGTTTGAAGGTGCACGCCGTATGAAAACGGCAGAGGCTGGTATTGAAGAATTACAAAAATCTGTTGATACATTAATTGTTATTCCTAATCAGAATCTTTTCCGTATTGCAGATGAAAAGACAACTTTTGCTGATGCTTTTGCTATGGCTGATCAAGTGCTTTATTCTGGTGTTGCTTCTATTACGGATTTAATGATTAAAGAGGGGCTTATTAACCTTGATTTTGCTGATGTTCGTTCTGTTATGCATGAAATGGGCCGAGCGATGATGGGAACTGGTGAGGCATCTGGTGAAGGTCGTGCTTTGAATGCTGCTGAAGCTGCTATTGCGAATCCACTGTTGGATGATACTTCTATGCGTGGCGCTCGTGGCTTACTGATTTCAATTACTGGTGGTCGTGATATGACTTTATTTGAAGTAGATGAGGCAGCTAATCGTATTCGTGAAGAAGTAGATGCGGATGCGAATGTTATCTTTGGTGCTATTGATGATGAGTCATTAGAAGGTGTTATTCGTGTCTCTGTGGTTGCGACGGGGATTGATCGTGAGATTAGTGATGTGGTTCAACCTTCTCATCCTCAACTTCACAGACCAGCAGCTTCAATTCGTAAAAGCGATCCTGGAATATCGCAGAGTTCTTTTCATGTTCAGTCACCTCCCTTGCGTTCTGAGTCAATGGTAGAAGTGATTGAAGCGCTTGAAATAGAGAAAGGCAAATCGCCAGGAGAACAGTTTCGTCCTAAAAGTCAAATTTTTGCACAGCCTGTAGATGCTGTGGTTGCACGAAATGCGAATGCTGCTTCTTATGGTTCAAGTGCTATGCATGGGCAGATGTCAAATGCACCACGTATGCAAGTGAATCGTGGTTCGCAGCCTTCTATGGTTGTACCAGTGAGTATGGAGGCAACAGCACACGTTCTTGATGAGATGGCAGGAGTTGTGCAGCAGGAAGAAAAGAAAGTACAACAAAGACAAATACAACAGATGCAAGTGCGTTCGCCTATGCGTATGCCTGAGTTAAAGGATTTTCCTCCTGTTGCTCATGGTCAATATGAGAAGTCATCTGCTGCCGAACAGGGACCTCGTAATCTTTGGCAACGTTTGAAACAGAGTTTGACACATCGTGAAGAAGCTGAGCCAGAAGCTAGGCTGGAACCTGCTGTAAAGTCTTCTCAGCGACAAGAAGCGCATGGTTATAATAAAAGTTCTCAGGCACTTCCTCAAGATGCTTCTGTTTATGTTCCACGTCGTTCTGGCGAGTTGCATCCTCATGTGCCGCAAGATCAGCGTACTTTTATAAGTGAAGAAGATCAGTTGGAAATACCAGCGTTTTTGCGTCGTCAGGTAAATTAATTTGATAAAAAAGAGAGAATTTTTGATCTTTTGCATAATGCGTAAATACTTTTTAAAGTGAAATATCCTGTGTTTTTGAGGAAAATACTTTGTTTTTTATAAACTCGCTTAGTAATAAGTGGGTTTATTATTTGCTATGAATATAATTTTTATGGTTTTATAAATATTTTTAAAAAACATAAAAACCATTCAATGGGCTAACATGATAAAGCAGGTGCAAAAATATCAATCTACTCTGAAAAAAGCTGTGATATTTAAGGGTTATGGTGTTCACAGTGGGTGTTCGTCTGTAGTTAAGGTTTTTCCAGCTGATGTTGGACGTGGTATTGTTTTTAAGCATTGTGGATTAGACGGAAAAGAACAAATATTTCCAGCACATGCATCGCAAACAGGAGCAACTGAGCTATCAACAACGCTTGGGCATGGAGATGTAAAAATTGAAACAATTGAACATTTGATGGCTGCAATTGCTGCTTATAATTTAGATAATCTTGTTATTGAAGTATCAAATAGAGAGATACCTATTTTGGATGGTTCTGCTTGGCAGTATTGTCAAGCTTTTGAAGAAGTTGGCATTTTACAGCAGAATGCTTTACGTTCTTATTTCATTATAAAAAAGCCACTGCGGGTTGAAAGTACTAGTGGCGCTGCGGAGTTTTTGCCATTTGATGGGCGTTGTTTTGATATAACAATCTCTTTTCCTTCTGCTGCTATTGGTAAACAACATTTCTATTTTGATCTTACCACAAAGGGGTTTCGAGACGATTTATCACGTGCACGTACTTTTGGTTTTGTGAAAGATGTAGAAAAATTATGGATTTCTGGGAAAGGGATAGGTGCTTCTTTAGAAAATTCCCTTATTATCGGACTTAATGACAAAATCATGAATCCAGATGGTCCTTATTGGAAGAATGAATGTGTTCGGCATAAAATGCTTGATGCAATTGGTGATACTGCGTTGCTTGGAGCACCTTTTATTGGATTATTCCGTTCCTATTGTAGTGGGCATAAAATTAATTTGCAGTTGGTGAAAGCCATTTTAGCAGACAAATCGTGTTACGAAGAAAGCTGTTTATAGGTAGGATGAAAAAAATTGAAAAGATTTTTTAGGAGTTTGTTTGATTTTTAAGGGGATGATTAATCTTAAATCACTAAATTGGTTAGTGGATTTTAATGTGATATGGTATAAAAACTTTTAATAAATAATTTTTGCTACAAGGTGATATTCTCTGGAGGCCACAGGAACTATGACAAAATCTCGTGTATGTATTGAAAATATGGCATATAGAAAATCTAACATTGTACGCAAGATATTGGGGGTGATGCTTTTGGGGAGCACATGCATGTTAGCGGGTTGTTTGTTTGAAGAAAAAAACACCCTTGGTCCATCTGCATATGTTTTAAAAATGGATCCACCAGATATTTTATATAATCAGGCACTTGCTAACCTTAATAATGGGCGGCTTGCAGAGGCATCGAAAAAATTTCTTACGATTGAAAAGCAGTATGCTTATACGGATTGGGGTCGTAAATCTTTAGTAATGGGTGCTTTTACAAATTATCGGCTTGGCAAATATGATGATTCAATTAATATGGCTCAGCGCTATATTACTCTTTATCCAGGGGCAGATGATTCTGCTTATGCTTATTATATTATTGGTCTTTCTTCTTTCCGTCGGATTCCTGATGTTACGCGGGATCAACGTGATACAAAACGTGCTATTGCTGCTATGCAGCTTCTCGTGGAGCGTTATCCAAATTCTGAATATGTTAAAGATGCTAAAGATAAAATACGTTTTGGAAGAGAACAGTTGGCTGGTAAAGAGATGCAAGTTGGCCGTTATTATGAAGAAGGACGGCGTTATCTTGCTGCGAGTAGAAGATTTCGTACAGTGGTTGAAGAGTATTCCGATACAAATCAAATTGAAGAGGCACTTTTTCGCTTGACAGAAGTTAATCTTGCTCTTGGCTTAACAGCTGAAGCGCAGACAGCAGCAGCTATTTTAGGACGTAATTATCCCAAAAGTGAATGGTATAAATTTTCTTATAATCTATTGAAAAAGAATAGCATATCACCGCAGGAGCATAAATCTTCTTGGATCTCACATGCTTTAAGTGGTGATAAGAATAAGGTACGTTGATTTTTTATGCTGGTACAGCTTTCGATTCATAATATTGTTTTGATCGAAACGCTCGATGTTCATTTTACAGCAGGGTTATCAGTTTTAACTGGTGAAACAGGTGCTGGAAAGTCTATTTTACTTGATGCTTTATCATTGGCTCTTGGTGGGCGGGGTGATGCTTCGCTTGTACGTCATGGTGCTATGCAAGGGCAAGTGACAGCTGTTTTTGATGTGCCTGTTGCACATCCTGTGCGTCAGCTTATCCGTGAGAATGGTTTCGATGATGAAGGTGATATTATTTTACGGCGCGTGCAATCAAGTGATGGGCGTAGCCGTGTTTTTATCAATGATCAGGTAGCTAGTGTTGCATTGATGCGTAGTGTTGGTCGGATGTTGGTTGAAATCCACGGGCAGCATGATGATCGTGCACTTGTTGATGTTGCAACACATCGCCAGTTATTAGATGCCTTTGGGGGGTTTGAGGATGAAACGGAGAATTTACGTCAGTGCTATCAGATATGGCGTGAATTTGAAGAGCGTCTACAACAACAGCGTATAAAAGTAGAAAATGCTGTGTGTGAGGCTGATTATCTTCGTGCATGTGTGGAAGAGCTTGAAAAGCTTGATTTTCAGGTTGGTGAAGAAGAGGCTCTTTCTCTTCGTCGTGCAGATATGCTTAGATTAGAAAAAATAGCGGTAGATATTAAAGAAGCTGATGATCTTTTAAATGGTCAAAAGTCGCCAATTCCGATCCTTTCCAATTTGGTAAGGCGTTTAGAGAGAAAAATTCCTGAAGTGCAAGAACTTATTGCCCCTGTGGTGAAATCTATTGATGATGCATTGTATGCACTTGCAACAGCGCAAGAAGGAATTGAGATGGCAATGCAAGCATTGGATTTTGATACCTGTGAATTGGAACGGATCGAAGAACGCCTTTTTGCTCTTCGTGGTTTTGCTCGTAAATACAATGTTCCTGCAGATGAATTGGTTCAGTTATACGATAAAATGGGTGCTAAACTTTCTGATTTTGAGGAGGCTCAGAGCACACTAACACGTTTTGAAAATGAGGCAGAGCAAGCACAGAGAAATTATGATACATTAGCGCAAGCGTTATCAATAAAGCGTCGAGAAGCAGCAAAGAAGTTGTCTGAAAGCGTTATGGCTGAGTTACCAGCATTGAAATTGGAAAAAGCAGAATTTATCGTTGAAATACAAACTGATGTTGAAAGACGAGGTGCGGAAGGGATAGACCGCATTGAATATTGGGTTCGGACAAATCCTGGAACACACGCTGGGCCAATGTTGAGTGTTGCTTCGGGTGGAGAGTTATCTCGTTTTTTATTGGCATTAAAGGTTGTTTTGTCTGATCGTGGATCAGCTCCCACACTGATTTTTGATGAAATTGATACAGGGGTTGGTGGAGCTATTGCAGCTGCCATTGGAAAACGGTTGCGGCATTTGTCGGAAAGGGTTCAGGTTTTTGCTATTACACATGCACCGCAGGTAGCATCGAAAGCGCACAGTCATTTTCTTATTTCAAAGGTTGAGAGTAATGATAAAAGCTGCTTTGTTACTGCTATTCATAAAATGGAAGAACATGAGCGTGCAGAAGAAATTGCTCGCATGTTAGCAGGAGAACAGATTACTGAAGAGGCGCGTGCCGCTGCTCAAAAGCTTCTCGTATAAAGATAATTGATTAAACGATAAAAATATCGCTTATCTTACAGATAGGCATTATTCATTTGGATTCTATTTGTAATAAAAGTTAAGATTCTTATGGCTATAGTCCATAATTTGGAATAGATTTTATGAATAAGGATAAAATTAAAAACCTCACTGCTTTTGAGGCAGAAAGTGAATTAGAGTGGTTAGCAAAAGAGATTGCACGTCATGATGTGCTTTATAATTGTAATGACCAACCTGAAATTTCTGATGCTGAATATGATGCTCTTCGTAAACGTAATGCAGAAATTGAAGCTCTCTTTCCTGAACTCATTCGTGCCGATTCGCCTTCACATAAAATTGGAGCACCAGTTTCCGAAAAGTTTGAAAAATCTGTTCATGTACAGCCGATGCTTTCACTTGATAACGCCTTTAATTCTGAAGATGTTAGTGAGTTTGTGGAGCGTGTTCGTCGTTTTTTGCGGCTGCCAGCAGCACAAGTATTAGAAATAACAGCTGAACCGAAGATTGATGGTTTATCTTTATCTTTGCGCTATGAAAAAGGAAGGCTTGTATGTGCAGCAACACGAGGTGATGGGTATATAGGTGAAAATGTTACAGCGAATGCACAAACAATTTCTGATATTCCAAAAGTCTTGCAGAGTAATTTTCCTGATATTATTGAGGTTCGCGGTGAAGTTTACATGGGGAGGGAGGATTTTCAAGCGCTTAATATGAAACAACAGAGTGAGGGAAAATTCGCTTTTGCTAATCCTAGAAATGCTGCAGCTGGTTCTTTACGTCAGCTCGATTCACGGGTAACGGCAAGTAGAAAACTTAAATTTTTTGCTTATGCTTGGGGTGAAGTAAGTGAAATGCCAGCAGTGGACCAAATGGGAATGATGAAAAAGCTAAAAGAATATGGCTTTGTTATCAATCCATTCACAAAAGTTTTTCAGACAGTGAAAGAAATTATTTCATATTATCATGATATCGAAGAACTGCGCCATTCTTTAAGTTATGATATTGATGGGATTGTTTATAAGGTTAATGATTTAAAGTTCCAAATGCGATTGGGGTTTGTATCTCGTTCACCACGTTGGGCAATTGCGCATAAATTTCCAGCAGAAAAAGCTATGGCTCTTTTGGAAGGCATTGATATTCAAGTAGGACGAACTGGAGCTTTAACCCCTGTTGCGCGCCTTAAACCTATTACTGTTGGGGGGGTAGTGATTACCAATGCAAGTTTGCATAATGAGGATTATATTAAAGGAATTGGCCATAAAGGAGAGTTAATTCGTGAAGGGCGTGATATCCGTGTAGGCGATACCGTGATTGTCCAACGTGCGGGTGACGTTATTCCTCAAATCGTTGATATTGTTGCTGAAAAGCGTCCAAAAGACTCTTCTGCTTTTGTTTTTCCTCATCTATGTCCAGCTTGTGGGAGTCATGCTGTTCGTGAAGTAGGTGAAGCTGTGCGTCGATGTACAGGTGGGCTTATTTGTCCCTCACAAGCGATTGAGCGTATTCGTCATTTTGTTTCGCGTAATGCCTTTGATATTGAGGGACTTGGGAAAAAACAGGTGGAATTTTTTTTTCATGTTCAAGACAAGACTCTTTGTATTAACACACCAGCCGATATCTTTACTTTACAACGTCGCCAAGAAAAATCTTTGACGCGCTTAGAAAATATGGAAGGTTTTGGTGCTATTTCAGTTCGTAAACTTTATGATGCCATTAATGCGCGCCGAAAAATTTCTTTAAGTCGTTTTTTATTTGCATTAGGAATTCGTCATGTGGGGGAAGTAAATGCACGACGTCTTGCACATGCTTATCAAAATTATACGGCTTTTGAGACAGCGGCGATAGCAGCTACCATGCCATGTGTTAAGGCAGGTAAAGAAGGCAATGAGGCTTGGATGGAGCTCATCAATATTGAAGGAATTGGACCACAGGTAGGGAGCGCAATTATTGATTTTTATAAGGAAGCGCATAACCGTGAGGTTTTGGCTGTTTTGCTTGAAGAAGTGACTCCTTTTGATGAAAAACCTATAATAACAGCATCTTCATCGATAGCAGGAAAAATCATTGTTTTTACAGGAACTTTGGTACGTATGTCACGTGATGAAGCAAAAGCATTGGCAGAACGGTTAGGGGCAAAAACTTCCGGTTCACTTTCTAAAAAAACAGATCTCCTTGTTGCAGGAGCTGGAGCAGGATCGAAGTTAACTAAAGCACAAGAGTTAGGCGTTGAAGTTATCGATGAAGAGACTTGGCTACAGTTGATTGAAGGACATTATGTTTAGGGAAGATTTTTTCAAGTATGACGAATTTACCTATTTGCTGTTCTTCATTAGGTACGATTTATTGATATTAAGAGTTATATATAACCCTATGAAATCTTATAATTATCTTTAGTGTCGTAAAATATTGTTCTTTAGAATGCTGATATAATGAAAGGATTTTTGCTTTTGTTGCTAAAGAGAAAGATTCTGTTTTAATATTTAGTTTTTTAATTTTGAGGGACTTTTTTCTGCTGTCGATAAAGAAGAAAACTCATCACAAATGTAATTAAATTGCTTCCACTTTATTGCGAAAAAATGGATATATTATTTACATCTTTAAAATTTAAAGAAGTAATAGAGTAGAAGACTATCAACGAAGCCTTGTTAGAAGTTTTTTTTGATAGATTCCTTTTATTGAAAATGATTTCGTATATGTGCTATTGATAATAGTATACGAAAAAAGGTTTAACAAAGTTTATTTTTTGGGCACCAACAACCTACCATGTACTTTAAATATTTATTAAGTGTTAAAAACGATTAACATTGAACCTAATATTGTACTTTATCGGCTATTACGAAGAATATATAAATTCTATTATCAGAAAAAATATAGATTATCACTTTGAAGCGAACTGAAAAGGTGAAAATTGTGAATCTATATGCAGAAATTCAAATCCAGGATACCATAATAAACTGATTGTAATAAATATGATATAATGGAGATTATGCTAAGAATTATAATGAAAGTTTCTATTATAGCAGAATAAGGGAATATAATCGTTTGGAGATGGTGGAGGATAAAGTAGCAAAATAAGCATTATCATTTTCCACTTGGGCTAGCGTTTATCATACTAGAAGTTATTTTGTAGAAATATTCTGTGTATTTTCTGATGGAAAATGTACATTTTTTCTTAAAAAGAGAAAGTGCGTTGTTTTGTAAGAAGAGTAGAAGATATTGTGCTTCTTCATTTAAAGAGGCCTTGTTGCTTCTTTTGCCCATTTTTTATCTTCTTCATTTAAGTAAGGTGCATTAATCTGATAAACACGTGCATGGTAATCATTTAGCCATTGTCGTTCTGGTAGTGTTAAAAGCTCTGGTAGAATTAATCTTCGATCAATGGGACAATTTGTAAGTGTTTCAAACGAAAGCATTTCTATATCTCCACCATTAATTTTTTGTGCTGGTCTTACAATGAGTAAATTTTCAATACGAATGCCAAAAGCTCTTTCACGGTAATATCCAGGTTCATTAGAAATAATCATTCCAGGAATCAGTTCTTGGCTACCATTGCGTGAAAGATTTTGTGGTCCTTCATGAACAGAGAGATAAGATCCAACACCATGACCAGTACCATGGGCATAGTCAAAGCCAGCCTTCCATAATGCAATGCGTGCTAGAATATCAATGTCTTGTCCGCGTGTGCCTTTGGGAAATCGTGCAGTTGAAAGAGCAATTACACCTTTGAGAACAAGAGTAAAACAGCGTTTTTCTTCCTCTCCAATATTTCCAATTGCCACTGTGCGTGTGACATCTGTGGTGCCATTACGATATTGTCCACCTGAATCAACAAGATAAAGTTCACCTGCATTCAGAAGTTTATTTGTTTCAGTGGTTACCCTATAATGAACAATTGCGCCATTTGCGCCTGCTGCTGAGATTGTGTCAAAAGACAGATCTTCAAGTTTTTCTCCCATTTCTTTTGCTGTCTTTATACGAAATTCTTCTAATTTTTGGGCAGAAGTAATTTCACTTATTGTGCCTGGTATTTGTGTATCTAACCAAGAAAAAAACCGGGTAAGTGCTACGCCATCGCACAGATGTGCTTTACGTGCACCGTCTAGTTCTGTGCTATTTTTAATAGCACGCGGTAGAGCAACAGGGTTGGTAAGTGTGATGAAAGATTTTCTATCTTCTTCAATAACAATGCGTAATTTTTCGCATGTTAACTGTGGATCTAAGGCAAAAATCATTCCTTTTCGGATGTAATCTCTGATCTTTGGGATAAACTGCTCAGGTTCATATAACTTTGCATAATGTTCCAGATATTCTTTCTGTTCTAGACCCAATTTTTCGCTGTTAATAAATAATGCGGGTGTTTCTTTGATGGGGGTAAGAGCAAAACAAAGGGTAAAAGGAGTGTTGGGAACATCATTCCCACGTATATTGAATATCCATGCAATAGAGGAAGGGTCTGTAAAAATAAAAGCATCTGCATTGGCTTGCTTGATATTTTGGTGAATCAAGGTCAGCTTTTCATCAGGGTTGCATCCTGCATATTTGAGAGGATGAATCGATAAGGCAGATTGAGGGGGTTTCGGTTGATCATGCCAAATAAGATCAATAGGATTTTGTTGAACCGCTATAAGTTTTCCACCTATTTTTATTTCTAATGTTTTTTTCAATATATCTATAGCAGTGATAGTATGAAGCCATGGATCAAAGCCAATAGAAAGTTTTTTCCCATTTTTTTCAAGCCATTGTGAGGGTGGGCAAGTTATGAGATCTTCGTAATCAAAAATATAAGGATCAGTTTGTTGGCGAACTTGAAGTTTATAGCGTCCATCTGTAAATATAATAGCTTTATTTTTTAAAATGAGTGCAATACCCGATGATCCAGTGAAGCCAGTGAGCCAGCTAAGACGTTGAGCATTCGGGGGAATATACTCTCCTTGATGTTCATCAGCACGTGGAACAAGAAAGCCATCTAGTCTTAGGTGATCGAGTTTTTTACGAAGAGAGGAAATGCGTTCTACAGCATAGGTTGGATTTGTTGTTGCCTCAAAGGATTGATACATAACAACGTCCTTTTCAATTTATTTAAGATGTATCGTAACCCATCCTTGACGGTGATATGTTTCAATATGTTTGAGACCCTGCTTTACATAAGCCTCCAGTACGTGAGTGTGTTGTTCTTCAAGAATTCCAGATAATATAAGTGATCCACCTTTTTGGAGTGCTTGTACCATTTCTTGTGCAAGTTCAATGAGCGGATTGGCAAGAACATTGGCAATGATGAGATCAAAAGGAGCACGTGAAGCGATTTCATCATGGGTAAAACCTGTTGCTGTAATAGCTGTAACATATTTTTTTACACCATTAAGTTCGATATTGTGTTGTGCAACTTTGGTTGCAATTGGATCAATATCAGACGCAAGTATAGAAATGGGTTTGAGCATTGCTATGCCAATGGCTAATACTCCACTGCCGGTACCAAGATCAAAAGCATTTTGGGGATTTTCATTTTGCATTACTTTGGCAATCATTTCCAAACAACCAGCTGTTGTTCCATGGTGGCCTGTTCCAAAAGCTTGATTAGCTTCAATTTCAATAGGTAAAACATTGGGTGGAATATCACCTCTATTATGGCTTCCATGTAATAAAAAAGGACCAGAACGTACAGGTGTAAGTCCTTTAAGGCTATGTTTAACCCAATCAATATTTGGTAAAATTTCACAATTAATTTTATCAGGATCTATAGAAAGGATTTTTGCAAAACGTTCTGAAACATCCTCCTGATTTTCTTTATCTATATAAAGTGAAAGTTCATACAAGGAATTTTTTTCGTTTATCTCAACAAGAGCAAGAGGATATCCTTCTTCATCAAAAGTTGTTTCCATAAGAGTATAAAACTGTTCTGCTTCGTTTTTAAAGGCATTATAATACAGACGAATTTGCTGTGACATTCTGTTCTTTCTTTTAGCTAGCTTTTTATTTAGTCCAAGATGAGTTTTTTTAGCCGTTCAATGGCGATATTGTCTCTTAACTCAGTGTCGATCTCGTTTGTTTCATAAGGAATAACACCGGATAGTTTGCCGCCTTTTTTTAGTAAAAAAATTGCTGCTGTGTGATTATAAGTGTAGTTTCCATCTCTTCCTGGTACTTTTTCAGCAACGATGTTAAAGGAGTTTACCATTTTATGAACTTTTTCAGGATCTCCACTGATACCGATAATTTGATTGTTAAAATTACTGAGATAATCATGGAGTATTTCGGGTGTGTCACGTTCAGGATCAACGGTGACAAACCATATTCCTAATTTATCGGCATTTGGGCCGAGTGCTGTAAGCCATCGATCAAGATTGATCAGTGTGGTAGGACAGCTTTCAGGACACATGGTAAAGCCGAAAAAAATTACTGAAGGCTTGCTTCGAATATCCGCTTCAGTGATAGTTTTGCCATTAGAATCAGTGAGTATAAAATTCTCACCTAAAGGCTTATTTTTTAATGTGTCATAAATAAAAATGCCTACAAGAAATATGATCGTTAGCCCCAATATGCGTGTTACATTTTTCATAATTTAACTTTCTTAGATAGATCGGAAAATTGTAACACCGGCTAGTTGGCTTTGCAATCTCTGTTTCATGATTGATTTTATTCATTTTGTGGTATACTTTTCTGTTTTTGTGGAAAAATAATTAGGTGAAAGAGAATGAGTACACAAATTTCGTGCTTGCGAACCTCGTATTAATCCAGCTGCACAATTATATGATTGTAAATTGGGAAGCTATGTAGAAATTAAAGAACGAGTGATTTTGTGTGATGTAACAATTGGGGATTTTTCTTATTTTCAGCATAACTGTGAGGCTATTTATAGCGATATTGGGCGATTTTGTTCTATTGCATCTCATGTGTCTTTGAGTGTGTTAGAACATCCCATAGAACGTATTTCAACACATAAAATAACATATCGTCCTAACCAATATTTCCGCTATATGGAGTCAGATAGTTCTTTTCGCAAAAGATGTCGTACAAAACGTGTTACCATTGGGCATGATGTATGGATTGGACATGGTGCGGTTATTCTGCCTGGAGTGACAGTTGGACATGGTGCAATTATTGGTGCGAGCATTGTTGTAACGAAAGATGTTATGCCTTATACGATCGTCGCTGGTGTTCCTGCTAAGCAATTGCGGATGCGTTTTTCTGATAAAGTGATTCAGACACTTTTGGAGATGGTGTGGTGGAATTGGCCGCTTGATAAAATTCATAATGCACTACCTGATATGCAAAATTTGTCAATCGAAGCTTTTATTTACAAATGGAAATAACATTTAAAATAAAATGGAAAATAATTCTTAGGAGTAAAAAGGTGTTTTCATGTGACTTCTGTTAAACTTTGCTTACAAAATTATCAAGGACTCGCTTTTCTCCAGCTTTCTCAAACATAATAGTTAATTTATGATTATCTATCTCTGTGATCTGACCATAACCGAATTTTATATGAAAGATCCGATCATTAATTGAAAAATCTTGGGTTGTTTCAGAGAGTGATTGGGTTATGATTTTTTCTTTAATACTTTTTTGTGCACGTTTTTGTTCTGGTGTAGCATAATCATTATAAAAGGGATTGTGAGGTTTCAAGGAAGACTTTCCATAACCACCGTAAGATGTTCGCATTTCTATAGCTTCTACATGCTCTTCTGGTAATTCATCCAAAAAACGAGAAGGAAGTGCAGATTGCCAAAGTCCGTGAATTTTTCGATTGGATACAAACCATATATGTAAATATTTTTTTGCTCTTGTCAGTCCTACATAAGCTAGTCGACGTTCTTCCTCTAATCCTAAACGACCTCCTTCATCCAATGAGCGTTGGTGAGGAAAGAGACCTTCTTCCCAACCAGGAAGAAAAACTGTTTCAAATTCAAGCCCTTTGGCTGAATGAAGAGTCATAATATTGATTGCATCAGTGTTTTCGTTGCTTTCAGCATCCATAATCAGTGCAACATGTTCTAGAAAGCTGTTAAGGCTTTCAAATTGCTCCATAGAACGGATCATTTCTTTAAGATTTTCTAATCGTGTTGCTGCTTCAGGTGAACGATCTTCTAACCACATAGCTGTGTAGCCTGAATCATCAAGAATTGTTTCGGCAAGTTCTTTATGGGGAGTGCATTGCAGCATATTTTGCCAACGGCGAAAGTTTTCAATAACACTTCGCAAAGCACTGCGTGCTTTGGGTTTTAACTCATCTGTTTCAATTATTGCTGCAGCAGCAGAAAAGAGAGGAATAGCACGTGCACGTGCACTCTCATAAAGGGTGCGTAGAGTTGCATCTCCTAAGCCGCGTTTAGGTGTATTGATAATACGTTCAAAGGCTAGGTCATCTGCTGGTTGGACAACAACGCGCAAATAAGCCATGGCATCACGTATTTCCATTCGTTCATAAAAGCGTGGACCGCCAATAACACGGTAATTGAGTCCAAGTGTTACAAAACAATCTTCAAATTCACGCATTTGAAATGATGCACGCACCAATATAGCCATATGATTTAATGAATGACCTGCTTGTTGTGCACGTTCAATTTCTTCTCCAATTGCGCGCGCTTCCTCTTCGGAATCCCACGCTGTATGAATTTTTACTTTTTCTTCTTCGGTATTTATTTGATCAGAGAAAAGTATCTTTCCAAGTCTTCCTTGGTTGTGAGAAATGAGGTGAGAAGCAGTTTTGAGAATGTGTGATGTTGAACGATAATTGCGTTCTAAACGAATAATTTTTGCAGGAGGAAAATCTTTTTCAAAGCGCAATATATTGTCAACTTTAGCACCTCGCCACCCGTAAATAGACTGGTCGTCGTCACCAACACAACAAATGTTAATATCTTTCCCTTTAGACTGTTGTGCCAAAAGGCGAAGCCAAAGATATTGTGCTGTATTCGTATCTTGATATTCATCTACAAGAATATAGAGAAATTTGGAATGATATTCTTGAAGAATATCTGGATTATGTTGAAAGATAGAGATAGAATGCAGTAGCAGATCACCGAAATCGCAGGCGTTAAGGCTTTTTAATCTATCCTGATAGCTACGATAAAGTTCACGTCCCATGCCATTTCCAAAGGAATGGGCATCGCTTTCTGAAATGTGTTGTGGTGAAAGTCCTTGATTTTTCCAAGAATCAATTATTACGGCAAGGTTTCGTGCGGGCCAACGTTTATCATCCAAGCCTTTAGCTTGAATAAGCTGTTTTAAAAGCCGAGTAACATCATCATTATCAAGAATTGTAAAATTGCTTTTTAAATTAACAAGTTCTGCATGACGGCGCAAAATTTTTGCACCGATGGAATGAAAGGTTCCAAGCCAGGGCATGCCTTCAACAATTTCACCAATAAGTTCACCAATACGCATTTTCATTTCACGTGCTGCTTTATTGGTGAAAGTTACAGCAAGTATTTGCCTAGGAGAGGCGAGCCCGGAGCGCAAAATATGAGAAATACGTGTCGTCAAAACTCGTGTTTTTCCAGTACCAGCTCCTGCAAGAACTAACAGTGGCCCTTCAGTATTCATTACAGCTTGCCGCTGTTCGGGATTGAGTTGTTCCAAATAATCGATACCACATTGTGTTTGCTCTTTTATTGTTAAAGTATGGGTAGTCACCCCAGAGCTCTTTTTATTTTGGAGAGGGAGAGCATCTTCTTCAAAGAATGGTATGTGATCAGGAAAATTATTCATTATACCTTTTGTGTAGTCTTTTTTTGATCTGAGCGCTAGGTCTAAAAAACTTTTCTTCAATAAAGCCACAACACCTTTTGTTAAATAAGAAAACAGAGATCGTAAAAAATAAAAACAAAATATTAAACGCGTTGGATAAGAACGCTTTGAAGAGCATAAATGCGTAATGAAGTCGAGAGATTTACTTGTTGTGGTCTCTTGCTGTCAATATCAGAGATAATAAAAGCTAAAGATTGTCTTTTTTTGTGTGCTACGGCTTTGAGAATGTCTAAAAATGGCTGTTCTAAAGATATACTTGTTGCGTGTCCATTAATCCGAACCGATATTTTTTGCGGAACCATTTTTGACCAATTGATGGAATCATTTTCGTGCATTCTTCTACTCTTATTCGTCAAAGGATAAACGGTTTTGATCAAGAAACTTTTGTACCTTTAAAGCTTCTTTTTTCTCGAAAAGTTTTTCAGTTTTGGTTCTTCCAAAGCGATAGCGATTTTCTTCTGCATGAATAGTTTTTTCTACTCGCTTTTTTTGTTTTCGAAATTGGCGAAGGTTAATTGGTTCAGTCATAAGCAAATTTATTTATTTTTTCCGAAAAGAATCTAATGAGACAACATCAGCACTCTGTTTGGTATCATTGTTTGAAGGTTTCTTATTTGTACTGAGATTTTGTTCTTTTGAGAGCGTATTTTCTTTTTTTTGTTTATCCGATAAAATGATAGGTGTGGATAAGCTCTTTTCTGAATTTTCAATATCTTCAGAGATAAGATTTGAGGGTAGATCAAATGCTGCTTCAAATGATGCGACAGGATCATAAAATACTTGGATAGAAGCAAAAGGAATCACCAATTTTTCGCTAATTTCTCTAAAAGAGAGTGTTACTTCAAAAGCAGTTTCTGACACGCTTAAATCTCTAAACTGATGTTGTAATACAATTGTCATTTGTTCTGGATAACGGTTTTTAAGTCGAGTAGAAACTTTTACTCCTGGTGCATTTGTCAAAAAAGTAATAAAAAAATGGTGATTACCTGGAAGCCCTGCTTTGGCAACTTCTGATAAAACCTTACGGATAACTCCACGGAGCGCATCCTGAACGAGAATATCGTAACGGATTTGATCTTGAACCATCGAAGTTTATTCCTTTTATTTTACACAGTAGCTGAGCATAAATAATATCGTGTAATGAATTTTTTTTAAGGTAGCAATATTTTGTTTACAATGCACTTAATTAATTGAGAAAAACACAAAACTTTATGTCAAATAATGTCTAATCAATCAAATTTATAAGAGTGAAGGCTTCTGTTGCCAGGTGCCTTCGAACCCCGCTTAAACCTGCGACGGTTTAAGACTTAATTTGAAGCATTCACGCCGACTCAAGCGGCGAGACGTGCTTCCGCATAGTTGTCATTTGCAACTACTCATTTAGTCCGATAACGGTGGTACTATACCGAGTAAAAGAGCAATCTTTACACTCTTGTCGATCCTATTTCGCCCCCATCAAAATATAAATTTTTGTTTATTATATTTTGGTGGAGGCGCCGGGTACCGCCCCCGGGTCCAATGAGTTTATTTCATTGTCCATTTATTACCATAGCTGGCAAGCCAGCTCTTTAAATATAGATGAAGAACGGGCTTTGTAAAAGGGGGGGGGTTGTTAATATTTTAAATCCTCTAGTTATTTACGAAGCTATATGATGCGGTTGTAAAATACAGCTGCGAATTCTTGGAGAGGAGATGGCGCAGAATGATAAATGATTTAGCAGATATTAAATTATATGACCAAAATCCCGATGAAGTTGCAGTAGAACGGCTGAGGCAGCGTTTAGCTTTGGTGATGAAAAAAGAGGATGCATCCCTTGTTGCTACATCGGATCCAAAAGAATTAGAACGCGTTGAAAAATGGGTTCAAGATGTATTAGGTGCTGATGAACAGGGTGCTAAAGCAGCTGTTTCAAAAGTTGCAGAGATGATGTCTGGAGATCGCAGAAAAAGTCGTGTAACCTTTTATTATTTGTTGGCCAAGCAATTAAATGCGCTTCATAAAATTTAAGCAGTATTAAACAAGAATTCTTATGCAATAATGATAAAAAGGCCCAATTTCTTGGGCTTTTTCATTTCGTGTAGGAAGTTAACAGGTTTCGCTGTCTTGGAGATATCCTCCTTTACTCATATCCGGTACAAAGAGAAGTGCGATGAAGGTAATGATCATCACACCGGTTATGTAGAAATAAAAGATAGATTCATGTCCCATATTTTTTAAACCAAGTGCTACGTATTCAGCAGAGCCACCAAATAATGCATTGCCTATAGCATGAGAAAGGCTAACTCCTAGTGCCCGCACTGAAGCAGGAAACATTGCTGATTTTACAACACCAGAGATAGATGTATACATGCTCATAATGCAGAGCATTCCAATAATGAGTAATAAGGCAACCCAAGGATTCTGCGTGTTACCTATTATGCTAAGCCCAGGAAATGTAAAGAGTGTAGCGAGTATACTCCAAATGATGAGTAAAGTTTTTGTTCCAATTTTGTCGGCTAGAAAACCAGCTATGGGCTGAAATAGTATGAAAATAAAGAGTGCAGCAGTCATTATTGTTGTAGCAGTGTGTTTATCAAATCCAGTCGTTGTAATTAGATATTTTTGCATGTAAGTTGTACAGGTATAAAATGTGAGAGATCCTCCTGATGCAAAAACAGTAATTACAAGAAAGGCTTTTTTGTGTTTGGTGAGAAGTTCTTTAATACTCCCAGTTTGTACTTTAGCACGGTTTTCTTTTGTTGTTGTTTCATGGAGCGAACGACGCAAATAAATCGCAACCAATGCTCCTAATCCACCAATCATAAAAGGAATACGCCAGCCCCATGATTTTAACTGTTCTTCAGTGAGGTAAAGTGCTAAAATGAATATAATAAAACTGGCAAGAAGTTGTCCGGTAATAAGTGTGGCAGATTGAAAAGAAGCAAAGAAACCACGATGTTTTTTGAGTGCAACTTCACTTATATACGTTGCTGCCGTACCATATTCACCACCCGCTGAAAGTCCTTGCATCATTCGGATTAAAAGAAGAAGGAATGTTGCTGTTATTCCAATAGTTTTGTAGGTAGGAAGTATGGCGATGAGCAAAGAACCACCACACATCACCAAAATAGAAAAGAGCATTGAGCGTTTGCGGCCATAACGATCAGCAATAGATCCGAAAATCCACCCTCCGATTGGACGCATAAGAAAGCCAATAAAAAAGATTCCTGCGGTTTTTAAAAGTTGTGTAACGACATCATCATCTGCAGGAAAGAATTGCGAAGCAAAATAAATCGACGTAAATGAGTAAGCATAAAAATCATACCATACTACTAGGTTCCCTGATGCACTGGATATAATAGCAAGGAGACGTTTCCTTGTATCATCTGGTTTTAAAATTTTTTTGCTTTTCATGAAATATTCCCCCTTTAAATCTATAATTTATTTTTCTGATTAAGTTTGTTGTACGACTTGTATCATCAAAATTCAATTAGTAGTATCGTAATAATTTCTTGTGAAAGCTATTTGAGAGGGCTTATTTGGGTTATAGACTTGTACATTTAGAGGGTTTTATTTTGTAGTAGGATAAGCTAATTATATTGAATCTAAAGCTGAGCGCGGGAAGAAGTGCGTTGAAAAATAGATTCAAGTTAGTGAATTGTTATTAAAAAGAGTGTTTAAATGGTTGTGTTAACAGTTGCCGAAGATGTTTGGAATGTGCAGAAAAGTTGTGTAACTTTTTATTATTTAGTCGCTAAACGATTAAGGATACTTGATAAAATTTAAACAATGTAGATTTTTATACACGTGTTCTTCACCTTGTAAAGGACCACAATGTTTTTTTTGTAAGGTAAGCTAAAAGAAATGAATTATTTCATGTTATTTGCTGCTTTTATTAAATTTTTATACATTCATTACAAAAAGGCCTAATTACATTACAAAAAGGCCTAATTAGTTGGACTCTTTTGTATATAAAAATTTTAATGGATTGTATCGTCTTTAAAGATATCCTTCTTTGTCTATATCTGGCATTAAGAGAATTGAAATGAGTGCAATGATCATCATACCAATTATGTAAAAAGAGAAGATAGTTTCATATCCGATATTTTTAAGTCCAAGTGCTACATATTCGGCAGAACCGCCAAACAGCGCATTACCAATAGCAAAAGAAAGTCCAACTCCAATAGCTCGGATTGGAGCAGGAAACAGTTCTGCTTTTATGATACCAGCGATGGATGTATAAAAACTCATAATACAGAGCATTCCGATAATAATTAATAATGCAAACCATGCATTATGGGTATTTCCAATCATTTTAAGCACAGGAATTGTGCAAATAATGGATAGGGTACTCCAACTGATAAGTGAAGTCCTTGTTCCAATTTTATCGGCTAAAGACCCAAAGAGGGGTTGGAGTAATACAAAAATGAAAAGTGCGGCAGTCATTATCGTTGTTGCAGTTTGTTTATCAAATCCTGTGGTTGTTATCAGATATTTTTGCATGTAAGTAGTGTATGTGTAAAATGTGAGTGACCCTCCCGCTGTAAAGCCAACAACCAAAAAGAAAGCTTTTTTGTGGTTGTGGAAAAGCTCTTTAATACTACCAGCATGTTGGTTGGAGCGGCTTTCTTTGGTTGTTGTTTCATGGAGCGAACGACGCAAATAAATCGCAACCAGTGCTCCTAATCCACCAATCACAAAGGGGATACGCCAGCCCCATGATTTTAACTGATCTTCAGTGAGATAAAGTGCTAAAATAAATATAATAAAGCTGGCGAGAAGTTGACCTGTGATCGTTGTAGCATATTGGAAGGAAGCAAAGAACCCGCGATGATTTTTAAGAGCGACTTCGCTCATATAAGTTGCTGTTGTGCCATATTCACCGCCGACTGAAAGTCCTTGAAATATACGGATTAAAAGCAAAAGAAAGGCTGCTGTTATTCCAATAGTTTTGTAAGTAGGAAGTATGGCAATAAGAAATGAACCACCACACATCATAAAAACAGAAATAAGCATTGAACGTTTACGTCCATAACGGTCGGCAATGAAGCCGAAGAGCCATGCTCCAATCGGGCGCATAAGAAAGCCAATAAAAAAGATTCCTGCAATTTTTAAAAGTTGTGTAACGACATCATCATCTGCAGGAAAGAATTGTGAAGCAAAATAAATCGACGCAAATGAATAAGCATAGAAATCATACCATTCTACTAGATTTCCTGATGCGCTGGATATGATTGCGAAGATACGTTTCCTTGTATCATCTGGTTTTAAAGTTGTTTCGCTTTTCATGAAATATTCCCCCTTTAGATCTATAGTTTATTTTTTTAGTTTAAAGTTGATAATGATTTGTATCATTAAAATTCAATTATATAATGTATGTAATAGTTATTTTTATGAAAGCTATTTGAGATGGCTTATTTGGGTTATGGCACTATACTTTTTGATGACTTTATATTTTAGTAAAGCAGAAGACCATAATATTTATAGGATGTGTGTTTTGATTTTTGTTGCGCGTTAATAATGTCATTGATCATTAGATAAAAAAGATATTGAGATAGGATAACTTATGGAAACAGATGTAGTTTATTCTATACATGTATGTGTGTTGTGATAAACCGCAAATCCGCCTATTTACAGTTAAAATACTGTTGCTGCTCATTTTCTTTTAGACTTATATTATTGCGAAATAGGCGGTTGTGTTTTTATGGGAGGAAGTTACTTTCGATAAAGGTTGATCATTATTGATAAAAAGAATGGTTGCTTAAACTCAAACAAAGATTTCTTTGCTCTTGAGTGCACTGTATTCAGTGGAAAAAAAGCGACATATTTATGATACTATGAAAACTTACTATTAAAAGCGTAGGTTACAGAAAAGAATAGTATTGTTTTACACTATCGGAGATAGAGTACGAAAATTTATGAGCACTTAATTTCCATATGACGAATATAACAAAAAAGTTAATGAAAAAGTTAATGAATATCTTCTCCTTGAAGGTATCCTTTTTTTCTAGCATCTGGCATGAAAAGAATTGCGATAAATGCAATAATCATCATACCGGCTATGTAAAAATGGAAGACGGATTCATATCCAATCTTTTTAAATTCAAGTGCTACAGTTTCAGCAGAACCACCAAATAGCGCGTTGGCAATAGCATAAGAAAGACCAACTCCCATTGCCCGGATTGAAGCAGGAAACATTTCTGCTTTTACGATACCAGAAATAGACGTATAAAAACTCATAATACAAAGCATTCCAGTAATGACTGATAAGGCAACCCATGTATCATCTGTGCTACCAATGATTCTAAGTGCAGGAATTGTGCAGATGATAGATAGGGCACTCCAAATAAGCAACGAAGCTTTTGTGCCAATTTTATCGGCTAGAGAACCAAAAAGAGGTTGGAGTAACATAAAAATAAAGAGTGCAGCAGTCATTATTGTTGTAGCGGTGTGTTTATCAAACCCTGTGGTTGTGATCAGATATTTCTGCATATAAGTTGTACAGGTATAAAATGTGAGAGACCCTCCCGCTGTAAAGCCTATAACTAAAAAGAAAGCTTTTCTGTGATTGCAGAGAAGCTCTTTGAGGCTACCAGCTTGTTCTTTAGAACGGCTTTCTTTGGTTGTTGTCTCATGAAGTGAGCGACGCAGATAAATTGCGACAATTGCTCCTAATCCACCAATCGCAAAGGGTATACGCCATCCCCATGCTTTTAACTGATCTTCTGTGAGATATAACGCTAGAATAAACATAACCAGACTTGCGAGAAGTTGACCACCAATGAGTGTGGCATATTGGAAGGAGCTAAAAAAACCACGACGATTCTTCACAGCAATTTCGCTCATATAAGTTGCTGTTGTACCGTATTCACCGCCCACTGAGAGTCCTTGAAGCATACGGAGTAAAATGAGTAGAACCGCTGCTGTTGCTCCAATAGTTTCATATGTAGGAAGTAAGGCAATGAGGAATGAACCACCGCACATCATAAAAACAGAAATAAGCAAAGAGCGCTTACGTCCATAACGGTCAGCAATAAATCCGAAGAGCCAACCGCCAATTGGACGCATGAGGAAGCCGATAAAAAAGACAATGGAAGACTTTAAAAGTTCAGTAACAACATCTCCGTTGGAGGGAAAAAACTGTGATGCAAAGTAGATGGATGTGAAAGAATAAACATAAAAATCATACCATTCAACTAGATTACCTGATGCACTAGATATGATAGAAAGAACACGTTTTCTCGTATCATGCGGTGCTAGAGTTGTTTCATTCTCCATAAGTCTATCCCTTTAAATTATGTTCATGTCTGTTGATTTATTATCCCTGTATTTATTCCCCTAGGAGCTGTCTACAGTATTTTATCTTTTGCGTCAAAAATTTAATCGGATCATGGTAATTTCTTGTGAAAGATGTTTGAAAAAAGAGATTTAAATTGTACTTTTCTGAATTTTTATAGTTTTTATTTTTTATAACCGATAGAATCGGGCATAATATTTATATGAAAATCTACCTTGATCTTTTATCTCATGTTTTAAATTACGGCATTGATCGTGTAGATCGGACCGGTGTTGGAACGCGATCGGTTTTTGGATATCAGATGCGATTTGATTTACAGGTCGGATTCCCATTGTTAACAACAAAGAAATTGCATTTACGTTCAATCATTTATGAGCTTTTGTGGTTTCTTAAGGGTGATACGAATATCGCGTGGTTGAAGGAACATGGTGTGTCAATCTGGGATGAATGGGCTGATGAGAAAGGGAATCTTGGTCCTATTTATGGTTATCAGTGGCGTTCTTGGCCAGCTCCTGACGGACGATATATTGATCAAATTAGTAATCTATTGACTATGATTAAGAAAACGCCTAATTCTCGCCGTTTAATTGTAACAGCGTGGAATCCCGCATTAATAGAGGAGATGGCTCTCCCGCCGTGCCATTGTTTTTTTCAATTTTACATTGCTAATGGTAAGTTATCCTGCCAGCTTTATCAACGTTCAGCGGATATTTTCTTAGGTATTCCGTTTAATATTGCTTCTTATGCATTGTTAACGATGATGATTGCGCAAGTCAGTGGGCTTAAAGTAGGTGATTTTATTCATACGCTTGGTGATGCGCATCTTTATTCTAATCATTTTGAGCAGGCTGGGTATCAATTGTCTCGTAGACCAAATGCTTTGCCGTTTATGCGTATAAATCCAGCGGTAACAGATCTTTTTTCTTTTAAATTTGAGGATTTTGAATTGCTTAATTATGAAGCACAACCACATATCAAGGCTCCAGTAGCAATATGACTTTTTCAGTTTGTTTAATTGCAGCTGTTGCAGAAAATGGTGTTATCGGTCGTGGAGGTATTATGCCTTGGCGTTTGTCAACAGATTTGCAACGCTTTAAGACTTTAACTTTTGGTAAGCCTATTATTATGGGACGAAAAACTTGGGATTCTCTTGGACGACCTTTACCAGGGCGTACAAATATTGTTATTACGCGCAATTGTACATTTATGGCTGAAGGTGCTGTTGTTGTTCATTCTTTGCTTCAAGCTTGTTCTGTTGCAAAAAGCGAGGCTTCTCAAAATGGTGCAAATGCAATTTTTATTATTGGTGGTGGTGAAATTTTTCAACAAGGATTGCGTATTGCTGATAAAATATTTCTTACAGAAGTATTAGCTTCCATTGAAGGTGATAGTTTTTTTCCTGTTTTCGATAAAGAAGGGTGGACTATTGTGCAAACGCAATATATTCCAGAAGGAGATAAAGACAGTCATCCGACGCGTTTTATAGTTTATGAGCGGAAATAATCGTTTGTAATTGAGTGGAAAGAGCCTATCAGTTACATTGTAAACAGATAAGAAGCATTTTATAAGATCAAGTAAATGGTTGATATTGATTAATGGTAGTCAATTAAAGAGGTGATGATGCCCTGGACAAATCAAAATGGTAGCGGCCCATGGAGCGGTAAAAAGAGTAAATACGGTAGTGACAAAAAAACACCTGCTAAGAATATTTTTGGTTCTGGGGGCAATGGTGATGGTGACAATGGTTCCAATATTGATGATCTTTTGCGTAAAGGGCATGATCAATTTCAACAAGTTGGTAGAAGTGGGCTTTTTGTTCTGTTGTTTCTTCTTGCTGTATTTTTTTGTTTGTATCAGTCTATTTATATTGTTCAGCAAAATGAACAAGCAGTGGAATTGCGTTTTGGGGTGCCAAAAGCAGAGATTATTGGTGATGGTTTGCATTTTCATTTTTGGCCAATTGAGACTTATATGAAAGTGCCTTTAACAGAGAAAATGATTGCGATCGGTAGTCAATCCGGACAGGTTCAACAAAGTGAAGGCTTGATGCTTTCGAGTGATCAGAATATTGTTAATGTCAATTTTTCTGTTTACTATCGAATTTCACGCCCTAGTCAATTTTTATTCAATGTGAATGATCAAGAAGGAACAGTTCGTCAAGTAGCTGAGAGTGCGATGCGTGAGGTTATTGGTTCAAGACCCGT